>JASUTC010000018.1 GCA_030445775.1 Thermotogaceae bacterium | reverse complement strand
CTTGAATTTGTTCAAAAATACCGCAATGAAGCGATTATGATAGTTCCGGATTTGGAAAAAACCAAAGCGTATCAGCCTTTTTCTGATAAATTTAGACTTTTATATGAAAAAATCGAGGAACTTTTTTGATTTTTCTGTTTTTTTTGTTAATGTAATATATGCAAGGCTTCTTTTAAAGAAGCCTTGCATTATTTTTATACGAATGGTTTAAAACAATTTATTTTTGAGGCCGGTAGTGCACCAAAATTCCAGTATTGATAAGCATCTGAATGTTGTTCATATCTTCTGATCCTTCAGTAAGATCAAGAAAATTATTTTGGATATTGACTGTTTCCAAGCTGTTGATAGGTCCTTGAACAATGGGGGTGATGTCTGTGATTTTATTGTCTCTGCTTCGATTCTTTCCAAATTCAAAAGTGTTGTCAAAGGGTTGAGATCGCTGACAAAGTTGTTATACATGGTCAGCCATTTAAGTTCGGTCATATTTGAAAGGGGACTGAGGTCTATGACTTCGTTTTCTATAAGATTAATCTGTTCCAGATTCAGGAGATTTTGCAGGGGACTGTTGTCTGTTATCTGGTTAGTCTGTAGGTCCAACGTTTTCATTTGGGATAAACCAGAACGTGTCGTATTGATTCAAAAATCGTGTCAATGTTGTATGAGCACGTTTGTTTAACAGATCGGAAGCGATCATGCTAATACCACGGTTTCTGTCTGAGAGTAGCCCTTGAATCAAAATCAGAATGTTATTTAATCCACTAATTCCGCTTTCCTTTGTCAATGACTGTTTTGGTTCTTTTTCCTTTTAAAATCGCATTTATGTCTTATATGTTTCTTTTGCTTGTCTTATGTCGTTACATTGGCGCACATCATGAGTTCATGAGTATTTATTGACTGGGGAATGAATCATTCATCTGCATACATCTTATAAATAATCTTTTCCTTTAATGGATATGGTAGGATTTTGCTTAATAATAAAAAAAAGCGGTATTGACTGCCAACAGCCACTTTGGGTTTCATTCGTTTTCTTTTTAGTTGTTTGATCACGACTTGTGTAACACTTTCCACAGGCATTCCCATTTGTTCATCTTTCGCCATTTTTTCCAAGGAGCTTTTAATTCTATTGCCATAGAGTTCATCATGTTTCACAAAGGCGATACGATTGCTTGTAAAATTGGTTTTTGTGTCTCCGGGTAAAACGACGGAGCAGTCGATGTTAAAGGGTTTCAGTTCGTATCTTAAAGCTTGAGTCATGATGGACAAATCCGCTTTATTCATGGAGTAAAAGGCTTGAAAAGGAATGGTTATTTCTCCGGCGATGGAACCGATGTTGATGATCTTTGCCTCTTTTGATTTTCTCAATAATGGTAACAGTTGTTTGATTACTTCAAAACTTCCAAGGACATTCACCTGATACAAGGCTAATGCTTCTTCATAGGTGGTGTATTCTATGGCATTCCCAATACCGTATCCGGCACAGTTGATTAATACATCCATCTGCCTGGTCTTTTGCTTCAATTGTTGAATGGCTTGCTGAATACTGTCCGTTGATTTTAGATCCATTGTCAAATGTTCCCAGGAAAAAGGAAAAGGTGGCTTTGATCGGGATGCCCCGTAAACTTTATAGCCTATTGTATGTAATTGTCTTGCCAAATCAAAACCGATTCCGCTGGAATCACCGGTGATGAAAGCTGTTTTTGTCATAGCATATCCTCAGGCATTGCTGGTTCAAAAGGAAGTGAATGTAGAACTTCTGCAATGATTGAAACAGCTTTATCGATAATCTGTTTGGTATGATTTGCAGTACAAATAAGCCGTATCATACAGTCTTCCTTTTTAACCGCTGGGGGTAAAACCGGATTGACATAAACGCCTTTTTCAAATAGAATTTTACAGGCTTGAAGGGTTCTTATCGGGTTATAGGTGTATAAAGGGATGATGGGTGTTGGAGCGGTATCTAAAATAGACAATTTGTTTTGTTTCAGTTGTTGTTTGCAATAGGCTGAAATATCTCTTAATCGAGAGATGATCTCAGGTTCACTTTTTAATATTTCAAGTGATTTTCTCACAGCAGCAATGTTGGCCGGAGGTAGGGCGGCACTAAAAATAAAAGGTCTGGAGTTGTGTTTAATATAATTATTCACCGTTTGATTGGACGCAGCAAAACCACCTAAAGAGGCCAGAGATTTTGAAAAAGTCCCTAAAATCACATCTACATCTTTTTCAAGACCAAAAAAAGAGGCTGTTCCTCTTCCCCCTTTTCCAATGACACCAATACCGTGAGCATCATCTACCAATATTCGTGCGTGATATTGCTTTGCCAATTCAACTATTTCGGGAAGTTTACAGATTTCGCCACTCATGCTGAAAACACCATCGGTAACAATCAGTTTCCCGCGATTTTCTTCATGGGTTTCCAACTGCCTCTTTAAGTCCATCATGTCATTATGTTCATAGCGAACCATTCGGCCATAACTCAACCGACAGGCATCGTAAATACTGGCGTGATTTTCTTTATCACAGAAAATCGTGTCATGCCTTCCGGCCAAAGCGGAAATAACACCCAGATTTGCCTGAAATCCTGTTGAAAAGGTTATACAATAGTCTTTATTTAAAAAATCAGCCAGCTCTTCTTCCAGCAAATGATGATATGTCGTGGTTCCATTTAAAAATCGAGAGCCGGATACACCTGTACCAAATTTCATTACAGCATCCGATGAAGCTTCAGCCACCCGTTTGTCACTGGTTAACCCCAAGTAATTGTTGGATCCCAGCATGATGCGTTCTTTCCCTTCCATTGTCACAACAACATCCTGCTTTGATTCCAGAGCGTGAAAAAACGGGTAAATCCCCATTTCTTTTATTTCATCTGCATAGGTGTATTTGTCACATTTCTCAAACAGGTCCATATAGTCCCCTTTCAACGATTTCTTGGCTCATTCCTATAAAAATCGCCTATTGCAGAAGGATTATAGCACAATACCTGTTGGGATATTGGGTAGTACTTTCTGTATAATTAGTTTTGATAAGAAACGTTTAGAATAGGAGGATACTAAGGCCCTAGTGAAGAGCTCCATAGATAGCCGGAAGGGGTCATTTGGAAATCCTTTTAAACCCTGTTTTGGAAAGAGATGACCCCTTTTAGGGTCAGATCATCGTCAAAATGATTGATAAAAGATCCTTCAAAATGAAAGAGATTCGATAACCCCCCGGTGGCGATGATTGGCATGTCTGTATTGAGCTCTTTTCTTATGTTTGCCGTAATTCCCTCCAAGGCGTGATAGGTGCCGTTCACCAGGCCGATGCGAATGTTGTCCCCGGTGTTTGTTCCCTGATAATGGTCTTCAAAAAACAAATCAACGGGCGGAATCATGGCCGCCTTGGAAAAAAGCGCCTTCATGGCCGTGGTGATACCCAGCAGGATAGCCCCTCCCACAAAGGCGTCTTCATGTAGGATGTCTACGTTGATGGCAGAACCAAAATCCAGAATGATGGCGTTGGAGCCAAAATGATCCTTTGCCCCCAGGACGTTGGCAATACGGTCAGGGCCTATTTCTGCGTTGTTGTCGGCCTTCCAGGTAACGTCCAGCCCCTCCATCGGTGAGACAAAAACGGGTGTTGTTTTGAAATACTTCTTTGCAAATGCGTTGAAAATCCCGATAGTTCCGGGAACGACGCAGGCAATGGCAATGGTGTCGATGCTTTCAACTTCGATCTTTGCGGCTAACAACAAGGGATAAATGGCCGAAAAGAACTGATCTTCCGTGTCGATGGTATCGGTGGGCATACGCCATTTGCCCACAAATGATTTGCCATCCCAAACACCCAGGGTCAGGTTGGTATTACCAACGTCCATGATCAGTCTCATACAATCACTCTTCTATCCATACGTCTTTCAGGGCATCCACATAGACGGGGTAAATCGTCCAGCCCATAACCTTGTTTTTCAACGCCACAATCTCATCCGGCTCCATGAGCCAACAGGATGCCGCTTGATCCACCAGTTCTTTCAGGATCTTGTCCACCAGTTGTTTTCTGATTTCAAATTCACTTTCAATAGCCAGTTGATCCAACCATTGATCGATTTCTTCACTGTCCACGTTGGTGAAGTTTCTGGAGGCATATGAATAGAACCGATCCAGATAAATATACGGGTCAGGCTCGCCTTCTATGCCGATAACGGTCATGTCATAATCCCTGCCGTTGTAAACGTCCGAGATCCAGGTTCCCCATTCCACAATCTGGAGTTTGGTTTTAATCCCAACCGCTTCCAGCATTTGAGCGATGACTTCACCGGTTCTCTGATGGAATTCATACGGTTGAGGTAACGCAATGGTCAATTCCAGTTCTCCAAAGCTGTACCCCGCTTTTTCCAGAAGCTCCATGGCTTTTTCAGGGTTATAGGGATATTTGTTGTATTCAAGGGCATAGGGGCTCATCAACGTCATATGTGTTGTCAACGGTCTTGCCAGGCCCTCTGCAACAAATTCTATAAGCAATTCCCTGTCGATGGCATAATTGACAGCCTGTCGGATGCGTACATCATCTAAAGGCGCCCTTTTGTTGTTGATGGCCATAAATTGTACCAGGTTCATGGGAGCCCGTTCGTATTTAACGGATGGGTCTCGTTCGATTCGTGACATAAAGCTTTGGTCAATTCTTGGAATCACATCTACCGCACCTGTTTGCAGGCTGATAAACCGACTGTTCTCATCGGGAATCACACGAAAATAGGCCTCATCCAAGTAGGGAATGCCCTCTACATGGTAGTCTTCAAATTTGATCAGATGTAAATAACGGTCCCGATTCCATTCTTTCAAGTAAAAGGGTCCCGTCCCCACCGTTTGAAAGTCAAAGTTGATGTCTGAATCAGAAGGCAGAATGTGAATCTTGGATACCAGTGCCAAAAATGGCGAATAGGCCTTTGATAAGGTGAATTCAACGGTATAGTCATCAGGGGTTTGAATCTGATCAATTACCATGTAATTGGAAGCTTTCGCGTATCCGGTTTTGGGATCCATCACCCGATTGTAGGTGTATTTAACGTCTTCAGCCGTAAAAGAACTGCCATCGTGGAATTTCACACCCTTTTTCAATTTAAACGTATAATGAAGCCCATCATCTGAAATGGTCCAATCCGTTGCCAGCAGCCCGACCAGTTGACCGTCCTTATCCACCTGTATCAGTCCTTCATAGATGTTGTAAAGGATTTCAAAGGTGAGCGCACCAGTGGCCTTATGGGGGTCGATGGTTTCAGAAATATCTGTAGGAATGGCAACGCCAATTGACCCACCGTAATTGGCGCCCCAATTTGTTATCACCAAGAACAAAAGAACAAATAACATGATTGTTGATTTTTTCATAATCGTCTCCTTTATATAACCTATTTTAACCCCGTTCGTGCAATTCCCTGTATGAAGTACTTCTGAACGAACAGAAACAGGATAACAATGGGCAGCATGGAAAATGTGGAAGCTGCCATGAGCTGGTTGTATAGAGTCCCCACTTCTGAACTGAAATTGGCCAATCCCACCGGGAGGGTTCTGACTTCCGGACTTTTTGTAACGATTAACACCCAAAGGAAGGCGTTCCAGCTTCCGATGAACTTTAACAAAGATCCGGTGATAATGACCGGTTTTGAGAGGGGAACCATGATTTTCCACAAGAAACCCCATTTGGAGATCCCGTCCATTTTCCCCGCATCGTACAATTCATCCGGGATACTCATAAAGTGTTGGCGGATCAGGAATATGACAAAGACACTCACCGTCCAGGGGACAATCAGGGCATAATAGGTGTCGATCCATCCAAATACCGAAAGCGTGATGTAATTGGGAACCAGCAACACCTCTCCGGGAACCATCATGGTGGCCAAAAAGAGCATAAAGATGAAATCCCTTCCAAAGAATTTCATTTTTGAGAAGGCAAAAGCGGCCATACAGGCGAAGAGTATATCCAAAACCGTTGTGGTGACTGCCACAAAGATGGTGTTGAGATAATACTGTCCAAAGTACTTTCCGGCTTTCCAGGCGTTGACATAATTTTGGAAGATGTTTTTAAATACATCGGTGAAAGTATAATCCACTTCCATTCGGGTGTTTTCATCCCAGAACCATATGGGATGTACGTCTTTCAGTTGAATCTCAACGGAAGCCAGATTCCTGTATATAACTGACTCCACAAATTCAGGTGCTTCGATAATTTCCATCTTGTTGAACACTTGTGAATACAACGACGTGTAGTATTGGGCAAATACCTCAGATTCGTACCGTTTTCCCAGTAATCTGAAACTTTCGCCTTGATCTTGTGTGGTTCGTGTTAAATACGCTTCGGCTTGGGTCAGAATTGACAGCATCAGATCTTTCTGTCCTCGTTCCAATGAAGAGTCGTTTATGATCTGTGTGGGATCTTCGCCGTTCAAGAGTTGTTGTTGAAAAGTGTTTTCCAATGTGGAATGGCCGGACAAAATACCGGTGAACTGTTCGCAATAAGCCTTCACTCTCGAGTTTAACGCGCTTTTTTCCTTTTTCGTCATGTCATAATTGGATAATTCTGCTTCAAAGCGCTGGTCTAATCTCTTATAGATTTCATTAACGCTGTTTTCCAGATTATTTGAAATTAATTGATTCAGTAGTTGTTTATTTTCATTTGAAAATCCGGTATCCTCCAAGGCCGTTCGGATCTCTTGGGCAATGGTTTCGGGTTCACTGAACTTGAATACCAGTTTTGTGGTTTCTGATGTCAGATCTTGAATCTCGTTGTAAAATGTGTACACCTCTATCCCCAGATTGACGGAATTGAAAATGGAAAACAAAGGTGTGACGACGTTCTTTTCCAAGAGGCGTAATGGTGCCCAACTGGCATAACCTTCAGGAAGCGTTACTTCATTGAATTGCTCTCGAGCTCTGTTTAAAAAGGCCTGTAATTCGCTTTTACTGACAATGGGATTTCCCTTTCTGAACTCGTCCAAATAAAGGCTGAATTTTCCCAATTTACTTTCAATGGTATCAACCACCATCTGTGTATAAGCCTTTTTGGAGGCTTTTTCGGAACGTGTCTGTTCGTCATCTTCCGGACTGATCTCAAATGAGGTGTGGTTTTTCAGCTTGTCACCGTTTTGATTGATGAAGCTGGAGATTTTTTCCGTAACAGCTTGTATGTCTTTGACAAGGACCATTCGAGTCAAGGGACTGTCATGCTCATAATACAGGAAATTCATCAATGTGTTGATCATGGTCATGGGATCTTCGATCAGAATCATATTGGAATAGGTCTCATAAATATTTTCAGACAACGGCTGGTTTGACTCAAAGAGGGCATTCAAGTCATCCAACTCCTCAGGGGTGACTTCTTTGCAAAAGTCAACCGTCTCGCTATCGGGAGCAAAATCAACGGTCATAACACCTCTATAGGGAGAATCATCGTTGACACTGTAAACCAGAGGACTTTGCGTTGAGGTTTGAGCCTCGATAATCTTGTTAAGATTAAAGAATTCTTCGATGGTTAGGGCTGAAAAATCAATGGTTACGCCACCGGAACGCACCAAAGAGAGTTTTATCTCACGGTGAGAACTGAAGGATTGGCTGATCCACTTGGGTGGCCAGGATTCCACTTCACCGTCTAATTTGAATGAGGTCATGATCATCCAGACAAAAGGAGAAATCATGAGCATAACACCAATTAATACCAATGCGTAAATTATGATTTTAAAAATGGGATTCTTCATATCAGCAAACACCTCAGGAAACGTAACTGACTCTTCGTTTGCCGGCTCGGAATTGGAAGAAGGTCAGAACCATGATGATCATAAACAAGACATAAGCGGCTGCACTTGCCTCGCCCATTCTCTGATCTTTGTAGAATTTGTTAAAGATATAGTAAACCATGGTCATACCACTGTTGTTGTAGGGTCCGGGTAATTCGTTGTAGAGGACAAAGATTTCCGTAAAGACCTTGAAGTTCCCGATAACCGATACGATAAGGACAAAAAACGTGGTTGGGGACAGCAGCGGCCAAGTGATGTGCCTGAACTGCTGTATCCTATTGGCACCATCAACCTTGGCAGCATCATAGTAAAATTTATCGATGGATTGTAATCCCGCCAGAAAGATAATGGCGTTATAGCCCACCATTTTCCAGACAGAAACAATGGCGATGGTTGGGATCGTATAGATTTCATCGGTTAACCATGGGATTTTACCGCTGCCGAAGAACGACAAAAAGTAATTCATCAACCCGTAAGTATCGTTGAATATCCATTGCCAAACCAATGAGATGGCAACAACTGAGGTGATATAAGGGATAAAAAAGGCCGTTCTGTAGACCAGTTTACCCTTTAAGGGTAGGTTGAGTGCCAGGGCAATCAGCAAACTCAAAAAGATACCTGTGGGGGTCGTCAACATTACATAATAAAGGGTATTGTAAATGGCCTTGATGAATACCGATGACTCCTTTGTAATCAACAGGAAGTCAAAGAGTTCATAACGTACGCCGCTAAAGATCTTCAAGGCAATATATACACCAATGATAATAAACAGTCCGGTCCACAGACCGCTTTCTTCATTGACCGGCAGAGATTTTTTCATGAATATTAAATAAACAAATCCCACAGAAACTGGAATCAAAAGCAACCATGTCAACTCAAAGGATGCAAACATCAACGTGATCCCAAAAAGAAGGGCACAAAAAATGATATGCAGTGGACGTTTTTTGCGGAATGCATCATAAGCCCGATTTTCAAAATGGCCATGGGCGGTGATCAAGGTTTGTACCGCCTTTAAGATACAAACGGCAACGATAATATAGGCGGCTGAAAAAATCAGAGCCTTCCAAAAAGAATAAGGGAGTGCCATGTCCATTTCAAACAACTTTCGATAATTTTCCAATCCGTTAAAATATGGATTCTTTTGATTGGCAAAGTCCCATTTGAAAAAGCTTAAAACAAATGAATACACAATGGGCCAAAAAACGAAAACCCCCAATATGACAAAAGAGGGTAACAGGAACAGGTAACCTTGTATTGTTTCTCTAATCTTTTTGTTTTTAATTCTGAGAAAATTTGTTTTATTCGACATCAGTATCGGCCTTTGTTAATATTATAGAGTCCTTGCTTCAGTAATGGGATAATTGTGTTTAAGATTTCCTTGATGACATATTGCTTGTTGGGGAGATTGATCACGACGGTGGAATGAAAAATACCGCAGATTCCTCGGTTTAAGATGGAATATGCCCCTTTTTCCATGAGGGAGTACATAATTGCACCTTCCAGAGCGGGAAGTCGTTTGTCGATCAAAGCGCCTGTAGCCTCCGGAACGATGTCATCACTTTCCATGCCAATTCCCCCAAAGGTTAATACCAGTGAATAACCATCCATGAAAAGGCAAAACAGGGATTCCTTGAAAGACTCTATTTCACGACTGGCTCTGACCGTCTTTTTCACAATCAAACCATCTTCTTTCATCAAGCCTTTTAGTTCGTTGAGATCTTCTTCTTCCATATCGGCGCTTAAAACTATTGCAATGGAATGGTTCATTGTTGAATCATTTGAATCAAAATAACTCAAGGTCCCGGCCCCCTTTTTCAATACATGACTTAAGAAGTTTATCAATATTCTTCACAGATTCTTTGATCCCCTCGATGATTGAGGGGATATCTTCATTCAGTAATTTTTCAAGCAAGTATCGATTCTGGTCTTCCTCATTGGAGTATGCAACAGTAACGATTCCAATGATGTTTTTTTCATCGTAAAAGTTCTTCAGCAAGTTAAGCTTTTTCTCGGCACTTTTCTCCAATGATCCAATTTCAAATGCGCTATCTGTAATAATCTTATAGAAGATTTCTTTTGCTTGCTGATTGATTGCCTTCACAATCTTTAGAAATTCAAGTATCTTTTCTTTACTGAGCTGTTCGATAACAAATCCCTTTTCAACTTTTGAAACGGAATAATGGTTTATGGAAAAGTGATCGGACAGGATCTTGGCAATTCTTGAGAAGATGATGTTGTACAAAAACCGTTTTGTTTCTCTTTTTATTTCATCATCCTTGTCATCCACAATGTCTAAAAAAAATCTGGGATTTGTTCCCAGCCATAGTTCCATTCCTTCCATTCCAACATTGGGTACGATATAATCGTTGCTTTCCATTTCATAATAGTTACTCTCAACGGCAATCATATTAATGAGTAAAGCGTTGTAGTGTACTTTCTCTGTTTCTTCAATTGTGAAGGATTTTGGTATATCCTTCATTAACCGTTCCAACTCTTCAAATCGGGTTTTTGATGTGGAAGAGTAACCAAGGATGGTGATATTGTAGTCCGAGAAAAACTTTATTTCATCCACAATAAATTCAATGGAAGATATTTTAGCACAGACAATCCTGGCCTTTTTCCAGATGATTTTTTTTATGGTTTTTATAAAATCAGCAGGTATGTCGATTTTTAAAGTATCTTCGGGGGAAAAGGAGAAAGAAACACTTTTCAAATCCAGAAAGAAAACAGTTGAAACGACATCTCCGGACTTTTCTATCACCAGATGAGCGGAAGGTGCTCCGGATATGAACGTAGACGTGGTATCGAACTGTTCATCAAAGATAGAATAAATAAGCGTGTTAGCATCTCTTGTCATCGCATCTATATTGATTCCGCTGAGAATTTCTTCGATTCCGGCTCCCTTAAGGTACAACACAAATCACCTCAGTGACAGACTTTTCACTCTATTCCTTCTACAATCACTCCGGCTACGGTGTACTCACCATCATGTGTGATGGATAAAAACGTCTGACAATTGCTAAAAAAATAAAATGTCAGTTGCTCATCAGGAATTTCCAAATACGGTTTCCCATTTTCGTCCGTTACCACGCCAATGGAGTTTAATTCGAAATCCCTAACACCACGTCCTGTGGCCTTATAAAAAGCCTCTCTTGCACAATAACGCCCGGAAAAAAACTCCCTTTTTCTTTTCAGAGACTTGATGGCATACAACTGTTCATTTTCACCTTTCGTGAGGACTTTGTTTCTGAGTCTTTCAATCTTCTTTTCATCAAGTCTTCTCAAATCCATGATATCGATACCAAAACCAAGGATCATTTGGGTTCTTCTCCTGAAAGATAGTATTGACAGGATTGATTAATCGGACATAAGGAACACAAAGGTGTTCTTGGTTTGCATATTGCCTTACCGAATTCCACCATGGAACCGTTGATGGGTCCCCATAATCGAGAAGGCAAAATTTCCATTAGCGCATATTCGGACTTTTCAGGTGTCTTTGTGTTAATCCATCCTAAACGATTGGCGATTCGATGGACATGGGTATCTACAGCCATGGCGGGTATACCGAAAGAAATCCATAAGACGATGTTGGCCGTCTTTCTCCCCACTCCCGGTAACTGTATGAGTTTTTCAATATCAGGAGGAACTTTCCCCTGATATTCCTTTATCAACACCTTTGAGGTTTCCACAATGTTTTTGGCCTTCTGACGGTACATCCCGGAGGGCTTGATCTTGTCATACAACTCTTCCGGGTCTTTCTTTGCCACTTCATACACATCCCAACCATCTTGAAATAATTGGTTGGAAGCTTTTTCGGTATTTTCATCCTTTGAACGCTGGCTTAAAATGGTCGTGATTAATACGACATAGGGATCCGTGTTTGTGCGCGTTTTCGGGAATTCTTTAATAATCGTCTCTGCGGTATTGATGATCGTCTGATTCAAAACTTAACCCTTAAGAGCCTCAGCACCGTTGACAATCTCGATGATTTCCTGTGTAATAGAAGATTGTCTCGCCTTGTTGTAATCCAACGTAAACTGTTCAATCATGTTTTCAGCGTTATCAGTGGCATTTCTCATGGCATTTTGTCTGGCATACAGTTCACTGACCTGAGATTCAAGGAGTAAATGCAACACATGAGACTTCAAATACAGGGGCAGGGCTTCATCCAGTACTTTAAGCGGTTCGGGCTCAAATTCATATTCAATCCGGTAAGCCCGATCTTCTGATTTGTTTTCTGTTGGTGTAATGGGGAGTAAATCCAAAACCCTTGGTTTTTGTAAAAGGGAATTTTGGAATTTACTGTAAACCACTTTAAATGAGTCTGCCTTTTTTTCTTCATACAGATCCAACATTCGGTTCACCAGCATTTCGGCAGTAGAAAAACTGGGCTTATCGTAGAACCTGTCCTCATCATAAAGCACCTTTTTCTTCCTGTATCTGAAATTGGAAACGCCTTTGGTTCCAATGACCATATAGCCGGCGAACTTCTCTCCCAATTTTTCAGCTTCCTCTTCAGCCGCTCTGATTAGATCCAAGTTAAAGGAACCTGCAAGTCCCATGTCTGATGTAATCAAAAAGACTGCAGTTTTATCATATGTTTTATCCGCATCGTATAGTAAAGGATGCGATTCCTCCAGCCCGGAAATACAATCTCTGACCAGTTCATCCACTCGTTCAACGTAGGATGAAAAAGACTTCCAACTTCGAAAAGCCTTGCTCACTTTCGCCGTGGCAACCATTTCCATGGCGTGGGTGATGTGTTCGGTGGATCTTGTTGATTCTATTCTGCTTTTAATGGCTCTGAGTTGCCCGCGACCCAAATGACATCACCCCCGTTATTGACTTTGCGTGCTCACACTGAAGGTTTCTGTGAATTCTTTAATGAGTTCTCTTAATTTATCCTTTAATTCATCGGTTAATTTTCCCTTGTCGATGATTTCTTTTAGCAGCTCAGGATATTGGTTTTTAAAGGTCCTGAGTAATTCCTCTTCAAATGTCTTGATCCTGTCAGTGGGGATTTGATCCAACATTCCTTCGACCCCAGCGAATAAAACCAAAACCTGTTCTTCAACAGCCATGGGAGAAAACTGTTGCTGTTTCAGCAATTCCATGAGTTTTTCTCCGCGCAGCAGCTGGTTCCTGGTGGCTTCATCCAGTTCACTGGCGAATTGCGAGAAGGATTCCAGTTCTCGGTACTGGGCAAGGTCTATTCTCAAGGTACCCGCTGTTTGTTTCATGGCCTTGATCTGTGCCGCTCCACCAACCCTTGAGACCGATAGTCCGATATTGATAGCGGGCCTGAATCCGGCGTAGAACAATCCCGCTTCAAGATAGATTTGCCCGTCCGTGATGGAGATAACGTTGGTGGGGATGTAAGCGGACATATCATTGGCCTGTGTTTCAATGATGGGTAAAGCGGTAAGGGATCCCCCGCCTTGCTTATCATTAAGTCGGGCTGCTCTTTCCAATAATCGGGAATGGAGGTAGAAAATATCACCCGGATAGGCTTCTCGTCCCGGTGCTCTTCGTAACAGCAGCGACAATTCCCTGTAGGCTACCGCGTGCTTGCTCAAGTCATCGTAGACGATCAGGGCATCTTCTCCCTGTTGCATAAAATACTCACCGATGGAACATCCTGCATAAGGAGCGATATATAGGAGTGCTGCCGGATCGGATGCGGATGCCAATACAACGGTGGTATATTCCATGGCACCATATTTTTCCAATTGGTCAACGATTCTTGCCACACTGGCTGTTTTTTGTCCGATGGCCACGTATACGCAATTGACCCCTTTTCCCTTTTGATTGATGATGGTATCCAGGGCAATCTGAGTTTTACCGGTTTGTCGGTCGCCGATAATCAACTCACGCTGACCTCTTCCAATGGGTATCATGGAGTCAATGGATTTCAACCCAGTTTGAAGAGGTGTATCAACCGGTTGTCGTTCAATAACACCGGGAGCCTTAATCTCGATGTCTCTGTTCTGGTTGGTCTTTATGGAACCTTTACCATCTATTGGCTGGCCCAGCGGGTTCACAACTCTTCCAAGAAGTTCCTTTCCAACGTTGACGGCAATGATCTTGCCGGTTCGTTTAACAATACTGCCTTCACGGATATCAGAATATTCACCAAGGGCTACGACACCCACGGTATCTTCTTCCAAATTCAAGGCAATCCCCAATGTGCCGTTATCAAATTCAACGATTTCATTCGCCTTGACTTTTTTCAAGCCGTAAACGGCAGCGATGGCATCTCCAACCTGAACAACCCGGCCCGTTTCTTCTAAATTAGCTTGTTTTTCATATCCTTCGATTCTTTCTTTTAATATCTTGGTTATCTCATCTGGTGAGATTCTCAAGCGGGTCACCTCTCTTCCGAGATCATTTGTTTTGAAAGTCTTTGTAATTGTCCCTCAATCGATAAATCCAGCACCTGATCATCTACAAAGACCTTTATCCCACCGATCAGGGATTTATCGTATTCAATTTCCAATTCTATTTCCTTGTTCAGTAATTGTTTCAGTTTGTCTTTTATACGCTGGAGATCCTCGTCCGTTAAAGAAATGGCAGAAACGACTAGCGCTTTTGAGATGTTTTTTCTGTTATAAGCCAAGCTTTCAAATGTCCTGTAAAGATATTCCAGTACACCTTCTCTTCTCTTATCTACAATCACATCGATAAAAGAATCCATGGCACGCGAATGAACGTCCTTGCTGTTGAGAATTTGTTTGATAATCCGAGCCTTTTCAGACTCGGTTCTGTTGGGGCTGAAAAGAACATCCGTAAAACCTTCATTTTTAAAGGCATCTCCCAATATCCTCAACCCTTCGAGTACATTGGGAATCTCTTCAGATGAAACACTCTCTAAAAGCGCTCCCGCATATGCTCTCATCAGCGAAGGAGAATATTTTTTCAAGAGTAGTCATCCTTTCCGGCCTCTTTGATCATTTTGGTGAGAAACTCTCTTTGGGCCTGTTCATCCAACTTTTTCTCGATGATTTTTGAAGCCATGAGAACCGCCAAAGACACCGCTTCTTTCTTTAAGGCCTCGGAAGCCTCTCGTTTCATAGATTCGATCTCCGATTCAGCCGTTTTGATCATGCGTTGCGCCTGATCCTGTGCCTTATCCTTTTCTTCTCTGGTATAGGCATCCACGGTTTTATGGGCGTTTTCTATGATCTTGTCAGCCTGTTCATGAGCAGATGCCAGGCGTTTCTGTGCCTCTTCTTTCATTTCCTGCGCTTGGGCATTTATCTTTTCGGCTTGTTCCAATTCTTCCTTTATCTTATTCTGCCTTTCCGATGTCATGTTTAAAAAAGGCTGGTATAGAAATTTGTAAAGGAAAAAGGCCAAAAGAACGAATTGCAACAACATAACAATTGATGTCAGATTAAATTCCAATAACTCCATAGTGGTTCACCTCCCCTGTATTAAGGAGTGATTTTTTATACAAACAAAATGATGAAAGCAATCAGCAATGAATAAAGACCTGTTGATTCTGATACGGCCATCGCCAAAAGCATTCTTGTAACAAGACTTCCCGCCATTTCAGGCTGTCTGGCCATAGCGTCCATGGCATGACCACCAACGTTACCTTCACCAATGGCCGGACCAATAGCGCCAATTCCCATACATAAACCGGCTCCTACGTATTTTGCTGCCTCAATGATTGCCTGTTCCATAATCATTAACCTCCTTGATTTTCGGTTTTTATTTAACAGTTGCTTATTCTATTTGACCGGCAATATATGCGATTGTCAGCATGGAGAAAACCATGGCTTGAATCAATCCGATAAACATGCCGAAAAAGCCCCATAATACCACTGGCAGTATAAGGTATTTGACCATGTAGCTGAGGATAAGCACCAAAATCCCGCCACCGTAAATGTTTCCAAACAAACGAAGTGAGTGGGAAATGGGTTTTGAAATCTCACCAACAAGGTTCATTGGAAACATAATGAAAACGGGTTGAAAGAAACTTTTGATCCAATTTCCGAATCCCTTTACCTTGATGGCAAATGCGTGACTGATAACCAGTGTCATCAGAGCGTATGTGGCATTTGTATTCAAATCCGAAGTGGGGGTGTACCAAGTGTCAAGAAATAAAGAAAAATGTGGTTCCCCGTTGATTACCGATACGTTTAATCCGGGAATACCACTGATGATGTTGGCGACACCTATAAAGATGAAAAGTGTGGTTGAAATAACAAAAACCGGTTTGACATATTCTTTCACCGTGATGGAATCCTCAACGGTTTTGTACATGAAATCCAAAAACAACTCCACAGCGGATTGCTTGCGATTCGGTATCATGGAAAACTTTTTGGAAACACCATGGGCAAAAATAATCACGACAAGGCAAATGATGCCACCCATGATAACGGTTAGCCAGTTGATACGTGTAAAAAATCCGGCCTCTTCGCCAAAGGTGTAAATCCATTTGGTTCCGATGCCCATCTCACTCAATTGCTCCATTCCGCCAATATTTGGAAGGGAAAAAAGCCATGTGACGATGATAGCCGCCAGTATGATTCCCACAAAAATCTTTTCGCCTTTACTCAAGCTCAAAAGAACCCCTCCCTCTTAATCATGCCTTTCTTTATAAGCGATATAATAAAGGATGAAACGGATCATGAAAAGTGAATAGAACGTCCCAAACAACGAAATTACCGAAATCATCCCGCTTAAAATCAAAAATACGATCATGATACTATATCTTACCACAAAACCCCTTGGGGTTTTATCAGTTCTGTGCTGGGATATTAGCCACAAAAGTCTTTTTCTTTGTTCGGAAAGAGACCAAAGATAAAAAAGCGATGCGGCAACACCAAGCATCAATCCGTAAATAAATTCGTATGCACTCAAAAAAACAGCCACGATCAGCGCTGCTGAATTCAACCATATAATACCATAAACAAACCGTTTGACAAAAGTTGCAAAGGAATCATCAGAAGCCCTTTTTCGGAGTCTTTTCGCCTGTATTCTCATCTTTTTTTTCGCTTTTTTCTTCATATTGTTTGGATTCCTTTACCAGTTCCTTGATCCCGTTGTATATCCCCGTAGCCATCCCGAAAAACAGAAATATGATAAAAATAATCTTGTTATCAAAGGTCCATTTGTCCAAATAGTACCCGATAAGTCCCGAGACAGCCATGTTCGCAAAAACGGTAAATCCAAAATAGGGAATGAGATTCAGCTTTTTCAGCTCTCCGGAAAGGTTGACCTTTTCGTTTTTCTTGTTCATTCCCTCATAACCATGTTGACTTCAAAGGTAAATTTATCTAAATGAGCCGGTATTTTTAAAATCAACCCGTCCACATTCACGTGGATCTCCTTTCCAAAAATAACCGAAGGGGGTGTGATATCAATGGGTTTACCAATCTTCTCCAAGTTCATGGCAATATTCCCGGAAACCATGTTTCCCAGTTCACCGATGGCACTCATGGCCAAATCATCCAATTTATCGTAAGGCATCCCCATCATGCTACTGACAATGCTCATTCCCAGCTCGGAAGTAAAGCCATAAACAAGATTTCCTTCCATATAACCGTTATAGCCAACAACGGTCACAAGATCATATCCCTTTGCCAATTCTTTAGAAATTTCCGGCTTGTCCAATTCCACCCTCGAATGAATGGTTTCGTTAAAGACCTTTACCAGACTTTTCAACATTGCATTGATTACTTTTACATCCATTATTAAACCTCCGCGGACTTCTCTCTATACTGAATCGCCTCCGCGATATGCGGAGTTTCTATCTTTTCCTTTCCTTCCAAATCACTAATGGTCAACGCTACTCTGAGTATCTTGTTAATCCCCCTGCCTGTTAATTTAAACCGTGAAACCGCCTGTTCCAATAATTTCTCCGATGTTGTATCCAAACGGCAATAACGTTTCATCATCTTCTGGTTCATCCGGCTGTTTTTCACACAGGCTATTCCTTTAAAACGCTTTTGTTGCCTTTCAATGGCCTGATTAATTCGCTCCCTGATGGATTGAGAAGTTTCTTCTTCCTGAGAATTCTTGTATTCCCTGTAACTCATCCTGGGTACCTCAATGATCATATCGATTCTGTCCAAAACGGGTCCTGAAAGTTTTCTGTTATATCTGACGATATCACGCATGGAACACGTACATTCGCGTTCCGGATCGCCGTAATTACCACAAGGGCAAGGATTTTGCGCGGCAATCAATGTGAAATCCGCCGGGTATCTGACCGAAAGTCTTGCCCTGGAAATATTGACCACGGCATCCTCTAAAGGTTGTCTCATGGATTCAACCACATCTTTGGAAAATTCGGGAAATTCATCCATAAACAAGACCCCGTTATGGGCCAACGAAACTTCTCCGGGATGAGCATCCGTTCCTCCGCCAATGATAGCCGCTCTGGATGCTGAATGATGGGGAGATCGGAAGGGTCTCATCATACTGAACGTGTTGCTGGAAATATTACCGCTGATACTGTAAAGGGAAACGGTTTCCAAAAATTCATCATCCGAAAGGGGCGGTAATATGGTGGGCAACCGCCTGGCCAACATGGTTTTCCCCGAACCCGGTGGGCCTTTCATCAGAAGGTTATGTCCCCCTGCTGCGGCGATTTCCATGGCTCGTTTGGCCTGTTTTTGGCCTCTGATTTCCGAAAAATCAATCTCTTTGTCATAAGATAGTCCCTCATAAGTACTTTCGGGTACTTTGAGGTTTTCGGCACCATTCAGGAATCCCACGACTTCCCGTAAATCCTTTGCCAAAAAGACGTTGAGATTTTTCGCCAAACCGGCTTCTTCTTCGTTTTCAAAAGGAACGATCACTTTTGGGATCTCCGATTCGTCCATTTCCGAAGAGAGGGCGATTAATATGGGAAGTAAACCCCGGACTTTTCGAATCTTCCCGTTTAAACTCAATTCTCCAAAAAAATACAGGTTTTCTGCGTTTTTTGGATCGACAATATCAGAACAGCATAGAAGCGAAACGGCCATGGGTAAGTCCAGGGCCGTTCCTTCTTTTTTCAGATCACCCGGTGCCAAATTGATACACATTCTTCCCTTTGGCATGGGGTACCCGTTACTTTTAATCGCGCTTTTTATCCTCTTCTTGCTTTCTTTAATCGTTGTGTCTCCAAGACCTACGATGTCGATGTCATGATTGATCGCCTGTTTGTCTACAAAAGATTCAACAATGACAGTACGAGCTTCAAGCCCTATGAGCACCGCACTTCTAAGTTTTGAGAATTTTCCCATTTTTCAACCCTTTTCAGAAATTCTTGATGGATACGGGTATCTCCTGTTAATTCCGGATGGAACGAACAGGCAACGATATTCCTGTCTTTAACCATCACAACCAAATTCTCATGCTTGGCTAACGGTTCAACCTCTTTACCAAGAGTAGAAGCCACAGGGGAACGAATAAAGACTGCGTTGAATGGGTGATCGTAATTAAGAATGTTAATCGGTTCTTCAAATGAGTTGATTTGCCTGCCAAAGGCATTTCTGATCACCTGTATATCCAACAGCCCCAAGGTTTGCTGGTTGGGATAGTTTTCTATTTTGGATGAAAGAAGAATCATTCCCGCACATGTTGCCAAAACTGGCAAACAACGCTTTTTTATCCAAAATGTTAAGGGGTCGATCAATTCGGTGAATCGTAATAACCTGATCATGGTGGTACTTTCACCACCGGGAAAGATCAACCCACTGATTAATTCCAGATGTTTCGGGGTTTTAACTCTTAATGTGTTGACCCCCATGCCGTGCAACATCTGTTCATGCTCTTGAATGGCTCCCTGCATGGATAATATGCCAACTGGTTTTTCAGGCATATAATTGTTGAGCATCGATTTACCAGCCTCTATCTTGAAGTCTTACTTCCAAATCTTCTACAGAGAGTCCCGGCATGGCTTCTCCTACGTCTTCGCTGATTTTTGCCAGCATCTCAGGATCATCCCAATGCAGTACAGCCTGCACAATTGCCTTAGCCATCTTGGGAGGTTCCTTTGATTTAAAGATACCCGATCCTACAAAGACACCATCTACACCCAGCATCATCATAAGAGCGGCATCGGCCGGTGTGGCCACACCGCCTGCGGCAAAATTCACCACGGGAAGTCTCCCAAGTGTTTTCACCATTCTAACCAATTCCAGTGATGCTCCGTTGTCTTTGGCAAATGTACACAGTTCATCATCGGGCATATTCTTAATTTGCCTGATGGCATCCATCACAGAGCGGGCATGTTTGACAGCTTCAACAATATTACCCGTTCCGGCTTCGCCTTTTGTCCGCATCATGGCGGCACCTTCACTGATTCTTCTTAACGCCTCGCCAATGTTTCGGCATCCGCAGACAAAGGGAACCTTGTAATCAAATTTGTTGATGTGATATTTATCATCTGCGGGGGTAAGCACTTCGGATTCATCGATGAAATCAACACCGAGACTCTCTAAAATCCTGGCTTCCGCCAAATGGCCGATCCTGCATTTGGCCATAACCGGAATGCTGACGGTTTTGAGGATTTCCTTGATCACTGTGATTTTTGCCATCCTGGCCACACCTCCGGCCTTTCGAATATCGGAGGGAACCATGTCCAAAGCCATAACGGCAACTGCACCGGCCTCTTCAGCAACCTTTGCCTCTTCTGCGGTCGTAACATCCATGATGACACCGTTTTTAAACATGTCGGCAAAACCCGTTTTAACGAGTTCCGTACCCTTTTTTTCCATTTTATCGCTCCTTTATATGTTAGTTCATTTCAACTTTTTCCAGTCGTGAATGGTCAACAACACCTCTGCCGTATTTGGCACATTCCTTTCCATTCAACATCACAATATCTCCGGTGAAGTCTATTTTTTGTTTAAGTAGTGATGACCCCACACCATAAATATCCACCGGTACCTCCAAACGCTCGAATAACTCGATGCGTTCGGTGTTGAAACCGCCGGAAACCACTATTTTCAAGTTATCCGCCCCAATTCGATCAAACTCTCTTCTCGCACGCCAAACCAACTCCGGACACACTCCCAAAGAATTGGAATCCTGGGGTATGACCGATTTATCACGCAAACTACCGGAAGTATCGAATCTCACGGCGTACATCTTGCCCTTGCCGGTACCAATGATATCGGATAATACCGATTCACACTCTATATAACGTTTTTTATACTTCTTTTCATACATGTCTTTCAATATGGCCTTTGTGGTCCCAATCACATCGTTATCCCAATCTACCAGTGCAATACGGTTGACCGTTCCGGAGATATGTTTGTCAAATTCCTCCGATGCCTTTACCGTATCGCCACCCATAGCTGCAATCAGCGCGTGAGGGATCGTTCCCAGACTTTCAGCCCCCCAATAATCTGCATTGGCATCTGTGGAAACCCCGTTTGCCCCGGCCTTTAAAGCGGCGTACCCATCGGTTGCCTGGACCCAATGATGATCGAATCGGGCGCTGAAAAACAGAATCGGCTTACCGTTGGCGGCTTGGACCACCTTTTTCACAGCTGTGGCGGTACTGGATGCCCTGGCGATCACCCCCAAAAGAACGGTTTCCAAGTAGCCAAAGAAATTGGGATCGCCTTCAATGGTCATAATGGCCTCTCGATCCTTTGCCATCTCACCGTCACTGAGAGCCCGGACTTCAATTTCATTCCATTTGTCCACCCACAAGGCGTTCAACTGCTCGCGGATGTCCCATTTGTCACGAAAGGCCTGGTCCATTTTTTCACGGTCCATATCGTATATGGCCGATTGCAGGGCGTATTCCACATCTAATATCTTTGAAAAGAGTCGTTCAGATTTATCGATATCGCGATAATAACCGGTACACGTTCTCAAAATGGCAATGGCCTCGTGAATACCCACCACACAGGCATCACGTCTCGGGAAAAATTGATAAAGCACCCTGGGATTGTATCGGGCCTTTCTCAACACCTCCACAAATCTGGTGAAGTATTTGTCCGAATAATAACCTCCCCTGATGCGATCGATGGGGATTTTGAATTTTCTTGGATCAAAGTTTTTTTCGACCAATTTATTCTCCTTTAAGCGGCCAGCTTCATGTACTTTTCCAGACCCTTTCTTAAGATCTCGCAAGCCTGAATCAGCCGTTTTTCCTCAAGAACGTATGCGATTCGAATCTCTTGTTCGCCTTTTCCGGGAGTGGCGTAAAAGCCATCCAGCGGGGCGACCATCGTTGTTACACCGTTGATGTCGAATTCAGTAAGCATCCATTTGACGAATTTTTCACTGTTGTCAATAGGCAGTTTAACGGCCAAATAGAAGGCGCCTTTGGGTTCTTTGAAATAAAGGCCGTCAACCTTGGAGAGCTCTGTGTAAACTATATCCCTTCTTCGCTGGTATTCGTCCCGAACTTCTTCAAGGTATTCCGGAGCCATTTCCAGGAAGCCCAACGTTCCCATTTGGGCAACCGTTGGCGGCGACAGTCTAGCCTGAGCCATTTTCATGACTTGTTCCAAGACGGTTTTGTTTTTACTGGCCAGCAATCCAACCCTGGCGCCGCAAGCGCTGTATCGTTTGGAAACACTGTCCACAAGGATGATGCGATCGTGATACTCTGTGAATTCCATAATACTGAAGGGTTTTAACCCGTCAAAGACAAATTCCCGGTAGACTTCATCTGCAATGACATACAGGTCATGTTTTTTTGCGAATTCCAATATTCTCAGTACGTCTTCTTTTGGATAAACGGCTCCTGTAGGATTACAGGGATTGGAAAAGATGATGGCCTTTGTCTTGTTTGTGATCTTCGAGTCGTAATTTGACAAATCGGGAACCATATATCCCGCTTCAGGATCGGCTGAAATGGGTAATAAATTTACATTCAGCATACCGGCAAAACTTCTGTAATTGGCGTAAAACGGTTCAATGACAACAACTTCATCCTCAGGATCGGCAACCGTTCCCATGGCAAATATGATTGCTTCGCTTCCTCCGTTTGTAATGATAATCTCATCAGGTGTGATGGTGCAATGCCATCTTTCATAGTACTTTGAAAACGCCTGGCGGAGTTCTTTGATACCCGCTGAATGAGAATAGGGAATCACCTTTCCCGCATGCTTCTCGATGGCTTTGAAAAACTCCTTGGGTGTTTCAATGTCCGGTTGTCCGATATTCAAATGAAGGACTTCTTTTCCTTCCTCCTTCGCCTGTTCAGCAAAAGGAATTAACCTCCTGATTGGCGAAGACTGCATTTTCTTGACCCTGTTTGAGTATTCCATTTTAAACCTCCCCCGATACACAAAAGTCTTCTATTTACACGGATAGTATACAATATTTTGTGTTGATTGTCTAAATTATCAAAGATATTTCAAAGGGCTGTTCTCATAAATATTGTCAGCAAATTCTCCTACCCTCCCAAAAATAGTTTTTTACTTTTCATTCCATCCCAAACCAATTCTATTAATCCTTACTGTTACCAAAAACAAAAACCCCCATAACAGCATGTGTTGATATGTGTTAAAATAAACATAGTAGAGAGGGACAATTTAGGAAGTGTTTATGAGACTGACAAAGGAAATACTGATCCAAACGTATGGAAAAAACTTTTTTGAAATATTAAACCTCATACCAAAAGCCGTTGGCCTCCTGGATTTAACAGGAACGATTATCTATATCAACAAAACCTTCGAGAAAGAGTATTCTGTAAAAGCTGAAACCATCATCGGAAAAAGTATATTTGACTTTTACCTTCGGCATGATTATAAAGCCAGGATGAAGGAATACTTTCAAAAAATGGTTAACGGAAAAGTTCAACCTGGCCTGTATATTGACAAAGTGGATAGCGTAAAAAATTCAAAATACCAGGAAATAAATTGGGACAGAATTGAAATACAAGGTAACTTGGCGGGGTTTATCTATACGAGCGTAAACAATTCAACCAGGGCCGTTTTACAAAATCAGATGGAAGAAAAAGAAAAAACACTGGACCTTCAAAAAGAAATTGTTGAAAAACTCCGCAAAAAAATGCAGCTGGCACTTGAAGCAGCCAATGAAGGGGTTTGGGAATGGGATCTTGTTAATGATGAAGTACAGTACGATGACCGTTATTTTGAAATCCTTGGGTTCAAACGGGAAGATTTGGCGAATGTGGGCAATATTTGGGCTTATCTGATACACCCTGAGGATGTTGAGAAGTATAACGAAGGTTTTTCCAAATTTCTGAATGATAAGTCTTCCAAATATGAATTCAAGTACCGACTAAAAAACGCATGGGGTGGCTGGACTTGGATCCTGGATAAAGGACAGGTCATCGAAAAAGACGAAAACGGAAGCCCTTCCAGACTGATCGGCGTTCATGTGGACATCACCGCAACCATGACAAAAACAAAAGAAATTGAAAAACTGAAGAATAACTTGGAAACCGCCATGGCCGTATCGGATGTGGGCAATTGGTCCATTGACGTTGAAAAAGACCAAGCTGTTATGAAAAAGGTTCTCAATCGTATCCATGAACAGGACAGGAAAGAAATAACCAAGCATTTCCAAGAATGTTTAGAAGGAAAAACCAATGAATTAAACGCGGAAGTCCGCATGCATTTTAAAAAATATCAATCTTACAGATGGGTTTCAATAAAAGGGGTTGTAACCGAAAAATATCCTGATGGCAAACCCAAAACCATCATGGGAACGTATAAGGATATCCACGAGATCAAAGAAAAAGAAGAAGCCTTGATCAAAGCAAAGGACCATCTTGAGATTCAGAAAAGGTATATGGAAGAACTGAATATGAATTTGATCGAATCCAATTTTGAGCTTAACTATACCAAAAAACTGTTGGAAATTGTTTTAAAAAATGCAAAAGTGGGGATTTCAAAGTACGATATTAAAGGGCAAAAGAGCAATTACGACGAAGTTTGCGTAAACATATTTGGATACAACCCCTCTTACGGTACCGATGACCCATGGATAGACCATGTACTGGAAGAAGATAAAGAACAGATATTTGATGTCCTATTTGATTATCAAGGGAATGTGATTCCCGAATACGATGTCCAATATCGATTTAGAAGGCCCGACGGTAAAATTGTCTGGATTCAGGAAAAAGGCGAGATCGTTGAATATGATAAAAACGGTACTCCCTCTATTTTGCTTGGAAGCGTTCGGGATATTACGCCTCAAAAGGAATTTGAGCAATTGTTAATTAAGGCAAAAGAAGATGCCCAAAGGGCCAGTAAATTGAAGACAGATTTGGTTTCAAACATCAATCACGAGTTGAGAACACCTTTAACCATCATCATGGGCATGGCAGAAACGGTCATGATATCCGAAGAAGACGGTGAAAAAAAGCAATTCTTAAATCAAATCGTTGAATCGTCTAAAAGGCTTCTTGATTTGATCAACGATATTTTGGACATGTCAAAGATAGAAAGTGGCAGTACAACGCTTTCGCCTACCGAAACGACTTTGAGACCCTTTTTACGAAACTATTTCTTCGGGATAGATGACCAAGCAAAGAAAAAGGGATTGAAAACCCTTTTCATCGTCGACAAATCAGTTCCCATCAAATTTACCATCGATAAAAATAAACTCGTACAAATTATGAACAACATCTTCGGCAATTCCCTTAAATACACCGAAAAAGGTTACGTAGGTTTGAGAGTAACGCGTAGAGATAAACAAATAGTCTTTTATCTGTTTGACACCGGAATTGGTATCCCAAAGAAATACAAAGATAAAATCTTCGAAAGATTCTATCAAATCGACGGTTCCTCCAGAAGAAAATTTGGCGGCACCGGGCTTGGCTTATCCATCGTGAAAGAATTAACGGATTTATTGAAGGCACATATAGAAGTCATCAGCGAAAAAGGAAAAGGAACGACCTTTAAGATCGCCTTCCCTTTATTCCCCCATACCAATAAATAACTAATTAAAACTAATCCTCGTCACCTTCCGGATTCGTCCATCTGCCATAAATCTCCGTCAAATCGGCCAGTCTGGCAATGGTAAACGGATCGATCTGATCTTGCTTGAATCGCCATTCCCAGTTTCCACCCAAAACACCAGGCAGGTTCATCCGGCATTCACTGCCAAGACTTAACACGTCCTGCAAAGGATAAACGGAAAGGGCAGCCACTGACATCATGGCCAGTCGAATCAGGTCCCAACTGATATCATCCCCGCTAACAGCCATATATCGCCTCATAAAATCCCTTTCATATTCAGTTGCCTTCTCGTAGAATCCTTTACTGGTGTCGTTATCGTGTGTTCCCGTATACACCACCGTGTTGGTTTCGTAATTGTGGGGCAGGAACCGGGATTCCACACCACCCCCAAAGGCAAACTGCAGGACTCGCATGCCCGGGAAGCCGCTTGTTTCTCTCAAGGCATCCACTTCGGGAGTAATAACCCCCAAGTCTTCGGCAATAATGGGTAAACGGTCAAAATCCTTTTTGATGGCATCAAATAAATCGTTCTCGGGCCCCTTTTCCCAAACCCCGGTTTCAGCCGTTTTAGATCCGGCGGGTACCTTCCAGTAGGCTTCAAACCCACGGAAATGATCGATACGTACATAATCCACCATGTCCAGTGTTGACTTCAGCCTTTTCTTCCACCAGGCGTAATTGTCCTTTTTATGGGCCTTCCAATCATACAGAGGATTGCCCCACAACTGACCGGTAGCGCTGAAATAATCAGGTGGCACGCCGGCTACATGAGTGGGCCGCCTGTCTTCATCCACCAAAAAGCCTTCGGGATAGGCCCAAAGATCGGAAGAATCACTGGAGATAAAGATGGGAATATCCCCAATAATCGAAATACCGTTGTCATTGGCATAGCGCTTTAATTCTCCCCACTGCTTAAAGAACAAAAACTGGGAGAACTTGTGATTGGCAATACTGTTATGCAAGGTTTCCCTTGCCTTATTCATGGCTTCAGGCACCCGATGACGCAGATCATGTTCCCAATTCAGCCAGCTCTCACCGTTATGTTCATCCTTAATGGACATGAACAAGGCATAATCATCCAACCAGTAGGCTTCACGCTCACAAAAGGTTTCAAAGGGTTCTTTCAAATGCTCTGCCTTGTTATTCTTAAACGCCTTCCATGCCAGTTTCAACAAATGGACTTTAAAAGAGATGACCGAACCGTAATCCACCTTATCCTCCGGAAAAAGTGGTGGTTTAGCCTCCTCTTCCGTCAATAAACCCTCTTCGATTAAAAGATCCGGACTGATCAGATAAGGATTTCCGGCAAAAGCCGAGAAATT
>JASUTC010000017.1 GCA_030445775.1 Thermotogaceae bacterium | reverse complement strand
CGATTGAAATGGCTGATGAATTCCAGACACCGATCTTTTTATTAACCGATCAATACTTCGTTGACAGTTATTACAACGTCAAGCCTTTTGAAATATCTGCCGATGAACCAAAGAAGAGAATTTCCAAAAGCGATGAAAACTATAAAAGGTACACTTTAACCGATTCGGGAATTTCCGAGAGAGCCATCCCCGGACACGGAACCGGAGTGGTGAAAGTGGACAGTGATGAACATGATGAGCATGGCCATATTACGGAATCATTTGAAGTGAGAAAAGACATGGTTCACAAACGCTTGCGAAAACTTAAAGCATTGGAGAAAAAAGTTATCCAGCCCATTCAGTACAACACCGAAAATGCAAAAGTGCTTCTGATTGGATGGGGTTCAACCTATCACACGATTAAAGAGGCTGTTGAAGAAATTGACAGTCCTGATATTGCCCTCATGCACTTTGAACAGGTTTATCCGTTGCCTGAGAAGATTGAGAAGACTTTGGAAAGTTATGATCAAGTCATCTTTATTGAGAATAACGTAACGGGTCAATTTGCCAAGCTTATCAGGAAAGAGACCGGTTTTAACCAATTTAAACAAATCCTTAAATACGACGGTATTCAATTTTCAGTTGAACAATTAACCGAAGAAATCAACAAGATCATGGAGGAGGTGTGATCATGGCTACATGGGATATGAATACACAGGATATGGCATGGTGTCCGGGATGTGGAAATTTTGGCATACATACGGCTATGAAAAAAGCCTTTGAAGAGCTTGAACTCAAACCCGAAAGCACCGTCATGGTCTCGGGAATCGGGCAAGCAGCCAAGATGCCACAGTACTTGAATATCAACATGTTTAACGGACTACACGGTCGATCACTTCCTCCTGCAACGGCTATTAAGGCAGCCAATCCCGAACTGACCGTTATTGCAGAAAGTGGTGACGGCTGTATGCTGGGTGAGGGCGGCAATCATTTCATACACACCATCCGAAGAAATCCGGACATCACCATTATCATTCACAATAACATGATCTATGGGCTGACAAAGGGACAGGCATCCCCCACCAGTATGAAAGATTTTAAAACTCCCGTGCAAACCGAAGGGGTAATTCTTGAACCAATCAATCATCTGGCTTTAGCGATTTCCCAAAACGCCTGTTTTGTTGCCAGAACCTTTTCCGGAAATCAGGATTTGACGGTAGAGATAATCAAAGCGGCCATCAACCATAAAGGACTTTCCATTGTTGACATCTTTCAGCCCTGTGTGACATTTAACAAGGTGAATACCTATAAATGGTATCAGGATCACACGTATGTTCTCGAAAATCACGACAAAACCGATCGCGCAGCAGCCTTGGAAAAGGCTTTTGAAACCGAAAAATATCCTATGGGAATTCTTTATGAGATTCAAAAAGAAACCTTTGAAGATCTGACTTCCGGAAATCTTGATTTTAAAGAACCTCTGTTTAAGAGAAAAGTCAACAAAGATTTATTAAAAGAGGAATTCAAACAATTCGCATAAATTGCGAGAAAATTTCAAATAACTTGTAGGGGTGCCCCTTGTGGGTACCCTTTTTTAATAAACAGCAAAAAAGGAGGACCAAAAAAAGTCCTCCCTTTTCTATTATAAATTTACTTTATTATCCGTTATTAATGGCTGCCTGTGCTGCTGCCAGTCTTGCAACCGGAACTCTGTAGGGGGAACAGCTGACGTAATCCAGGCCAACCATGTGACAGAATTCGATGGAATAAGGATCTCCGCCGTGTTCGCCACAGATTCCAAGATGGATGTTGGGATTGGTCTTTCTTCCCTTTTCCACTGCCATCTTAACAAGCTGTCCAACGCCGTCTCTGTCCAATTTCTTGAATGGATCGAATTCAAGGATGCCTCTGTCCAGATATTCTTTGATGAATTTACCGGCGTCATCTCTACTGAATCCAAAGGTCATCTGTGTCAAGTCATTGGTTCCGAATGAGAAGAAGTCCGCATGCTTTGCAATTTCATCAGCGGTGAGGGCTCCTCTTGGAACTTCGATCATGGTTCCCACATGATATTCCACGTCTACTCCGGCTTCTTTGATGAGTTTGTCTGCTTCTGTAGTTACCAATTCTCTAAGCGTCTTCAACTCGGATTCCATTCCAACAAGCGGAATCATGATCTCGGGGATTGGGTTCAATCCTTCTTTTTTCAGATCGATAGCTGCTTTAATAACCGCTCTTGTTTGCATAACTGCAATCTCAGGATAGGTGATGGACAATCTGACACCACGATGTCCAAGCATGGGGTTGAATTCATGAAGTTCATTCACGATTTCAGCCAGTTCATCCAATTCGATGTTCAGTTCCTTTGCCAGTCTGGCCTGGGCCTCTTTTTCTTTCGGCACAAATTCATGGAGAGGCGGATCGATGAATCGGATGGTGACCGTTAATCCGTCCATGGCCTTGAGTATACCGTAGAAATCTTCCTGCTGAATGGGTTCCAGTTCGTTTAAGGCCTTTTGTCTGTCTTCCAATTTTCTGGATACAATCATCCTTCTAACGATTGGGATTCTGTCTGCTTCAAAGAACATATGTTCTGTTCTACAAAGTCCGATTCCGGTTGCTCCAAACTGTTTAGCAATTTGTGCATCCTTGGGTGTATCGGCATTGGTTCGGACACCGAGTCTCTGGAATTCGCTGGCCCACTCAAGAATCTTAGCAACAGGTCCTTCCAAGCCATCGGGCTTAACCGTCTTGATATTGCCAAGCATCAATTCTCCGGTGGTGCCGTCAATGGAGATCCAGTCTCCTTCTTTAACGACCTTTCCGGAAACTTTGAATTGCTTTTTCTCTTCACTGACATCGAGAGATTCAGCCCCACATACTGCAGGTTCTCCCATTCCTCTTGCAACAACCGCCGCGTGAGAGGTCATTCCGCCTCTTGCAGTGAGTACACCCTCTGCTGCGGCCATTCCGCCGATATCTTCAGGAGAGGTTTCAAGTCTAACGAGTATGACCTTTTCGCCTCTTTCTACCCATTCTTCAGCTGTCTTTGAATGGAATACGGCTTTCCCGGTTGCGGCTCCCGGTGATGCGGGAAGCGCTTTAGTCAAGACTTCCGCCTTTGCCTTTTCTTCGGGAATGAAGAAGGGATGAAGCATCCTTTCTACCTGTTCCGGGGTTACTCTTGTAACGGCTGTCTTTTTATCAATCATACCTTCTTCAACCATGTCAACGGCAACCCGAACAGATGCAGCAGCCGTTCTTTTTGCGTTTCTGGTCTGAAGGAGATACAGTTTTCCCTTTTCTACTGTAAATTCAACATCCTGCATGTCTTTGTAATGCTTCTCAAGCTTTTCAAACACTTTGATGAGCTCATCATAAACACCGGGCCAATCATTTTTCATATCTTCCAGATCTTTTGGCGTTCTGATACCTGCAACAACGTCTTCTCCCTGAGCATTTTTGAGATATTCACCGTAGTATTTCTTTTCTCCTGTGGATGGGTTTCTGGTAAAGGCAACTCCCGTTCCACTGTCATCACCCATATTTCCGTAAGCCATTGCAACAACATTAACGGCTGTTCCAAGAAGCGTTCCCTCTCCAATACCGTTCAGCTGTCTGTATTTAATAGCTCTTGGATTCATCCAACTGCCAAATACAGCGTTGATGGAATCCCATAATTGTTCATGAGGATCTTGTGGGAAGGCTTTTCCTTCTTCTTGATAAACCTTTTTGTACAGCTCGATAACCCGTTTGAGGTCTTCTGTATCCAGTTCTGTATCCAATTTAACGCCTTTTTCCTCTTTAACGGTATCCAAAGCCTTTTCAAATTTGGCATGGGGAAGCCCCAAAGCAACATCTCCAAACATCTGCATGAAACGTCTATAAGAGTCATATGCAAATCTTGGATTTCCGGACTTTTCAGCCATGGCTTCTACAGTTTTGTCGTTGAGCCCCAAATTCAAGATGGTATCCATCATACCGGGCATGGATATAGCTGCTCCTGATCTGACTGACACGAGCAGGGGATCGTTTTTGTCTCCAAATTTCTTTCCGGTATCCTTTTCAAGTAGTTCCATAGCTTCTTCAACCTGTGCTTTTATTTCCTCAGGATATTTTTCGCCATGGTCAAAATAATACTTACAAACCTCTGTTGAAATTGTGTATCCCGGTGGTACCGGTATACCAATCTTGATCATTTCGGCAAGGTTAGCCCCTTTTCCGCCGAGGATCTCTTTCATCTGAGATCCGCCTTCAGATTTACTTTTTCCAAAGTAATAAACCCATTTCTTGGCCATCTGATGTGTTCCCTCCTTGTTAATCAAAAATTTATATACTGCTGATTACAATCGCGTCGAAGTTTGACACTGCAAACATTTTTCATCATATTATACCATAGACGTTTTACATTGTATTTTTTTTCACATTGCAAAATTTTTCAAACCGTTGCATGGAATATGATGGATATTGTGATAAAATATTAGTAAACCGAATAAAAAGGAGTGAACTCAATGGAGAAGATTAAAATCGATACCATGTTGAAGTTTAAATTCCCTTCAACGTTGAAGAAAAATAAGACCGGCACTAAAATCGGTTTTATGATGCATCAAATGAATGAAGAGGAAAACAAGTACGATTCCAATTTATGGTTGTTGGATCCAGAGTCAAACGCAACAAAGGCATTCACAACAGACGGAAAAACCGGCAATTTTTACTGGGAAGACGACGAAACAATCCTATTTACATCAAGCAGAAACAAAGACGAGAAAAAGGATATTCCCTTTACCACAAAGCTATTCAGAATCAACATCAACGGTGGGGAGGCACAAGAAGTATTTACACTGCCGGTTATTTTAACCGGTTTGGAAGTCATTCAACCGGATGAACTATACGTTGTTCAAGGGATTTTCAAGGTGGGAAATGAGCTTCCATTAGACATGGATAAGGATACGACAAAAAAGATAAAGAAAGAGTTTGAGGAAGAAAAGGACTACGAAGTCCTGACAGAGATTCCCTATTGGAGTAACGGAAGCGGATATACCAACCAAAAACGCAACGGACTGTTTTTGTTCAATAAAAAAGAAAAAACCTTTAAAAGAATTACTGATGACTATATGTCAGTGATGAATTTTGATGTGGCAGATACCAAGGATCAAATGCTTTACACCGGCAATCTGTTCAAAGATAAACGCGAACTCACGAATCACATTTATTTATATGATTTGAAAACGGGGGAATCCAAACAGATTTCTCCGGATACACCCATGAATTATACAGATGCCATTTTCTTTAATGAAGAGCAAGTAATGGCCTTCGGGTCGGACATGAAACGCTACGGGGTCAACGAAAACAGAAAATTTTACATCCTTTCAATTAAAACAGGTGAATTAAACTGTATCACCCCAGAGCTGGATATGAGTTTCGGAAATTCTGTGGGCTCCGATGCCAGATTTGGTTCGGGTTCACCACATATACTTAAGAAAAAAGATGATATCGTCTTTTTCGTCAGCACGGACAACGACAGTTCTTACCTTTACAGTGTCGAGATGAATGGAACCGTCAAGCCGGTGATTGACATCAAAGGGGCGTTGGATCATTTTTGTTTGTTGAATGACAAAATCATCGAAATCGCCATCAGGAGCAACAAATTACCTGAGATTTACAGCTTCAAAGATGGAAAGGAAACCCAACTTTCCAATTTCAACACACCATTATTTAAATCATTGGAATACATGGAACCGGAACCGTTGACACTGAAACGGGAAGATGCCCCGGATATTCACGGTTGGGTCATCAAGCCTGCCGGTTTTGACAGTGAAAAAAAATACCCGGCCATTCTGGACATTCACGGGGGTCCCAAAACCGTTTACGGTGACGTTTTCTTCCATGAGATGCAGGTATGGGCTGCTGCCGGTTATGCCGTGTTCTTCTGCAATCCACGGGGTAGTGACGGACGAGGCAACGAGTTTGCGGATATCCGGGGAAAATACGGTACCATCGATTATGAAGACATTATGGATTTTACCGATCTGGTTTTGGAAAAGCATCCCTACATTGATCCTGAAAGAATAGGCGTAACGGGAGGCTCTTACGGCGGATACATGACCAACTGGATCATTGGACATACGGATCGTTTCGCAGCTGCAGCGTCACAGAGAAGTATTTCAAACTGGATCTCAAAATTCTGTACCACAGATATCGGATACTTCTTTGTTTACGACCAAGGCGGAGAAGCAACTCCATGGGACGGACATGACAGACTTTGGGAAAGTTCCCCTTTGAAATACGCTGACAAGGCAAAGACTCCGACATTGTTCATCCATTCCGAAGAAGACTATCGTTGTTGGTATCCCGAGGGCTTACAAATGTTCACAGCGTTGAAATACCATGGTGTTGAAGCAAGAATGTGTATGTTCAGAGGAGAAAATCACGAACTCTCCCGAGGCGGTAAGCCAAAACACAGAATACGAAGATTGCAGGAAATTCAGGATTGGTTTGACAAGTATTTGAAGAAGTGAGTAAAAAACAGAGTCCAAGGCTTTAAAGAATCTAAGGGCGGGCCTTGTGTCCGCCCCTAAATGAGACAATGTTTGGTTTTTCTATGATGTCTTCGAAAATGACCTTTTTGCGATTGTTTTCCCAAAAATCCTTCTTCACAAGAAACGACCAATAAAAAAACCAAAAATATGATTAGCATAGTTTCAATTCAGAAGATAACGATATTACTTATCTATCTTCAAAAATAAAAGCTTTTTCCTTCTATTCACCTTTAATCAAAGATAATCACTTTTCATAGCGAATCATTACATTTTGTTTTTTGAAAATGAAGGATTATAATATTTATGTTTGTTGCGTGACGCACGCAACTAAATATAAAAGGAGTTTACCTATGATTACAATCAAAAATCAAACCCAGCATCAAATCATCAACCGTATATGGACAAAGGACCGGTTTACGAGACAGGAATTAAGCAAAGAGCTGAATCTCAACCGCTCCACCATTTCCAGGAGTCTTGAAGGTCTAATGGAGCAGTCTGTCATCATTAAGGATTCGGTTCAAAATCCGGGACAATTGGGTGGCAGAAAGACAGAAGTGCTGAAACTGAATGAGAATCTCTTGAAGATTATGGCCATCTCCATTGTCAATGACAGAATTCTGGCATTGTTGTTAAATCTCAAAGGTCATGTCATCGATCAATACGCCTTTGACGACAAAGTCAATGAAAAAAATATTGTAAACGAAATTGAAAAGGCATTTCATGAATTTGGTGATCATACGGGTGATATCCTTGCTGTAACCATCTCCATGCCGGGCATCATCGATTCTCATGAAGGGATGATTCAGTTTTCCTATGATTTAAACATCAAAAACATGCCCCTGAAAAAACTCATTGAGGAAAGGCTGGGGGTTTATACCTACATTGAAAATGATGCCAATGCCGGTGCTGCGGCATATCTGTTTGAGTCGGGCATGAAGCATGACAATTTGATTTACTACATGTTTTCGTTCCCCAATGAATTCAAAACCTATGGCGGTATCGGAGCGGGAATTGTGTTAAACAAAACCATTTATAAAGGTTCACGTTCCGCTGCCGGAGAAATCATCTTGGACAACAGTTGGCGTTATTCAGAGGAATATTCATTGCACGCTAAGGATTTGGCTGAATACTGTTACCCTTCCAAAGAATTCCCGCCAATCATCGAAGATATGATCACAAACCTGATCAACAGAATCATCGTTGTTACAACTTTGCTGGACCCTGACAAAATCATCTTGGGAGGGGACATAACAGATTTTTCGGATTCTATCCTTGCTCACTTGAAAGCAAAAATTGTAGACGGTTTGGATTTTACCGCCACTAAAGCATTTATTGAAATAGACACTTCAGGGATTAACAACATCGCTTTGGGAGGGGCAGTATCGTTTTTAAATCAATTTTTCACTGATTATGAATGGGCTTTAAAAATCTTGGAACAATAAAGAATTCGGGATGGGAAATCCCGTGCAAACCAATCGGAGGTGTTTTTTATGAGTAAGAAGTTTGTTGTTTTTCTTTTGGCATTGATGTTGATTGTGACTTTATCAATGGCAAAAACAAAATTGGTGTTATGGCAATTTATGATGGGAGATGAAACCGGCAGACAGGTTATCGAGGAATTTGAAGCGGCCAATCCGGATATCGAAGTTGAATTCGTTCAACTGTCATGGGCAAACGGTTTTGATAAGATTGTTACGGCATTTGCCGCAGACGCCGCCCCGGATGTCTTGGAACTTGGAAATACTTGGGTTGCCAACTTCGCAGAAGAAGGCGTCCTTTCAAACATGAACTGGATTATGGAAACCAACAAAGATATCGTGGGATGGAACAGTGCCAGTTATAAAGGCGATGTTTGGGGGGTTCCATGGTTATTGGGAACAAGAGCCATGTTCTACAACATCGACCTGTTTGAAGAAGCGGGATTGGATCCAGCCAATCCACCGGCTACATGGGATGAAGTTCTTGAAGCAGCAGAAAAGATCAATGCTTTAGCCGATGATGTTTATGGATTCGGACTGGCTTCAGGTGAACCTTATTCACCATGGCAGGAATGGTTCCTTCCTGCTGTTTGGGGGAATAACGGAAAAGTTGTCTCCACAGATCTGAAAACAGCTCTTTTTAATACCCAAGAAGTGATTGAGGCAGCTGAATTCTATCAGAATCTTTCAAAACAGGCCATCATGACCAGGCAGGATGACTTAATGGATTCATTCGGTGAAGGAAAAATTGGTATGGTTGTCGGTGGAGCCCATCAGATTTCAGCTCTGTTCACATCCTACCCGGAAACCAAATTCCTGGTCACTTTTATTCCAAAACCATCCAATGAAAAGGGTTTCCACGCTTCATTTGCAGGTGGTGAAATCCTCACCATACCTGAAAGTTGTGAAAACAAGGCAGAAGCCTTGAAATTGGTTGAATACCTTGTGGATCCTGACGTTGCCATGCGCGTAACAAAGGGATACCCGGCTGTCTTTCCATCCAACATCACAGCAGGAGAAGATCCCTGGTTTGACGATCATCCCTTGGAATACGTCTTCTTTGAACAAAACGCCACAGCTGTACCGGTCCCACCAACTCCGCAATGGACAAAGATCCAGGAAAAGGTTACTGAAGCAGTAGAAGCATTGATCCTTGATCAGGCTCCTGTGAAAGAGACTTTGAATAAATACAATCAACAGATTCAGGAATTATTGGACCAGCAGTAAAGAGTTTTTGGGGTTGTACTCGAGTTGAGTACACCCCAGTGTTTATCCCTTTTTCGGAGGTTATACATTGAGACGAAAGACGAGGCAGAGATGGGTGATTTTTGCTTTTTTATCACCTTGGCTCATTATTTTTGCAATCTTTAACGCGTTTCCCATTATCTATTCTTTCTTTACCAGTTTCACCGATTATTCCGGTTTGAACCCGGAGATGAAATTTGTTGGATTGGGTAATTACATTAAGGCCTTTCAGGATGAGGTGTTTTTGAAGGCTTTGGGAAATACACTTATATTTGTAGTGGGGACGATTCCCTTCACAACAGGCATTGCACTTTTACTGGCCCTTTTACTGAACAGTAAACGGTTGAAGAAAAATGGGATTTTCAAAGCGGGATTTTTTCTTCCTTCCGTTATTTCCATGGTGGTTATCTCTACGATATGGATATATCTGTACAGTTCCAACGGATTATTCAACACGGTTGGCAGTTTTTTGGGCTTTCAAATGGAAGCCAGGAGCTGGTTGGCGTCTCCAAAAACAGCACTTTTGTCCATTATGATCATGGATATTTGGGCGGCATTTGGGTATTATCTTATTCTTATCTACGCGGGACTCCAAAATGTTCCTGAACAGCTTTATGAAGCTGCCAGAATTGATGGGGCAACCAATACTCAAATTGCGCTGAAAATCACTTTGCCTTATATCCGACCCACTTTGTTTTTTGTCATCGCTATTAACACCATTCGTTCTTTTCAAATCTTCAGTGAGATCTACACCATGACAGGTGGCGGTCCGAGAAATTCCACTCAAACTATCGTGCATTACCTGTATCAGGTGGCTTTCAGACAGTTTGATATGGGATACGGTTCTGCAATTTCCTATATTCTCCTGATCATGATCATGATTGTGACTTTGATTCAAAGATATCTACTCAGGAGTGATCCTGTATGAAGAAGAGAACAAGTGGCGGTAGATGGTTGTTTACCCTATTAATTTTGCTGCTGGTGATCTCGTTGATGCCGCTTTTCATGATGTTTTTCACCTCTGTCATTCCTCAAGGAGATCTGTTTCACCTGATTACGGAAAGATCGTTGTTGGACTTTGAATCCAGCCCCATTTATTTGAGGACGAAGATGAAAACCATTGGAACGCGTAACTTTGAATTAAAAGAATTACAGAATAGGGATAATAAAGTCTTGAGTATCACCATTGAAGATCCGGGAAAGGAATATGGTGTTGCGGCGTTTACAGGGGATAACGACATGAACCTTGTTGGACATTTGTCCCTTTATATCAGTGCCCCGGAAAACTCTCAACTGTACTTGGGGTTAAAGGATATCAACGATGTTGAGGAAAGAATTCCACTTCAAACTATTACTCACGATGGATTGAAAAAGTTGAGGGTTGACTTTGAACCCCAACAGTTTGAAACCGTCAATATCGGTCATATTTCCCAGATACAGTTTATCATTGCTCCACCAGAAGATGCTCTGGGGCGGGAATTGATCGTGGATGACATTCAATCCAAGCTGAAATTCCCCACTCTTTCCAATTTTATCACCGTCTGGAAGGAACAGGATTTTGCCAGATACATGTTTAACAGCTCGTTGATCTCTCTGGTCGTCGTTTTGGGTAATCTGCTGTTTTGTTCTATGGTGGCGTATGCCTTTGCACGTAAACAATTCAGAGGAAGGGAAATCCTGTTTTCATTGGTTTTGGCCACCATGATGATCCCACCCCAGGTAACCATTATTCCGGTGTTTATTCTGATGAAAAATCTGGGATGGATAGACACTTATATGGCCTTAATCTTTCCTTTCCTGGTGACACCATTTGGAATCTTCCTGATGCGACAATACATTGAGCAGTTACCATCGGAATTCGATGAAGCAGCATATGTGGACGGGGCCAGCGATTTTCAAATATTTACTCGCATTATCATGCCATTAAGTGGACCCGCTATGGCTGTTTTAGGTATCAATACATTTATTACCATTTGGAATGACCTCTTTTATCCATTGGTTATGACCAATTCAAAAAGCATGCGAACGGTTCAAGTCGGGTTGGCCATGTATCAGAAGTTGAACCAAACGGATTGGCCAAGAATGATGTCCGCTTCAACAATTGCAGGTATACCTGTTATAATAATATTCCTGATATTTCAGAAACAAATCATATCCGGCCTTGTGGAAGGTGGCGTCAAAGGCTGATATCCAGTAGAGGTGAAGAATATGAACACATTTAAAACCAAGGGAGTCGTGGAGGGTTTTTACGGCAAACCATGGACTTGGGAAGAAAGAAAAGACATTATCTCTTTTATGGGTCAAGAAGGTTATAACCTTTATATATACGCTCCCAAAGCCGATTTGTTACACCGAGACAAATGGCGAGAGATGTACGACACGGAGTTTGAACAACATTTTAAAGAATTGATCGAAGCCGGAAAAAGGTCCGGGGTGGATGTCTCCATGGCCATCAGTCCGGGACTTTCTCTGGTACACAGTTCTGATGAAGATTTGAGGATTTTAAAGGACAAATATCTAAAATTTACCGCCATGGGCGTCAAAACCATATCGCTGTTTTTGGACGATATCCCCGAAAACTTGATCCACGAAGGGGATAAACAAGTCTATTCATCACTTGCCCACGCACAGGCTGATTTTTCCAACCGCTTGTTTGATGCCCTGTCAAATGAAGTCGAAGACATGCATTTTATATTATGTCCCACCATCTATCATGGTGAACAGGTAACGGATTATCATTATATTTTGGGAGAGAAACTCCACGAAGCCATTCAGATTATGTGGACCGGACCTCAGGTTTGCTCAGAAAAGCTGACGATTGAAAATGCAAAAATGGTGAACGAGGTCTTTAAAAGAAAACCCCTGTACTGGGATAATTTCCCTGTAAACGATGCCAGTATGGTTCCCGAACTGCATATCGGTCACTTTTCCGGACGTGATGGTGGATTAGTTCATTTTTCCGAAGGGTTTATTGTCAACCCCATGAATCAGGCCTATGCCTCCATGCCGGTACTGAAGAATATCGCCTTTTATCTAAGCGATCCTGAACAATACGATCCCGAGAGAGGCTTACTGAATACAATTGAGCAGATGTACCCCGAGATTGTAGAAGAATTCCTTCTCTTTTCAAAGGCTTGCGATTCCAGCCCCTTACAACCGGGTGACCCGGAAATTACGATAAACCTGATCCAAAAACTCGAAGCATTCAAAAAAAAGGGAGCACTCAAATTAATGGCGGATTTTTTATGCAAAACAGGTCAACAAATCGGCAAGGCACATAACAAGATTGCAGAACATATTGACGATCGTCTAAAAACAGACATTAACCCCTGGTTAGCCGAATTCGATTATTACGGTCATCTAATGAAAGATATGGCTCAAGCACTTGAAGTAATTGAAGTGGTTTACCGGGATGAGCATCCCCCATCACAGAAAATAGAAGCAATTCACCGGGCAAACACCCAACTTGAAGCCTCGCTGGAAAGGCTTGCTCACTTGAAAACAAGAATCTTCGGTAAGGGTATCAGAGAATATGCTTTGGATTTGTTAATTACCTGCAAAGGGTTAGTACAACTTGTTGATTGGTGATTATGGTGTTTTGAGCATCCACCAAGGGGTCCCTACTAGTTAATGAAAGCACAAGAGAATATAATAAAAAAAGCTGCCCTTTGGGCAGCTTTTTTTATTTCTTCTGATTCTTTAGTTCAACAATCCAAGACCTTCAAGGAATTGCTGAGCTACTTCATCCGGTTCTTTTCCTTCGGCATCCACCAGATAATTCAACCTTCTCATAATATCGTCATTTAAATAAGTACTGATGGGTTTGAGAATATCGGCAATTTCTGGATATTCTTCGTAGATCTCTTCCCTTACCGTTACGGCCAGGTTATATGCCGGGAAGAAATTTTTATTGTCTTCCAAAACCGTCAAATTGTACTTGTTAAGTTTACCATCGGTCGCAAAAACCATCGCCACTTGAATGTTGTTTCTGGAAATGGCCTCATAGGTCATCCCGATTTCCATGGTTTTTACTTGATTTTTATCAACTTCCATGCCATAGGCGTCTGCCATGGCGAAAAATCCGTCATTTCTTTCGTAAAATTCAAAATCGATACCCATTAACAGTTCTTCTCCGGAATTGACTAACTCTGCAAGATCATCAATCGATGTCAGGTTGTACTTCTTGGCAATATCAGCTGTTACAGCCAATGCGTAGGTATTGTTCAGGTCTACCATATCCAACCATACGATTCCGTTTTGCTCTAAATCCATTTCCTTCACTTTGTTGTAGAGCTCAACAGGATCTCTGACAACACTTTCCTGATCAAGATAAGAAACCCATGCCGTTCCGGTATAATCCGGGTATAAATCAATCTGTCCGGTGGTAAGGGCTGTCCTGACGGCAAAAGAACTCATACCGAAATCTTCAGAAACTCTAAAGCCCTTCTCTTCCAGAAGCTGACTCATCATGCTTCCTACAATATACTGTTCGGTGAAGTTCTTAGCACCTACTGATAATCTGTCCGCTGAAAATCCGATTGAAAACAGCAATGTTGCCGCCACTAACAAAATTAAAAACTTTTTCATAAAACATACACCTCCGTTATTTCTTTAGTTTTCCTTACTCAGTTTGAGTCCATCTGACATAATTGCTTTTTCAAGTAATGCCAACAGTGCATCTACAACAAGCGCAAGCACTGCCACCGGCAAGGCACCTGCAAATATGCGTGATACATCCATCAGCCTTAATCCTATAAATATGATTTCTCCCAATCCTCCGGCTCCAATAATGGCTGCGATTGCAGCCGTTCCGATATTGATGACAGCAGCAGTACGAATCCCCGATGCAATTGCTGGAATTGAAGTAGGTAACTCGACTTTGAACAATATCTGGTTTTTGGTCATCCCCATCCCCATTGCCGCTTCTTTCATATCCGGTGATACGTTCATCAGCCCTGAAGCGGTGTTAAAAGTAACGGGAACCAAAGAATAAATGAATAGTGCAAACATGGCCGGTAAAGCACCAATACCCATAAATATGAAAACCAACGCAATGACAGCCGTGCTGGGAACGGCCTGTGTGGCACCTGTTACGGCTAAAACAGTCCTTCCGATCTTTTCCTTTCCCGGCCTGGTGGAGATAATTCCGATAAAAACCCCGGTAACCACCGCAATAGACCAGGATATGAGGAAGAGATAAAAATGTTGCCAGGTCTTTTCCAGAATATAAGGGATGTTTTCAAAGAAGTACGAAAAGAGTTCCACAATATCACTCCTCCGACTTTTCGAACGAGCCCATGATATCAACAAGTGTTTTGAACCGGATGATTCCCAGTAATTGATCTTTTGAATTAACCACGGGACAGCTCGTCAATCCGGCTTCCACCATCGTGATGATGGCTTCCATTAAATTCGAATAAGGTTGTATGGATTCAGTCTTTATAACACTTTCAATCAAGTCATCATGTTTGTCCTTTTTCTGAAGCCTTTTGGTGGTGCAATACCCAAGGAGTATTCCCTTTTTACCCACCACATAGGCATAACTTTTCTCTTTTTTTTGTAAGTATTCAAGAGCCGTACCTACCGTTTTAACCTCCTCGGCATTAATGGATACAAAATCTTTAATATAATTGTCTTTTACACTCAGCATTTCCAATCCTTTTAAGGCTCTGTCCGAGCCCAGAAGACTTTCAACAAACTCATTTTCGGGTTGGTTGACCACGTTAATGGTGTCATCATACTGAACAATATGCCCGTTGTTCATAATGACAATCTTATCCCCCAATTTGATTGCCTCACGGATATCATGGGTCACAAAAATGATGGTCTTTTTGATCTTCTCCTGAATCTCAATAAAGGCATCCTGCAATTTCTCCCGGTTGATTGGGTCTATGGCCCCAAAGGGTTCATCCATTAAAATGACATCGGGATCAGCTGCAAGGGATCGCGCCACACCAATACGTTGTTTCTGTCCACCGGATAATTGTGCCGGATATTTATACATGTGTAGTTCAGGATCCAGATTAACCAGTTCCAAAAGTTCCTCAACTCTGTCTTTGATCTTTTGTTCCGGCCATTTCAACAGGCGCGGAACAACAGCTATATTGTCAAATACGCTCATGTGAATGAACAATCCAATGTTCTGGATAGCGTATCCAATTTTCCTTCTTAGATTAATGCGATCCATTTCATCAATGGACTTCTCATCAAACAAAATGTCACCACCCGTTCTTTCGATCAACCGGTTGATCATTTTCAAGGTGGTGGTCTTTCCGCATCCCGATGGACCGATTAAAACGGTAAGCTTCGACTCGTCAAATGTCAACGAGATATTATCAACAGCTTTAAACGCGCCATTATCGTATTTTTTTGTCAGGTTTTTAAGTCTTATCTGCATTGTCTCACTCCTTTGATCTCGAGAGCTTTACTCCCCTTGGAGTCAGCAGCTCTTCCAACTTCAACAATCCGTAATTCGTCCCGATTCCAAGGGCCCCAACAAGAATGGCTCCTACAAGAACCATTACCAGTCGAGATCGACTTAACCCTGAGAAGATGAAATATCCCAATCCCCGAGCACCGATCAGATAGGCAATGGTGGTAACACTAACCCCCATTACCGCTGCGTTTCTCAAACCTGCCATGATAATGGGAACTGCCAAGGGCAAACGAATCTTAAACAAAATCTGCGTTTTGGTCATCCCCATTCCGGTTGCAGCTTCAACGGTTGCCGGGTCTACCTCTTGTATCGCTACAAGGGTATTCCTGATCAATGGTAACAGGGAATAGACAACGACTGCAATAACAGCGGGTGGGACGCCAATCCCGGCGTTAAATGGCGCCAATAGGGCAACCATAAATCCAAATAGGGCAAGAGAGGGAATCGTCATCAAAACACTTGCAATATAGATGACAACATTTGCCGTTTTTTTGTGATTTGAAATGGCAATACCGACGGGCACCCCTATGGCGATAGCTATAGGAAGGGCTATTCCAATGATTTGAAGATGCCTTAGAAGTTCAAATAAAATACGATCTCCGTTATCGAAGATATATTCGAAAAACTCCATCAATAACCTCCTTTAAGCAAAAAAAAGCTATTTTCTTTTTATTTTTAAGAAAATGAATAAAAAATGCAGCAAATTATAGAAAAAACCAGAAAATATGATTTATTTTATCATCGTTACCATAATAGCACAAATATTGGCTATTGTCAAAAAGACACGTTTGGCAAAGCAGAAAAAAGTATGATCCGTTTTCTAATAAACGGAAAGAAAGACGTTGTTATCCAACAGCTTTTTAACGGAACACACACCCATATGCCCCGGTAAAATAAGATCGGTTGGTTCCTTTTGTAGGAGATATTGTCTGAATTTTGCCAAAGATTTTTTCATTAGGTCGTTATCGGAAAATCTAAAATCCGTTCTGCCGATAGAATCACAAAAAACAAAATCACCGGTAAAGATAAAAGGGCCGAAGTCGAAAACGGTGTCTCCTTGAGTATGTCCGGGATAAATCATGACCTGAAAGGCACAATCGAGTACCGTGTTTTCTCCTTGGGAAAGGATTTGGATATTGCTGTTTTGTACAACGGTTGTTCCACCGCCAAAGTCTCCCGACAAATTGACATAAGAATCCTTTAACCCCGGTAAGGCCTCTTGTGTAATGAGAATTTTGCTATCCGGAAATTCATCGATTCCGGTGATATGGTCAAAATGAGAGTGAGTGATCAGTAACGAAACCTCATCATAAGGAATGTCATTGTCTTCCGGTAGCTTTGAACTGCCAATTCCGGGATCAACGATAAACAAATGATGCTGATGATATAAAAGATAAGTGTTGACCCCTACCGGGGGCAACACAGCCTTAAATATTTTTGTGGTTTGCGTTTCATAAATCTGTTTTAACATTATCTGTCACTCCCCGTATAAATTTGTAAATCTCTAGTACTCATGTTGCCACCGTTGATTGAAAGGCAAATCAAATAATCGGGTTGGTCAATCTCATCCACGATTTTTTCCGCCCATTCAATCAACAGGATGCTGTTTTGTTCCTGATAATCGTAAAAACCCAGTTCAAATAATTCATCAGCTGTTATTCTGTAAACATCAATGTGATAAACAACCTTGCCATCCGCCTGATAGGTGTTGACAACATTAAATGTGGGGCTGCGGACCTCATTGGGATCCACGTTGAAATGTTCCATCATTGAACGGATAAATGTCGTCTTTCCGCAGCCCAAATCACCAAAAAACAGGACCGTTTCCCCACCTTTTAGTCGTTTTGCAAAGGCTTTGGCAACTGTATTCAATTCGCGAAGGGTTAAGCCTGTGTACTCTTTAGTAAGTATTAAACCCAATTCTGTGATCTTTTGACGGCTGTTTTCCATTTTGTATAGGATGCCTCCACTTGTTCATCTTTCCCCCGGGACATAGAAGCCTGTGATTTCCAATAAGCCAAAACTTCTTTTTTATCCCTCCAAACGTCTGTTGCCAATCCTGCCAAAATTGCCGCACCGGTTGCTGTTGTTTCGGTATTCTCCGGTCTTGTAACCGAATTACCCAGTAAAATAGATTGAAATTCCTGAATAAACTGATTCTTACTGACTCCACCATCCACTCTCAATTCCTTCAAGGGAATATGACATTCACTCACCATGGTGTCAAACAGCTCCCTGACAGAGTAACAGATTCCTTCCAACACGGATCTGATGAGATGCTCCTTCTTTGTTGATTGCGTCATCCCAATAAAAAGTCCTCTGGCATTTGGATCCCACTGGGGCGCACCTAGCCCGGAAAGTGCCGGGACAAAGAAAACGCCGCCGTTGTCTCGTACCTTATAAGAAAGATCTTCCGTTTCAGATGCGGATTTAGCCAATTTCAGGTTATCCACCGTCCAGTCAATGGCGGCTCCACACATGAACAACGAACCTTCCATAGCGTAGTTGATTTCATCTCCGATTTTCCATCCCACTGAAGTTAACAATCGTTGACCGGATAAAATGGCTTCAGAGCCCAGATTCATGAGCAAAAAGGCACCAGTACCATAGGTACATTTTGCCATCCCCCTCTCAAATGCCATTTGACCGAACAAGGCCCCTTGTTGGTCTCCAACCATAGAGGCAATGGGAATCCCTTCCTTGGTATATCCCAAAATCCCGGATGTATCCACCAGCTTAGGAAGCCACTCCCTTTTGATGGAAAAGAGTTCCAACAGCTCATCATCCCAGTCCAGTTTACGAATATTAAAGAGCATCGTTCTGGAAGCGTTGGAATAATCCGTCACGTGAACGTTTTTTTTACTGAGTTTATAGGCCAACCATGAATCGATGGTTCCAAAGGCAAGTTCTTTCGAGTTTGCAGCTATCCTCACCTTGGGAACGTTATTGTACAGCCATTCCATTTTTGTTCCGGAAAAATACGGATCGACAATCAACCCTGTTTTTTCGTGAATCATATTTTCCTGCGGCCTGAGTTCAAGACATCGCTTGGCCGTTCTCCTGCATTGCCAGTTGATGGCGTTATAAAGGGGATCACCCGTCTCCTTATTCCAGGCAACCACCGTTTCTCTCTGATTGGTTATGCCAATGGCGGAAATTTCTTGAAATTCAAGCCCGGCTTCATCAATCGCTTGAGTCAAAGTGGCAATGACCGTTCCGTAAATTTCTTCGGCATCCTGTTCCACCCAACCATCTTGAGGATAAAACTGTTTGAAAGGCTTTTGTGAAATATTCACAATTTCCAACTGATCATCGAAAATGATGGTTCTGGTACTGGTTGTTCCCTGATCAATAGCGGCTATATAAGAACGTTCAGACACTCCTGTTCATCTCCTTTGCCTTTTATGTTGTTTTCAAGATTATATCATGATAAAATAATTAAAAGCCTGTGGAGGTTGATGATGAAAAAAGAACTGTTCGACAAATGGTCCAATCAATACGATCAATCTGTCATTGAAAAAGGATTTCCCTTTTCCGGTTATGAAAAGGCCATAGTCAATTTGATTAAAAGTATCAGAATCACCCACTCAACACAAGTATTGGAAATGGGTGTAGGCACGGGTTTCTTGCTGTCAAAATTTTATCAAAACGGTGCTCAATGCTACGGATTTGATTTCTCGGACAAAATGCTGGCCTTTGCCGAGGAAAAGATGCCCAGCGCCTTTTTATTCCAGCACGATTTAAAACAGGACATCCCGGAAAAAATCAAGCGTGCTAAATTCAGCATCATCTTGGCCGGTTATGTCTTGCATCATTTTAACCTTCAAGAGAAGATCGAAATCATCAGACAATATCTATCCCTTTTAAAAAAGGAAGACGGCAGGATGTACATCTTCGACGTCTCTTTTAAAACAAAAGAAGACCACGATCTGTACAGGGAAGAACATTTGGATCTTTGGGATGATGCGGAAAGTTATTTCATTGCAGAGGAGATAAAGGATCATTTTGAGAATTGTGAGTATAAGCAATTTTCCCTCTGCGGCGGATTGTATACGATTTCATAAGGATTTGGAGTTGATACTGTGACATTCAGAGAATTTGTTGTTAAAGAGTTTCCGGATATCCTGGAAATTATGGGTTATTATTCCGTCTCTCATTACGCCAGTGCAGGTATCGTTGAAAACAAACAAATGAGCTGGTATTATCACACTTATCCAGAAAAGGAAATCCAATATCCCCACGAAAGTATCCTGAAAGAGATTCACTGGGAATTATCACAACGGTCACAGGCCTTAAGGAAATTCCGCAGACGGGGAGGGATAGAAAAGGATGATCGATACTGCATTAAAAAAGGTCCCAACTGGTATAAGATCATCTGGTCCATACACGAAAGGGACCTGATTCGCAACGAGTATGGCCCCTATTCAAGCGAAGATGATGCCCTTTGCGAAATATCCATGACCCAAAAACCTGCAGCATGTATCAACGAAAAAACCGGAGAACATGAAGAGACCGTATCGTTATATGATCGGTTAAAAAAGGAGTTGAGGTGATAGCATGAAATGCCCGAATTGCGGATTTGAAAACAAAGAAGATGCCAATTATTGTTCCAAATGCTCACATAAACTAAAGGACGATACAAAACTACCCGGGCTTGAATTTGCCAAAGAAACCGAGGTCAACGAGATTATCGCATTTTTTATCATCGGCTTCGGTATCCTGAGTATTATGCTGTTTTTGGTCCCCCTTGTGGGAGGAATGTTGTACGCCATTACCGGAATATTGCAAATCTTGCTGATGTTTCAGTGGATGGAAGTCCTCAACACCAACATCAACAACAGCCTGAATATTCTCAAATACATGGACGAATCAAAAAACGGCTTTTTCAAATCCGTTACCGTTTCCGACTACATCAATAAACTCAAGAAATCCAAGATCGATATGTTCTGGTTCTGGGTTTACGTCTTACTCTATATCTTTGGAGGCATCTCCAGAAGATATGCCATTTATATCAACCTGGCGTCTTTTATTTTCCTGGGCATCTTTCTACAGATGATTTTCAACACTGAAAAGAATCTGCAAATGGCCAAAAACCATTTCTACAGCATACTACTACCGGCTAAATACCGCTATATGAACCAGATAAAACACAGAAATTTTATATTGGTCATGCTGTTGACCGTGATTACCCTTGGCATCTATTGGTATTATTTACTCATCAAACATTCCAGCGAAATCAATGCGTTTATCGCTGCAGATCAGGAGAATCGGCGGCATTTGATATAACCTTTAACTCCTTCCCCACTTCCTCAAAGGCCTTGATTCCAAAATCCAAGTCCTTCTTTGAATGTGCAGCACTGATCATAACTCTGATTCTTGCCTTTCCTTTGGGAACCGTCGGGAATCCGATGGACTGGGCGAACACACCTTTTTCAAGGAGTTTTTGACTGAATGTTGAAGCAACGGGTGCTTCATACAGCATCACCGGTGTGATAGGGGTTTCTGATTCTCCCGTATCGAATCCCAATGCCTTCATCTCTTTTTTAAAGTAATTGCCGTTCTCCCAAAGTTTTTTCACCAGTTCATCCGATGCCTTCAGTTTGCGAACGGACTCAATGGCCGCCATGGTATCTGCCGGGCTCAAGGAACTGCTAAAGAGGAAAGGTCTGGCCTTTTGCTTGAGATAATCGATGAGGACTTTTTTACCGGCCACAAATCCTCCAATGACACCAAACGCCTTGGAAAGTGTTCCCACTTCAATATCCACCTGATCGTGCAATCCAAAATGATCGACTATACCACGACCGTGACTTCCAAGAACTCCTTCACCATGGGCATCATCTACCATGAGAATGGCGTTGTACTTTTTGCAGACTTCGACAATCTCAGGCAATGGTGCCAAGTCACCGTCCATGCTGAAAACACCATCGGTGATGACTAACTTCTTCACAGCACCGTCCCGGTCGGCTTCTTTTAATTTTACGTCCAAATCCGCCACATCTTTATGCTTCCAAACATATCGCTTGGATTTTGTCAATCTCACGGCATCGATGATGCTGGCGTGGTTCAATTCATCGGAAAGGATGGCATCCTCTTTTCCCATTACTGCAGGCACAACGGCTTGATTCGCCAAAAATCCCGACTGAATCATAATCGTAGCCTCTACGTTCTTGAATTCGGCCAAATCCCTTTCCAATTGAGTATGCAAACTCATGGTTCCTGCAATAGTCCTGACCGCTCCGGGCCCGACTCCCCAATGCTTGATGGCATCGATGGATTTTTCCACCATGTCCTTGTCATTGGCCAAGCCAAGATAGTTGTTTGAAGACATGTTTAAAACGTCTTTGCCGTTGATTTTCAGCCAGGCGCCTTGTGGTCCTTCCAAGGTTCGGATGTTTGTGTAAAGGCCTTTTTCTTTTAGTTCCTCCAACTCTTTTTTGAATTCCGTCCATTGATACATTTCTACCATCTCCCTTTAAACATGAGTTTTCATTTTCTGTTTATATGACGTCCGTCAGTACAATCATTTTTTGCTTTTCTGAATCTCCAAAGGCTGTAAAAGCCTCATATTGATAGATGGTTATCACATTGGTCGTGATACGCGACAAAGCCGACTTTAAATATTTACCATAGAAAAGCAACTCCAAAACATCTTCGTTTGTCGTTTGTCCCGTTGATTCTTCCGAATAAGGCTCAATTTCATCGATCGCCGAATAGTAAAATGACGGTGATTGAAGCTCAAATTTTAGCTGTCTTGATTTTAAAACCATCCTAATGGGCAAATTAGGCGAGATCCTTTCTGCCTTGGTAACCCCTTTTTTTAAAACATCCCTATTGATCCGATGGACCGGTTGAAAACGATTATAGAGTTGGATCAATTTCAAAACCCGTTCCCCTTCCACCGTCTCAAGATTTCTGGAACAAATGGAAGTGAGATTCCCACTGGTTTGAAAACCGATCCTGTCTTGTGAAGGGGATTCTCCCAATCGAAACGAATCGGTTTTTAACAGCCCCAGGGCCTTGATCAAATGTCTCACACTTTGATAAGGAACAGCGGCTTCAGTATTTTTACAGGACATCTGGGTGTTATAAATGCAAAAAACCTTGTCATATACGGTTAAAACATACAAGAGCCCATCGAAGACAAAGAAATAACAATCATCATTTTCCGGCATATGAACGGTTGCAAAGTCCAACCCGGATAAAAATTCATTGGTCTGAAAATCCCCCAATATGCTGAAAACTCCTTGCCGGGGAATGGTTTTCCGGGGGGTGTTATTCACCGATAACTGTTCGGTGTTCTGTTTGACCTGTATCCCTTCTTTTTCAAATCTAAAATTGATGTCCTGATCTTCTACCGCTTCTATAAACAAATTTAAGGTTTTGATGGATAAGGCATAAGCCCCTGAAAAATCCTGTACATCCTGTTTGAGTTTAAAAACCGATTCCAGACATCCATCGGATGCGTACAATTTCAAACCGTCGTTGTAAAAGAAATGAACAACCTTTTTATTCTTTTCGGAACCTGTGAGTTTATTGCAAAAATCCAACAACTTACTGAATTTTATTGAATGAATGGAAAATTCGGGCAATGCCATCAATCCTTTGTTTTCTCAAGACTCTTCAAGTTGATCCAATTCTCTGACCGGGTCAACCACAAATGTCTTAAAGTTGTCGTACAAACGAAAACCGGGGGGTGATCCCTTTGGCTTTTTCACATATTTCAGCTTTGTATAATCTACCGGAACCTTTGTGCTAATCCTACCTTTGGAAAATCTGGCAGCCAATTTGGCAGCCATTTCCTTCACTTCTTCAGGGACTTCTCTACCCGCTGAATTAATGATCACATGAGAGCCGGGAATCTTTTGGGCATGAAACCACCATTCTTCACGGGAATACTGGTGACAAATCCGATCATTTTGCTTGTTATTCTTTCCCACGATAATTTCAAACCCCTTGTAGACAAAACGCCTTGGAGAACTTTCTCGTTTGGTTTTTTCCTTCCCCTTTTTTGTCTGCCGGGTTTTTGGCAACAAACCGCTTTCTTTCATTTCCCCTTGAATATCTTCCAGCTCTTCTGCTGTTTGGGTATTTTCAAGGGCATCATAAATTCCTTCCAGATAAAAGATATGTCGATTGAGTTTTCTAAGCCTTTTTTGAACAACTTCCTCACGACGTTTAAGCTTTGATGCCCTCTTAAAAAGTCGTTGGGCGTTTGTTGCCAGATTGTATTTTTTATCTAATTCGATTCTTACCTCTTTACCGGTCTTCCAATCGGTTACATCTATGATTTCGTAATTTTTCTTAGTGTCAAATTTATAGATACTGCCCATGATCAACTCTGCATTTTTTTGCAACTGATCGGCCTTTGAAGATTCTTTTAAATCTTTTTCAAGATTCTCAATATTTGATTGAGCCCTTTTCAGTTCTTTATCCAGAGTTTTTGAGAGTTTCTTTTTTTTCTCAGTAAGTTTTGATCGCAACCTGACTTTTCCGTTGACATATTCCAAGGCCTTGGAAGGCTCCATTTTAGACACCTGGTAATCCATCTCAAGGGCATGCAGTAAAGGCATGGGAGAGATGAGTGACTTTTGATCCTCACTTTCATAAACGTAAAGAGAGGGTTCTTTTAACTCATTACAGACGGTCATCAGTATTTCATGCAATGCCAGGATATGCTCATCTGTTAAATAAGCCAACGGAGTATTCTTATTCAAATCCAGTCGATAAAGGATTTCTTCCAGATTTTGCCGGCCAATACCTTGAACTTGACTTTGAATAAATTTGCTTAATTTTTGATGTGGACCGGATTCGGAGATTCGGGCAATGAGAAAATCCAGACCCCTTTCTTCATATTCGGTAAGGGCGATCCCATTGGCAAGATAGGGTTCATAAGTAACCCCCGGGATAAGCGAACGGGTTTGTGTGATGGTACGCTTCCAAACATCGATGATGAGATCGGATGCATCCGTCAAAATCAGATTGGAATTTCGCCCCATCATTTCTAAATAGACCTTGTATGTAATCACATCTCCAATTTCATCCCTTTTGGTTAATTCAAGACTCATAATCCGATCCGTACCGATTTGAGCAACCCTCTGGAGTCTGCTGCCGTTTAAATATTTCCTCAAAAGCATCACAAAACCATCGGGATGAGCCGGACTGGCCTCTTTTTTATCCGTTAAACAACAATAGCAATCTGAAGAAAGCAGAGAACAAAATAAAATAGAATGACTGAATTCAAAATAAAATCGTCCCGAGGTGGGCATTTGGACTTTCTTTAAATAATTAGAACTCAGTACACTTGAAAATTCGTTGATTAAAACCCTTAAAGTAATTCCGTCGATGTTCAAACACATACCCCCAGATTGGTAAACAAATAAATCATGTGACAGTTTTCTTGAATATTATACCATCAAAAAACCCGACATAAAGTCGGGTTTATGGAAGGTGTTTTTGTTGTTGTGTTTGCTTATAAAAGAATGTTGTATTCGCATTTCACAGTGCTTTTTTCATCAACTACATAAATAATATTATTTTCAAGTGTTTTCAATAAATTTTTCCTGGGATTCATAATGATTCATCCTTATAGTTATAATTATATAACTTCATCACTTTAGACGAGAATGCGGAAGATTTATTTCATAACAACTTCCAAAGTATTTGCTCTTATTCCACCCAGGAGTGAATGCTGTCATGTGGGATGAGTTTTAAGATAACATAAACACACAAAAGAACAGTACACTTTAACCCAACTTTCGAGGCAACAAGAAAAACAAGGAAAAATAAACTTGAAAGAAGACTGAAAGGCGCATGAAAACGGGTATACTATCCTTGTGTTTGTTTTCTTTTTTTGTTTTTTAAAAGACCCATATCCTCCATAGGAGATGAGCCCATCCAAAAACGAAAAAGGTCTATACCAAATTGACTTTGGTGGAGTCGTATACCACGGAAAAGGGTTCCCAGACAACGGACCATTATGAATCTGGGGGCGGTGGATGTACAGTCGTTAGCGGACTATTCAAATCCGTTCGCTGGGAGCGGAAATCGTCGCGGATAAGGTATGGAAACAGCTGGGCTTTGAGAAGATCTTGCATGAAATTGGATTGAACAAAAGACAAAAGGCCTTAGCCAAGATTGCCATCATCGGAAGACTCTGTGAGCCGGGCATCTGTTCATTGGGGTGCTGGCGTATCATCTGTTGATTGCCAGTGAGTATCAGCTCAGACAAGCCGGCGATCATCGAAGTTGGGGGACCATCAAAAAAGAATCGTCCACGTATGTGAGAACAACCCTTGCCTTTAATGACAAGCATGGAGATTTGTATCATGTCCGGGTGAGTTCTACCTCGGAATCGCATCATAAGGAAATTTTCCGAGCACTTTCGGTGCCTTTGTTTAATAAAAGATGTTTTTTGTTCATCGGGTCTCGATCGTAGTGACCTAAAAAAATTGAGATCCCCTTTTTTTCTTGTTTGTGTGGGTTTTACTCGAAAGTTGGGTTAGAATAATTTCGTTTCTACCACATTGTCCTTTAACTGGCGAAATCTGACTGATTCTGCACTTTCCTATACAATACAAGGACGGATGAAAACCCATTTTTAAACCCGTATTCAGTTGTTTTTCTGAAGCCTTTTATAATGACACCAGCCTTCGGGCCGGTTTTGTTTTTTTATGAGATAGCCTGAGGTAATCTTTCAGAGCCTTTGTATCATATCAACCCCATTCGCTTCAAGTCTTTCTTTCGTCCCTTTTGTATACCCATTCTCGGAATAAACCAGGAACAGGGCTTTTGCTTTCTGTTTTCTTAGATAATCTGCAATCTTAAGCCATCTGTCCGTTTCCTTTTTTCCATAACGGCTTTTGGTGTTTTTGATATCGATATACAGCTCGTATCCATTTTTTGTTTGAATAAACAGGTCAATCTCGCTCTTTCCAATGCCTGTGGGTATCATTTTTCTTTCTTCAATTTCTATTGGAATCATTTTTAAATCTTTCCCGTTGTCTGTGATCTCCTTGAGGTTAAAGGGTTTCTTGAGCCTTTCTTTCAAGAGGAATTCGGTGAACTTGCCTTTTTGGTAATTTTCTTTTCCCAGGGCTTTTCGGATTTCGCCTTTGATATCTGGGACAAAATGGTCAATTTCGTCTTGATAGACGCTTTTGAATACCAATTCATAGGTTTTATCCTTTGTGATTGCATATCGATAGGCTGTACTTCCTTGTGAAATCAAATCTCCCGCAATAAGGGCATTGAGTTTTTCTTCCGCTTCCTGATCGGTGTAGGGGAGTTTCAGGTCATGAATGATCTCCGCTCT
>JASUTC010000101.1 GCA_030445775.1 Thermotogaceae bacterium | reverse complement strand
TATGATTCCGTTCTGAACACGAATTTTTCGTTGCTGAACATTCTGGATGCCAAAAAGACCAGCACACCGGTTACTGCTAAATTAATGATTAGGGTGATACCGAAATTCATCATGGGTAATTCCGATGATGTGAACAATTGTTTTAGGGTGAGTATGCCGTTGATTAGGGGAATGAATATGATGGAAGTGGTTTCTTTAAATGCTTCAGGTTGTAGGCTCATGACACCGAAGATGATCACAATAATGTAGATAGGCATGGCGTATGACGAGGCTTCTTTCACACTTCTGGCAAAGATTCCCACGACAACGATAATGGCAGCGACCAAAACTGCCATTGAAAGTGTGACAAAGAAGAGCATCGCAATAGTTGCAGGTGTAAAGGCTGCCAGGGCATTACCGGGAACATCCGTAAGGATGGTTGTAAATCCGATAGAGAAGGCAATAACGGATATGGTAGCCGTTACGATGTTCATGATCATGATGTACAGGATTTTTGCCCAGGCAATGGAGGTTCTGGATACCTGATTGGATAAGAGAATCGTTAGTGTTTGTCGTTCCTTTTCGCCTGCTGTAGTGTCGAATCCGATCCCGAAGGAGGATGAGAACAGGTAAATAACCAGCATGTAGGGGAGAATGGAACCAAAGATCCCCCCGGCCATTTCCTTTTCAGTGGCTACATTTTCCTGAATTAGATTGGGCATATCCAAAATAGAGGCGCTCATCCCGTTATCTTCCAACTCCTGTCTTAAGTATTGGTCTCTCAACAAATTGATACTGTAATTAACACTGTTTCTGATATTGGAAGAGGCTGAAGATTCTGAGTATGAATACATCTTGATCTGTTTGGTTTCATCCTTTAAGAAATCTTCGAAGGAGTTGCCACTATCAAAAATGACAGCCAAATGAATGGACGAGTTGCGCAGAGCTTCTTCCATGTTGTCTGTTTGTGTGATGATATTGACATTTCCTGTTCCTGTTGCATCATCATGTTCATGAAAAAAAAGATAGCGATAAAGATGATCAAAGGCAGAAACAGGATGGAAAAAACGGTTCGCTTGTCTTTAAACAAATTGGCAAATTCTTTTCTCAATATGGTTAATGTGTCTTTCATACGGCATCAACTCCCATCAGTTCGAAGAACGCATCTTCAAGATCTTCCTTTTGCGTTTTTTCCAGAATATCCTCGACGGTGCCCTCTGCGATGATCTTTCCCTTGTTGATAATGACCATGTCATCACACATCTTTTGTGCTACGCTCATGATATGGGTCGAGAGAATGATCGTCTTTCCTCTGGCCTTCAAGTCCCTGAGATAATTCAGGACAATTCGTGATGTCATGATATCCAATCCGTTGGTAGGTTCATCGAAAATGACGATGTCCGGTTCGTGGATTAACGCGATGGCGATGAGTGTTTTTTGCTTCATACCCGTGGAGTACGTGGAGACACGTCTGTCCATGAATTGATTCATTTCCAGATATTTTGAGAGTTCTTCCACTCTGGATTTTAATTGGCTTTCCTCAATATGGTTCAATCGGCCAAAGAAAAGGAGAAAATCCCGGGCGGATAAATTTCCAGAGAGATTCATGTCTGATGATAAAAAGCCCAGGTTTTGTCTGATTTGTTGGCTGTCCCGAATCGTATCCAGGCCTAAAACATCTACATTCCCTTCAGTGGGTCTGATCAAGGTTGAGAGTATTCTCAATGCAGTTGTCTTACCGGCACCGTTGGGTCCAAGCAGTCCAAAGATCCGGCCCTTTTTGACTTCAAAACTGACGTGATCCAGAGCAGTTACAGTACTCTTGTTACCATCTTGTTGTTTCTTTCCTCTGCCAAGCAATCCTGCTAAACCCGTTTGAGAACCTTTCGCCGGATTTTTTGCGTTGTGGAATACCTTGCTGACTCCGTTAAATCGAATCATCAAATCCCTCCATGGTTCAATATTGCCCTTATTATAACAAAAAATCACGATTTTTATCTGAATGAATCTGAGAATTTCCAGGTTATAACGTTACAATCTTCCCTTTAATTCTTTGTCAATTTCTTTGTAAATAAAGATGCCGTAAAGAATGTTGTAAATACAATAATAGTATTAAGTGAAGCAAAGGCCTGACTTTCCATATAATAACGATGAGCTGAAAGGGAGTAATTGACCACACTGGCAAGAGGGAAAAAGTCTCTGATTTGCATGGTGTAGGAAATGGTAAATTCTCCGTAGATGATGGCAAATATTTGGAAGAATACAGCCAGGATTGCGGGTAAGAGAATAGGAAATTTAACATAAATAAAAGCTTTTAAACGATTGGCTCCGTCTATGAATGCCGCTTCGGTTAATTCTGCTTCAAATCCCTTTACACTTTGATACAAAAAAGAATAAGCCAGGGGGACGGTGATAAAAATAAAGCCAAAACAAATGAGAATGGGGAATGGAACATGATAGAGAATGTTCGTATAAAGCAGGGACATTCCTATAAACGCACTGGAGACACCCAGCATGGGCAGGATGAAATAATCGGTTAGTTTTGTCTTTAAGTCCGTCAGCCAATATCCGATAAGCGTTGAAATTGTTGAGGCAATAAAGGCGACAACAATGGAGTTGAGAATGGATGTGATGATCTTGAATTTTCGGTTTAGTTCTCTGGAAAAGAGGTTGAAAAGCGGTTTAAGGGTAAAGGTTCCCTCATGATGGTTGAAACAAATTCCTGAGAGTCCGATGATGATAATGGTATATTCAAACAGGCAATAGAGCCAGGCAACGATTTTTTCAAAGACCGAAGTTTTTGCCTTGAGTTTTTGTGGAGGCGCCATTTCATAGTTGTCTTTCAGTGCGTGTGAGAGTATGAAATTCAAAATGAAAAGGATGACAAACTGAACGAGGGCGTAAAACAACGCTTGGGAGAAATCAAAACTTCCTCTCAAGGCGTTTGCGATGGACACTTCGATAGTGGAGTAGCGAATGCCTCCAAGATTAAGGACGACGGCAAAACTCATGAAAGAATAAGTGAAGACCAAGAAAAAGGCCTTAAATATTGAGGGTAAAATCAAGGGAAACTCTATCTTCAACAATGTCTTGAATCGGTTGATGCCTTCAAGTCTTGAGGCATCAAAGACTTCCGGTTGTATGGTCATCAGGGAATGACTGATGTATTTCACAAATATGGGAGAATTGTAAAATACATGGGCGATGAGGATGGCCTTTAGGGTGTAGAGGATATTCGGGTTAAATCCAAGTCCAGCCAATATTCCTGAAGAAGAAAAAATGGTGCTAAAGGCAATAACCATGGAAACCGGGGGGAAGAAAAAGGGGATAAATATGGCGTTTTCCAGCAACGATGAAATGGGATTGTTGTTTTTTGCACAATAGAGTGCGGGTAATATGGCCACAAAAAAGGCAAGCACAGACGATAAAAAGGCCTGATAAAGAGAAAACCAAAGGACCCTTAAGAATTTAGGGTCCTTGATGAGTAAAAAGTCTTCGGGTTTGAAGAAATCTCTGATCAGAAAAAACAAGGGTAAGAAAGCAACGATGATCAGAATGATACCCGTGGCATATCCAATGGGCTTTTTAATACATGATCCCTTCCCATTCTTCGAGCCATTGGTCAAGATTATTGGTTATCTTTTCTGCTTCCAATGATAGGATTTTATCCGGCTTAAGGGCGTATTGAAATGATTCGGGCATCTGGACATCAACAACCGGGAACATCCATTGATTCAAGGGGATTTCCCTCTGGAAGTCTTTCGACAGGGTGAATTCCACAAATTTTTCAGCCAGTTCACGATGTTTTGTTCCGTTTAGAATCCCTACCCCTTCAATCTGAACATAAGCCCCTTCTTTGGGGATCAAGGTTTTATAGCTGACAGATCCGTAATATTCAAAAGAATATGCGCCATCCGTTGCGTAACTGACCATAATCGGTGCTTCTCCCGCTTCGAATTTGGAAAAGGATTCGGTCCATCCGCTGGTGACAGTCAATATAGCTGGTTTGATCCTTTGCCAAAATTCCTGCCATTTTTCACCATATATGGCGATGGTCCATAATAAAAAGGCCTGTCCCGTACTGGAGCTTCTGGGATCCTGAATGATTAACATCTTTTCCATATTTGCCAAATCTTCAAATGATTCAGGGATGTTTTCAAGCCTTTCGGGATCATAAATCAACGCAATGGCCCCATAGTCGAAGGGGGTGATGTGTCCGGTTTTGTCGAAAATGAGTTCCTCGTTTTCAATCGTGTGAATGGATTTGGGAGTGAATGGCTCCAGTAGATCATTTTCCAATGCCTTTATTGTGAGACTTTGATCCAAGCCCAAGACCACATCCGCCCGGGGATGATTCTTCTCCAGTATCATTCTGGAGAGTACGCTTCCGGCATCTCCCAGTTTGATCACTTTTAGTGTACAGTCGTTTTCCCGTTCAAATTGTTCCGATACCTCTCCGATAAACCAGTCCATACTTTCATATGTGTAAACCGTCAACTCTGTTGAAAAAACCAAGGTGACTGTAAACATCAATAAAAGAATAACCCATCTGTTCATACATAAACCTCCTTAAAAAAGAAAAACCCTACCTGGGAGGTAGGGTAATCTCATAGATAATATGGTCCCTACGCCAGCATTACCTGGATCAGGTTCTAGGGTCGGAATAAATCCCTCTCAGCCTTGCGGCTCCCCTTTGTTTATCTTTTGATACTATATCTTAGCAGATTAATGTTACATATATAAGAACAAAAAAATTTCAATTGTGTTTTAATAACACTCTGACAAAACTCCAGACCCTGTCACTAAGGCAATCCCACATACTGAATATCCACTCCGGAATTACCGGGATCTGTAAAAGCTGTTGACAGCGTTTTCACAATCGCGCCGCCACCTCTAAGGTTTTTGTTACCACCTGTATAAAGGGGTGTTTGGATTGTATTAAATGAACTGTCTCCCTTAAATCCATACTCACCGGTACTTTCGTTGATTGCCATGGCAATCCGCCAGTTAGTGAGGAAATCTCCAAATGCAACAGATGAAGCGTAGTTATCCAGTGCGTTTTGAATACATCTGTAATCATTTGCGTAATCAGTGATTATCTCGCGGTAAATTCCGGTCCCTTGTGCCATTTGAATTCTGAAATATTGCATGAATACATAAGAGAGGGCATAATTAGCCAAGGTTTCTCCATAATCATCCCAATACAGTAATGAATGACCATCACGTACACCGGGTGAGCTGTTATAGTAACTGACTCTGGATTGAACAACAGACGGGCCGTAAACCAGCCTTTCTGCAGCCATTGACAGTCCTTCGTCAATCCATGTGGACATTTCACCGGACCCTTCAACGATGTAATTTCGGTTAAAGTTCACCATATGTTGGAATTCATGTGCCAGAGTTGAAAAGGCTCTGGAGACATCAATAGGGTTGGATTTTGGATAATGCATCGTTGGGTATGTATCGATGTAGAATATTTCCATCAAATTGGAACCGGCCATGTTAAACAAATCTCTTGACCAGAAATAGCCACCCACATAACCTCCTGTGGTGTCAAAATTATCCTGAATATCAAACAACAGGATGGCGATCTTTCCATCTCCGTTCACATCGGAAGGGGTATAGAAATTGGTGGTAATTAGATTGTAAATGACATCGTCAAACTCATCAGCTACCTGTTGAGCTTTGGAGGTGTTGATATCGGTTACGGATTCAACCCATAGCTTGCAGTATTGTCCTTCTGCCTGAAGGGTGGCGGTCAAAGACTGATCAGAATCCGTTTTAAAGTTATAAACGGTAAATTGTTTGGTTTCACCAACGGCTCTTGGTGTCTCCTCCGTTCGTGAAACTAACTTTGACCGATCAAGTACCAGGTTTCTGTCAGGCACCGGATCTATCCGGTAGGCATCCAATGGCAGATCTTTTGGAATGTTAACTGTTCTCGAAGCCCATTCTTTTCTTTGAGCGGAGGCCAATGTTCCGGTGTATTGGGTTGCATTGCCATTTTCGGATTCATTGCTGATCAACAGGTAACTCCCCGAATAAGGACTAATGAAGTCCACTCCGGTTTGAGGTGAATCTGAGATTACAGAGAAACTCCAAAGTGAACCGGGTGTTGATCCATAAACGTTGTTGGCGGTGACTTTCCAGTAATAGGTCTGTCCCACACTGAGTGCTGAGGGTGAATAAGTGTTATTCGCCTGTTTAGAAGAAACCTTCGGCGGGTTGCTTGAGGTTCCAAAATACACATCATAACTGTCGGCATCTGTCGAGAGCCATGATAGTTGAGGCGTTTGGTCGGTGATTGCAGCTCCGTTTGATGGGGATGGCGACGATGGAACCGAGGGTGGATTGTTTTCAACCTGTCCTTCTCCTGTCCAGGCTTCATCAATGAAGATTTCTCCCCAATAGACCCATAACTCAACTTCATTTTCACCGGTGGTGAAGTATTCTTCAGGGATGTAATAGGACCCCCAACTTTCAGTTAACTCGAACCAGCCTTCATATTCACCGTTAATATACACATCAATTTCTGCATTACTATTCCATTCTTGTATGCCAAAGGCGTGGATATAAAAATCGTTTTTGCCATCAAAGGTGAAGAATAAAGATCCGGAATTTTCAACAGTCCAGTGAGGTGGGGTTTGATTGACGGTATCGTAATAGGCATCGTAATAGTCGAAAGACATATTACCCGTTACCTCAGGTGTTTGGTTTTTTAGCACAACCCTTCCATCGCCTGTAGCAGGCTGGGAAGACTGCGTCGTAAAATTCCATACACTGCCCGTCGTCGTTCCATAAGCGTTTTTTGCTACAATCTTCCAATAATATTTTTGACTGGATGAAAGTGAACCGGGGTTATAGCTGTTATAACTTTGATTGGATGAAACCTTTGGCGGGTTGGATGAAGTTCCAAAATACACATCGTAACTGGCTGCCCCGTTAGATGACCATGAAAGGGATTGTGTTGTAGAAACGCCTACACTTCCCGATGAGGGCGTCGGGCTTGATGGGGTGGATGGGGGGTTATTTTGTGAAGTAGAATACGTCCCTACCACAAAATCAGCTGTTGTGTGGTTTCCTTGTACCGTTTGCGTTTCCCCGTAATTACTCTGTATGTAATTGAGGACTTTGTCTTTTGAATAATTGTACAGTTCTCTGAAAGTGACTTGTCCGTCAAGAACCCCTCCAATTCCGTAACCATCAGCATTATAACTGTAATCAAATGAACCGTTTGGGTTTGAGGAACCGACATTCCCCATGCCATCGTTGAAGAAGAAGGTGAAAAAACCGTGGTTTAAAAAACCATCTTCGTTTGAGTATTCGTTGATGGCCGATCCCGTTAAGACGTAATATTCATAAGGGGAGTCGTAACTGCCCCTTTCGCCGGATTGCTCTTCAAAGG
>JASUTC010000100.1 GCA_030445775.1 Thermotogaceae bacterium | reverse complement strand
AAACCTGCTATTGAGGCGCCGTAGTAAAAATCTTTTGAGAACATACACACTTTCCCCCTCTAGTATTTTGCTGTTAATCGTTCTATAGTGCTCTTTAATAATTTATTGTAAATTGGAAATCCTTTTCAGACCATGGCTCACCACCTATTTCACCTGCCGGATCTCTGCTAACGGTTATATTGGCATTAATTACTACCGGTCCATCCGCATCAGGATTTGCCAATGGTGTGAATTCTTGTGATACCTTCAAATAATAATTGGAAGACGTGGCACTAAAAGTCCTCACATAATCCGGTTCTCCTACCGGTACACAGTTCGGAATGTTAAAATTCGGTTGGAGATAATCAAAGACCGGTGTAGCATATTCTTCCACAAACTCTTTGTTAACGCCAATAAACTGTACATAGGCTTCAAAATTAGTTCCTGGCGTTACATTTTGCCCATCTACAGTTAAAACCATTTGCAAGTTGGATGGAAGTGAAGGTACAACTCTCAATGAGGTTGTTTTGCTTATAGCCGTATCGCTTGCTCCGGGAACAATTTTAAAGTTAACCTGATTCTCTCCGGTTTGTAAGGATACTGGATTTGTAACACCATCTTTATTGCCAACTGAGAATCTTACGGTATATTTCTTCTTTTGACCGGAAATCGTTTGCTCATCAAAAGTAGAGTTTGAAATAACAATTGCGGTGTTCGTCCCTTCAGGAATAATACTCGGTGTCCATGAAGGTACATTATAGGGATTTTCATAGATGAAATCGCAGACAAAATCTACATATTCATCCGGATAGACCAAATCTCCACCTGCATTTTCTCCTCGACCAAAGTTAATATCCGTTATGTCTCCAATTTCTACAGTGAAATTCTTAGTTGCAGTCGTTGAAATACCTTCAATCTCAGAGAATACCTGTATAACTAATGTGGATTCCCCAAGGTGTTCCATAAGCATTTCTTCTCCCTCAGGCCAAGACCAATCATCATTACCGATGGGTATAGCAGAAATTTCCTCTTCATTAACACCATTTTGAACGGTAAATTTTACTCCTCCTTCTTCTTCAGGAACACCAGGAATATTTCTTGTGTTTACTATTGGATTTAAAAGTTCCTGATAATAAACCGTATTACCGGGATATTTGATCTCAGGTTTTAAATCATTAATTGGTAGCGGTGTGGCTTCCGAAGTAGCAGTGTCAAGCACTTTAGGTGTTGCAACATTATTATATACAAGATCTGTTCTAATATCATATTTTTTATTTTCATTAAATACAATACCGCTTAAGTGAACAAATCCTACCTCTGTTGTCGGATCCAGATCGAACAGCTTATCACAGTTGGTTTTCACTCCATCTATATACAAATCAACATCAATATACTCAGTCACTTTACTGATGTTTATCAGTTCAAGTGTGATGTCAGATTCCCGATAGACGATATAAGGCGTATCCAACAACAGATTTTTAATCCTGACCGTTGGTGTAGATACATCAAAATCTCTCGTAGTCTGTGTTGAAAAGTCCATATTCCCTCTGGCAATCAATTCAACGGAAACTTCTGCTTTATCTTCGCCTAATTGATCGTAAAGGGGTCCACTTTCAAAAATCAACTCGGTTGTACTGTTTGGGAAAAGTCCCTGGTTCTGAGCATTGCTAATGGCTTCGTCTGTGCTTAACTTCGCCTTGAATTCATAATCCCCGCTATAAAGTTCCGGCTCATTAAGGAGCGATACAGTTATTTTGGGTACCTTTCCACCAACAAATTCTCCATCCGGATCACTTTCCACCAAAATTCTGGGAATAAACTCTTCCACATCCAAGGTATAAGTGGCTTCTTCAACAACATTCTCAAGGGTATCATCTTTTGTTTCATAAATTTTGATTGAAACATCAATATCCTCAAGTACTGCCGGTTTAAACTTATAGGCATAATAACTGATATTGTTCTCATCGCTTGGTGTACTACTATAGGGTTCTATAGAACCTTTCGTTTCATCCACAAGTTCTACTACAGGGGATTTGATTTGCATATTAGGAGCTGAAACATACACTCTGAATTTAAAGAGATTTTCATAATCATTGTTGGCACTTTTATAGTAAATTTTGCTTGGTTCCATCAAACTGATAGTCACTCCAGGATTGACCATTTCCAAAGCTGGAGTGGAATAATAGGTTAATTGGTAATTGTCGATATCAATGATTGTCACTTCCGCTGCCAGTTTGAATGGAATCTCTTTATTCAGTTTAAAGGGTTTCTCGGTTATAAATTCCTTTTGATCCGTACTGACTCCCATGATGGGTTGTACATTCGGAATCATTTGCTCTGTCACAGGATCCACCAAGTAAAACTGAACAGATAGGGAATAATCTTCAAGATTTGAAAGAATCAAACGACAGTCAAACTCTTCTCCCAAAGTGAAGATTGTTTTATCCGGAATGGTTGTAAAGCTTTCCATATTCAAAGCAGGTTGCCCAACGGTTACTATCTTCGATGCTGCATCGGTGTGAATTTCCGTTCCGATGGTTGCAATCATATTGGCAGAGGCAATGAATGTTCCTTCTTTGGTTGGTGTCCAGTTTTCTTCAGTCCGATAGATATAAGCGTCTGATGTCCTTTCAAGATTAAAGGCCGTTTCATCTCCAAAACCTGTTACAGAAAGTGTCCCATCAATGTTTATGGTTTCCGGTATGGCCCTTTTAATGTATACTTCAAAATAAGTCTCGCCATAAACCATTATTTTTTGTCCTTCTACCGGTTTCAGATTAATGGATTCTATTTCCAATGTTGGTTCAATCAGATTAAAGAGTTTTGTTTTCAAAGACTCATTCCCGAATGAATCTCTTATTCTAACTTTTACCACATGTTGTCCCGCACCGAGATTTATAGTAGATTTCTGAGTGGTATACAACTTTTGATCGTTATTCACAGTTGTTTGCCAGATGAGAGGATCATCATCCACACTCATCTCAATCACCGTAACAGATGCATAAGGATTGGAAGTATCTGTCTGGAGCTTGATTATAACTTCATCACCAATATAGGTCTGAGAAGGTTCTACTGTAAATGTAAGTGTTGGATCAGGCGATAGTACCTCGAAGGCATATGACTTTGTATATTGATATTCATCCCATTGAACAATCGCTTGTGCGATATGGGTTCCCTTTGTTTCAGGACTGTAGGATGCATGATAAATATTCCCGTTTTTCTGAACGTTAGTAAGACCTGATTGATTTCCCCCGGGTGTTGAGACGTAAAGTTGTACGATGGGGTTGATCGTCAGATCGTTGGCAGGTGGTATAACAGAAATAGAGACGTTTGCGCTGGCTCCAAGTGTAATCGGGTCTGGAGTTACCGCTAGTTCTCCGATTGTTGGCCAAACGATACCGGTAGGATCTTTAACTCTCACTGTTTTTTTGGCGGAAGCTTCATTACCCTCCGTATCTTTTGCTTCTACAGTAAACATATAATTCCCAGTTGCCTGAGGAGTCCATTCAGCTATATAATAATAATCATCAAATGTGTAGGCATTTAAGACTTCATTTTCATTTTTGAACTTGGAAGCAACATTTGGATCAGAGGAGGTTCTCTGTCAATCTTCTCTCCTTCCACCATAATCGGATCGCTACTTCCTCTGGCATCCTGGGAATCTTGAGCAATAACGGTAAAGATATTTTCACCTTTCATCAGATTGTAAGTTACCCTGCCTGAATAGGTTTCACTGTTGTTTGCAATAAAGGACTGATAAGTGGATCCGTTGACCAGGACAAAGATATTGGTTAAAGTTTCACCGTCATTGGCCGTAGAGGTAAATTCAAGTTCCATTTTAGTACCCATTTCAAACAAATCACCTGAGGGTGTAACAGTCAGTTGTACATCCGGAACCTTATGATCTTTTTTGATGATTTCAACTTCCTTGGATTCGCTAATTTTATTACCATTAATCGCCTTTATCTTGATGACCTGATCTTCCTCAACCTTGATTAAATAATTCAAATAGTAATTCTCTTGAAGTGGATCGAAATTAAATCGTCTACTCCAGCCCTTGTTAGAAATCAACTCAACATTATCCAAGTAGGATTTCGGATCTTCTATTTGTGCGGTTAAATAAATCATTTCGCCATCAAATGCCTCTACAGGAGACACAGTTTCCAATGTAATCGTCGGTTTGGAATCCACACGTGGAGGTGTGACATTCAAATTGAATCTGGAGGATGAACCGGTTAGATTGGAATCATTTGATGCATAACCCTTGATCATATGATTACCAATAGGTAAAGTGACACGGGTTGTAATCTCTCCTTTTTGTGCCTGGAGATATTGTCTTTGGCCGTTTATTTCATAATAAACACTCTGTACATTTGATTCTCTTTCCTGTACGTTTAGAATTAAGTCGTACTCATTGGAAGAAAAGGATACACGTTGTGCATTGACAATGACATTTGGCGGAGAATAATCCTGGATATAATAAGAACTGCTCTTTGATGGCAACCAAACGGCATTTTCTTTCTCTATCTTTTGAAACGGACTTTCAGCGTATATTTTAAAAGAAGAAGAGGGCACCGTGAAGGAAAAGGAAGCCCTGTTTGTATCCTCCATTTGCATTTCGATTTCCTGGTTGTTGATCTCATCCACCAACACTACTTTTATAAAACTAAGGGTTCCCGAAGGCTTTGTAGAGACAGACACTTCAAATTCCTCTCCAATGTAAGAGGGTTTTGGGTCAATGGACAAAGACATTTTTGGTCTATTGGGAGCAGGTGGGTAAAGCCAATCCGTTAAAAACGTGCAACCAACTGCCAAAAATATAAAAACGCCAAATATAATCAATAAAAGTGTTCTTTTTAACATCATTTAAACCACCTCATTCATTGGAGAAAAAGAAGGGTTTTTCAGAAACATTACCCCTGATGTCCTCCGCTGTGAGTATCAGCTCAACACGATCGTAATTATCCAATATAATCGGTGAACCGCTACTGGTTAATACCATTGCCTTAAAGGTTTGCTGTTTGCTGTCAGAATATTCAAATGGGAATAAATCAACTTTGGCCGGCTCGGGATGGCCATCTTTTGTATATACAAGCTTTTTCTTTTTTAAAGTCTCATAAGGATCAGATGGTAAATCAATCAGACTGTCAACAACCACTTCAAACAATTTCGACGGTTCTGAAGGAGATTCCACCTTATACGTAATGACCGGTTGATTCACATAAGTTTGGGACGGCTCTACACTAAATGACGTTTCTCCATAATAAGGAATACCATCCTTCTTTGCTTCAACATAAACCACATAATCACCGTATTTAATATTTCTATAGACAGCTCCACCTATCATGGTATTGTTATTTGCATTGGTGGTAAAGTCTGTTCCAACATCTGGTATGATAGACCAATTCTCCGAATCATACGTCAAATCGGAATCAATGCTGAATCGTAAAGTTTCACCAGCAAAATAAGTATAAAGAGCTCCCATGTCACCGGCAATCTTTTCTACTTTAATGTCTGCTTCTTTCCATGAAGTCACATTGTAATTAAAGGTTTTTGGTCCAAAGGTAGTCGTATTTCCCTTACGATCTTCAATCGTTATCAATAATCTGTAAATACCGCTTGGATAATCATAAGATCGAATTCTAATGGGAATATACTCCTGGTATAAGGCATCCTTAGCCAAATATGTCAGATCAATCGTATCTGAAATGGGTGTTTGATTTTCCCCTGAAATCCTCCAAGTTAACGAGGCTAACCCCGATGGGTCAAAGGTATCAAACATATCCCCCTTATCTTTTACTTCAAGATACAGCGAAAATTCATCGGTAACAGAGAAATCCATATAGCCAATCCCCGGACCTGCGTCAACATAATCGTAGTCGATGATTTCCGGAGGTGTATTATCGGTATATGCGGCTGTAAGCATTAAATCCTTTTCTATAAAACCGGACCCGTCTGAATTAAAGCCTTCAAATACAAACCTAAATTTATTTTCCCCTTCTAAAATGATAGGCGTCTGAAAAACCTGATTCATTTCAGGAATATTCAACTTAGCAATACAAATAATCTGCTTTCCATCATCACTGACGATTGCAGATTCCGGCGGAAAGCCTGAAGTACTCATATCTCTGCCGTTAATGTATAATTTTGATTTACTAACGAAAGAAGCTAAGATTGATTTTGAAAAAAGCATGGATTCATCATCTTTTATTTTCATCCATAAAAAGGCATCATTCTGATAATTAGGAATCAATGTTGAATTCTCAGTTAAATAAAACTCAAATTCAGTTATCGTAGCCGGGGAGGGATCAACAATATGAAGAAGTTTACTGGCACTGACAGTATCTTTATTGATGGTTCGCATCTCTGTTTGAACAAGGAAGTCACCGGCCGATTCCTCATTCACGAAATTCACCATAGCTGACGTGGGATTCAGGTTTTCAACACTTAACCAATTTCTATCGTTAATGACCTGCACAACATCCATCTTCAGATCTTCCACTGGATAATACCCGTTATATTGGTATTTAATAACAACCGAAGCCGGAAAAGTGATGGGTGAACTGAATGGTTCCTTTGTGTTGGGATCTAAAAAAGATATTTTACAATAATCTGCTAAATCAGTCTCCCCGCCTCCACCAAAAAAGGGAAGATTGAAAATCGCACAACCGGTTATAAGAAAAATGATTATTAAAGATATAATTAAAAAGGCAACTTTTTTCATCGGATCACCTCTATCAGCAACTCACCTAATCAAAGCCTGTTTAATAAAATTATACACCACAAAATTATCGGCATTTTAACCGATTTATAAAAGCCAACCACTATATCTTTCTATTTTTAGCATTAACTTTCCCAAAAAAACTAAAATTCATCCTTCTTTCGCAAGCGTTTTAGTGTGTCCTCCAATACCTTTTTACCCTGCTTATCTGCCTCAGCAGTAATCGTTAAGCTATAACCGATTTTTTCCCACTCCATATTCTTTCTTAAAGCTTGTAAATAAGGACTTTTAAAATCGATTAAAAGAATAGGCTTCATGACCTTTTCAGAAAGCTCATTCAAATCTGTTTCTTCTACTGAATCAAGATCCTTCTTTGCTTTTTGAGCATAATCTGAAAGAGATTGACCAAATTTTTCTATGGCATCGAGAAATTCACTTTTTTCCATTTTTTAACCTCACAATCGGTGGTTTAAGATTTCAGAAACCACTATTTTCTATTTCATTTGCTAATTTTTGATCGTCATTGAAATAACGAAAATCATGGTACATATTATTACTTTAATTCATTTCTTGAGATTATTTTTTTCTTTTTAAAACAGCTTTGAAGTATACAGCAGCATTTTTAAGATTTTTTGCAAATCAATCGGAATTATAAACGATAAGGGCATCATACTTTTGGGTTTTCGCACCACTTATAGCTTGAAGAAATTGCGGTCTTTTATCTATTGAAGCAGTTAGAGTCCTTCCTATCAGTCTATAATAGCGATTTCATCAATCTCTCTCATAATCCTATCTGTTTCACACAAAATCACAATAATCTTCTGATAATGCATAATATCATCATATGAAAGCTTTTGACCTTTTCTATCCTTTAACCACTTTTGAGCTGGTTGGTATGCTCCAATGAAAAAATCCCAAGCTATCTTTGGTACATTGGAAAAATATTGATTATCATTTATCCACACTTTTCCAACCGTGTCGTTTTCTTTCTCAATCTCATATCCCGGATTTGTTTTTGTGAAGGTTTTTGTGATGATGTTATCTCCCTGAACAGGAAAGCCAATATTGTACAGATCTTCAGGGATCTCTTCCATTAAGTGCAGCTTTCTTAATTCTTTTCCATATTCTACTAATTTCCAAAAAATGCCTTGATCCTTGGGGAAGGGTACTTTCGGAAAATCAGTTTTAAGAAAATCACAATATTTTTCTCTGTAAGTAGGAGAGTGAAGGATAGCGTAGATATAATCCAAAAGATCAATAGGAGCATATGTTTTCTCAGATTTTTCTTTCTCTGCTATAAAACCCAAACCCAGCTCATCTGAAATTCTTTGAACGATTTGTCTATTGAGATTTGGTTCTCGAGTGCATGAACCAAGTTTTCCTTCGATTCTTGTTTTAGATAAATAAAGAGGAGCTATTTTTTCGCTTCCTTTATTATCTGATCGAATAAGCCCGTCAGCAATGATGTTTTTTGAAATAAAATAGTAATTACAGGAATTAGTTACTTGTTGCCTTCTATATATTAAACCAATATTCTCAGTCTTAAAAAAGTGCTGCATTACTTGCCTCGCAGTTCTCCATACCAATTTATCTTCATAAAGTATATATCTTTGGTCAAAAGGTCGGTAAGAAACGGGTTTTATTAATTTATCAATAGACGCAATTTGCTGAATATTGTCATAACCTTTTAAAATATCCCAACCTTTTTTAAATTTCACATTGAATTTTTTATGCAAATAGCTAGCATCTCTTTTGGCTTTTTTAAAATCTATGAATCTTGATAATAACTTGTTTTTATTTGTATCTATTACAAAGTCATCATGTGCTGTGGTCATACCCACACCACTAACCAAGAACAAATCATTAACAGAAAAGCCCTCATCATACTTTTCTTTTGCAGTATAATCTCTGGGAATAAAATAATAATTAGGTCCTATATTTTTAATTTCTTCATATTGAACTGTTTTGATATTGTTTGTAGAAAGAAAATCATATTTCACATTTCTCTTTCCATAAATCTCGGAATGATAAACAGAACCTAGTTCATCCTTTTTCTTCTCCCCTGTTTTTATAAAGAAATTAATGGAGACCCCTTGTTGAATATCAAAGACATTCTCGTCTTTTGAACCATCCAGACATTTTTCCTTCTTTTTAGAATTGCCATGGAGATCCAAAACAAAAATCTTGTCAAATGTTTTAAGTAGTCTCCATCGCATTCCCCGGAAAGTGGGATTATCCAAAAAACTGTGATTGTTGATGAAAGCAATTATTCCTTCGCCATTTTTTTCAATCAATTCTTGACTATAACGAATAAATTTCACATAATCATCATTTATCCATTTAGGATTTTTTTCATCCAATTTTATTGTCTCACCAGGCTCTTTTTTATAATCCTCCATCAATTTCATGATCCAGTCACTTTTATTGGAACTTTCTCCACTATAAGGAGGATTACCAATCACACACATAATAGGGGTGTCTCTTTTAACCTGACTAGCTTGGTTAGCTTCATTACTGAGCCAGTTAGCAAAAAGTTGTCCTGAAGATGGGTGTTCTTCTTCCATGGAATTAGTCAAATATATTTTCAATCTTTTTGGATTTTTGGATACATACCCCGTTTCTTCCAAGTACAACCCAACCTTTAAATGAGCCATAGAATAAGGAGCCATTAACAATTCGAATCCATTCAATCTGGGGATTAAGTGTTCATTAACATAATTGCTCCAAATACCAGTGTTTTGTTTGAAATTATTAGTATAAATATAGTCTACGATGTTTGCCAAAAAAGTACCTGTACCGGTTGCAGGATCCAAGATTTGAACTCTGTGATGATCAGCTTCTGTATATTTATGACCATCTGCTGTACGTTTATCTTTTCTCTGTATTTTAACTTTTTTCTTAGTCATTGAAGCGTCTGCTAATCCCTTTTTGATCTGAAAAAAATCTTTGAGTATCTTATCCACAGAATCAACCATAAAACTCACTACCGGCGCTGGGGTATAAAATACCCCTCTTTTCGTACGTAAATCCTTATCATAGGCAGCTAGGAAAGTCTCATAAAAATGGATCAACGGATCGTTATTTTGCGTTCGATGGCCATATTCTTTAAGAATTATATTTCTGTTTGTAGAATTAAAGAATTCAGCTAAGTTATCTACTGTGGGGATAATTCTTGAATCAATATCTATCCCGGCAACATTATTAAACAAATTTCGCAAAAATGGATTGGATTTTGGTATTACGGAAGCATCATTTAATCTTGCTGCGAACATGCCGTATGCAAGTGTCTGAGCATAAATATCTGAGAATGCTTTCGGAGTAAGATCATGTATCAAATGTCGTTTAAAAGCATCATATTGACTGTAAAGGTTCGTAGAAAAATCTTCCTGTTTGATATCCTCTTCAAGCGCATTTTGCAAAATGTGTTCCAACAATTTTGCTTTTGCGGCCATAATCTCAGCAAGTTTCTTTTTTGATTTGATCATTGGCCCGGAAAAAGCAAAAAAAGTTTCCATAAAAGAAATGAAATCCTTTAGTTTTTCTTCAGAAAAATCAATTTTACCAGCAATAAGGCTCCCAATATTTATCTGATTGATCAGTACTCCATGAACATAAAAACGAAAGTCAAGATAATTTGTAATAATCAAATTATCTAAAGCTTTCTTATATCTTTCAAATTGTTCTTTATAGATCTTTTCATCCAGATTTTTGTCTATATCTTTTGTTTCGATATAACCAAGAGGCACTCCCCTCCTGGTTATTACAAAATCAGGGTTACCGCAGGAAACACCGGCAGGTTCATTGGTCACTTCAATTTTGGGATTTAGTTCCAGTAATAAAGATTCTAAAGCAGAACGATAAGAATGTTCACCCGCTCTGCCTGAATAAAAACGGTTCCTTATTTGATCAAGGTAGTTTTTAATAGTTGAGATCAATTT
>JASUTC010000099.1 GCA_030445775.1 Thermotogaceae bacterium | reverse complement strand
TTTTTATTCTTTTTTTCTTCTTTTATGGCAAATTCTTCAGATGAAACCAGATCTCTCAATACGTATACAACGAACTCTGTCACACTTGAATAACCCGTTTCGTCGATAATTGCTTTCAACTTATCATAAAGCTGTCTCGGTATTTTCAACGTTACCTTGTCAGACATGTGTTTTCTCCTTTTAGCTCTTTTTTAAAGCAATTCTTTCTCGCTCTTTATCCACTTTGATGATTTCAACGTTGACGATCTCTCCCACATAAACCTCTTCCAGAGGATCCGTGTTGTGTTGTCCGAATTTTGATTTATGAATCAAGCCATCTACCTTTACACCAATATCCACGAAGGCGCCAAAATCAACCACGTTTCTTACCGTTCCCTGAAGTTGCATACCTGGAGAGAGGTCTTCCAGCTTTTTCACATCGGTTTTGAGTATAGGCTGAGGATAGGAATCCCTGGGGTCGATGTAATCGGTGGTTAAGGCCTTGATAATATCCTCACAGGTGATGGGGTTCATGGACAGTTTTTCCGATAAGGCCTTGATATTTGCCCCTTTGAGTGTTTTTTTGACCGTGTCTTTTTGGCTTTTATAATCGTCGATGCTGAATGAAAAGGATTGGAGGATTTGCTCTGTTGCCTCATATTTTTCCGGATGGACAACGGTGTTATCCAAGGGATTTTCAGATTCGGGTACCCGGCAAAATCCGGCAGCTTGTTCGTAGGCTTTGGGACCGATGCCTTTGACTTTTTTAAGCTCTTTTCTGGATTTGAAAGGGCCATTCTCGCTTTTATAATCTAAAATGTTCCAGGCTGTCTTTTTGTTTAGACCGCTGATGTATTGCAATAAAAATGGGGAAGCACTGTTTAAGTCAACACCTACAAAATTAACCACGGATTCCACTTCGATTTGAAGAGACTCTGACAGATCTTTTTTATTCAAATCATGCTGATACATGCCCACGCCGATGGATTCGGGAGGGATTTTAACCAGTTCCGCCATGGGATCTTGAACACGCCTGGCGATGGATATGGCACCTCTTGTGGTGACATCCAATTGTGGGAATTCATCAATGGCGTTCTGAGAGGCGGAATAAACACTTGCTCCCGCCTCGGAGACAATGATGTAAGAGGCCTTGATGGAGGGGTTTTTCTCCAACAAGGCTGCAACAAAGGCTTCTGTTTCCCTGGATGCCGTTCCATTACCGATGGAGATGATATCGATGTCATATCGTTTGATCAGATCCAGGATGGTTTCCTCGCTTTCTTTCACAGCCTTATGAGGTGGATGGGGATAGATAGCGGTGTTTTCTTGGTATAGGCCGTTTTCATCCACCACTGCGCATTTACAGCCTGTTCTGAATCCTGGATCTAATCCCAGTATCCGCTTGTTTTTGATGGGTGGGGTGAGCATGAGGTTTCTCAAGTTTTTTGCAAAGACTTCAATGGCCCTTTTTTGGGCGTCTTCGGTGAATTCGTGTCGGATTTCCCTCTCAATGGATGGAAAGAGTAGGGTTTTATAGGCATCTTCCACGATTTGTGCGATTTCCTCATAATAAGCCAAATGTTTTGAGAAATTCATCATGTTGATGATGTGAGCAATGGGATGGGTGTTCAAGTCCAACTTGACTTTGACCACTTCATCTTTTTCCGCTCGGTCAATGGCCAGAATACGATATTGAGGGATCTCTTTCAGTTTCCGTTTAAATTCATAAAAATCCTTATAAACGCCTTTAGGATCAGGACCGTAAGCTTGATCAGAGATCAAATAGGCGTTTGCACGCAAATAGGTTCTTAACATGTCTCTGACTGCCGGTGTGTTGGCCACTTCTTCCCGGATGATGTCTAAGGCGCCATTAAGTGCTTCTTCAGGTGTAAGGACACCTTTTTCTTCATTCACATAGGAAGCGACTTGTTCATCATTTCTTTCCTTTGTTTGCCTAAGCCATTCGGATAAAGGTTCCAGCCCCTTCTCTCTCGCCTTGTCCGCTCGCGTCTTTTTTCTTTTCTTATAAGGCAAATAAAGATCTTCCACAGCCTGAAAAGTACTCGCCTCATTAATGGATGCACTTAGTTCTTCGGTCAGTTTACCCTGTTCTTCAACAGATGAAAGAACCTCTTCACGCCGTGTTTGGAGACGCCTGAGGTAATCGATCTTTTCGGCTATTGAGCGGATTTGAATTTCGTTGAGTGCACCTGTTTGTTCCTTTCTATACCTGGAAATGAAAGGGATGGTTTTATCATCGTCTAACAGTTCTACTGTTGTTAGAACCTGTTTTTCATTTACTGCCAATTCCCCGGCAATCTGTTTTATCATTTCATCAAAAGTCATTCAATCACCCTATCCTTTTTTTATATTTTAACACGTCCGAGGGAAATGCAGGGTTTAGGGTATAGGGTTTAGTTTTTAGAGGACACACCGGTCCGCCCCTACGATGCGGGATTCCATGAGAGGGGACAGGTTCCTTGATTAACGTATCAAGGAACCTGTCCCCTCGGGATAGAAACGAAATTTGAATTTTGTTGGATGCCTATTCAGATTTTTGATACAATAGAACTAAGCTAATAATGATCTCCAATTGAAAGAGAGCACCCTGTTTGTCCCGGATAGGGTGCTTTTTAACAGGTGATAGGATGAGTACACAGGATATTCCATCTCTTAAGTTAATCAAACAGATTTTACTTGTTTTTGTTTTAATCATCGGTGTGATTTTTACCGGAACGGTTGGTTATATGGTTTTGGAGGATTACTCGTTTCAAGATGCATTCTTTCTAACTTCCATTACAATATCCACGGTGGGGTATTCTTTTCCCGAAGGAATTTCTACTGCCGGTGTGTATTTTACCCTGATTTTGATCGCCCTCGGTGTCAGTGTAGTACTTTATGGTCTGACATCTATTACCGGATCAGTTGTTGAGGGGCGGCTGAATGTGATTATGAAATTCAGGAGGTATCGCAGGATGATTGAAAAAATGAGCGGACATGTGATCGTAGTAGGTGCCGGGAGGACCGGAAGATTTGTAATGCAGGAGCTTCAGCAGTTGGAAAAAACCTTTGTGCTCATTGATCAGGAAAAAGAGAATATTGATCGGGTCAAGGATATCATCAAAGACGATTTCCCCTATATTCTGGGAGATGCTACCGATGAAGATGTATTGGTGAATGCCGGGATTAAAAAGGCTTCTTCTATCATTGTGACATTACCCACCGATTCTCTGAATGTTTATGTGGTCTTGAGTGCGAAAACACTTAATCCCGATTTGAATATCATCGCAAAATCTTCCGAGATGAATGCATCCAAAAAGCTCACCTATGCAGGGGCCACCAATGTTGTCACTGATTCTCAGATTACTGGGATTCGTATGGCAAGAATCGCCACGAAACCCGATAAGATCAAGTTTTTGGATGTCTTGGCCTTTGGCAATCAGGAATTTCGGATCGAGGAGATCCACATTGCCGAAGACAGCCCCCTGGCAAATAAAACCCTGATGGAATTGGGACTGACAAAGACCATGCGTGTCATTATCATTGCCATCCGACGGCAGGATCACACGATTTTTGGACCGATTGGCGAGACGAAAATAGTTCCCGAAGACTATATCATGGTGCTTGGGAGTCGGGAAGGGTTGAATAAGATTGCGGAGATGGCGAAAAAGTAATTTAAGATATAAAAAAGGGACTCAAAATGAGCCCCTTTTTCTTAAGTTTATATGTTATCGCTTTAAGTTTACCAATTCCTGTAAGATCTGATCCACTGTTGTAACCGTTCGAGCATTTGCCTGGAAGGCCCTTTGGACGATGACCATTCCTGTAAATTCTTCGGCCAGGTCTACGTTTGACATTTCAAGGACTCCCGGTGAAACAGTAGCTCTACCACCTGAACCGGCCAAACCAACTTGGGCAACCCCACTGTTGGCACTGACTTGATACAATGTATTTCCCACTTCGTTCAAACCGGATGGATTGTTGAAGATGGCCAGGGCAATTTGTCCAAGAACATCACTTTTTCCGTTGGAGAACGTTCCCATGACTTCTCCCATCTGGTTGATGGCAAAGTTTTGAAGAACCCCCATGGAATTTCCATTTTGATAAGTAACGGATGTGGAGAATTCACTGGAGAACTGAACCAATTCTGAAAAATCAATACCGGCGTTGACCGCTGTTGCTCCTTCCTCGGGAGGTGGCGCAGCTCCGTCATCAATAACAGCTCCAGGATCAAATTTGATTCGGTTGATGTCGATGTCGTCTTCTACCATTCCGTTTTGTCTGATGGCTTTTAGTGCGGATACTCGCCCACCGGAATCGAATTCAACTATTCCACCAACAATTGAAGTCAGGTCGTTGGGGCTGGGTGTATAGGTTCTTTCATTTCCATCCACATAACTGATGGGAATGCCTGTTTCCTCTGTGGCGCGCCATGCCCATTGGTTTTCCTTGAGTTTTTGGAATTCCAGGAATACGGTGTAGGGTTTACCCAGTGAGTCAAATACCTGAGTGGATGTGGAGTATTTGGGTGAATCATAATCACCGATCACATAATTCTGTGTGTCGTTTTTGTCAAAAAATTTGATATCTCCGGTTTTTGGTATGGAAACGGAGGCTTTTGTTATACCACCAACAATTATATCAACGGTATTAAATTCAATTGGATTATTTGGATTTGCGTATTCGATTGAATAGTATTCGGGATTTGCTGTGGGATAATTGGTTCTGAATTCGATTCTTTTATCCGTTTCGTTGATCGTAAACTGCATATCGATTTTAGTTTTTGAATCATTACCACCGGTTGATATTCCCGTTGCAAATGGGTTTGCTATAGCTTTTTTCGTTAACTGCCAACTGCTTTTTGTTCCATTTCCATTAAATGAATCTTCTGAACAATATTCAATTCTTAATTTTTCCGCGCCGACCAACCCGGCTGCACTTTGATTGATGATGGTAACCATGCCTGTATTGGTATCGTAGGTGTAATCGGTATTAGCAGTTAATGCACCACCGATAACGCTTCCGGTAGCATCAAGTCCGTAGACCAAAAGGTCTACTTCGGATATTTCAGTGGTTCCCTCGGAGTTTAAAATCGGACCGGAAATGTTGTATTTTGTCTTGGTATCCATGTAGGATTGATCTTCTTGGGCGTAGTAAGCCACATTCACTTTGTCTCCTGAAGTGGGCTTTATCGTTGTGAATTCCAGATCAGCAACTGCTCCGGTTGTACCCAAAGGATTACCTCCGCTGTCTAAAATTTGGTAATCAGTAGTATCAACTGCATTATAAACTGCTTGTGTGATGATCTTATCCAATATGCCATCATCATTGGCATCGAAGATATCTTTCACCTCGTCTTCAACTGTTTCATAGCGATAAAACTTCTCCACTTGTCCAAATTGGTTTAGTTCCACCATTCCGGTTGTATAATTTAATTCCGGCAATTCACTGGGAGAATCCGCATTCCAGTCAACGATTTCCGCATTCCAGGTGTATTTGATGGTCGATCCAGAAAAGAGTTTTTCAGTATCAAATGGAGCCATCTTTTCAAAGGTGAATCTGACCTTATAGGATTTCGTAGGATCATCGGGGTTTTTGACGTTGATGGTTAACGGGTCAATTCCAACATCGGTGTTCAGGTTTCCCCCAAGATCCAAACTGGAAGTTGCCTTTGCGGGCATGGTCATGCCGGCGGCGATGTATAAGTCAGTGGGTGGTTTGTCCAAATCAAGATAACGTTGTCCAGATTTGGGATCAACTCTCGAAAGCCATCCCTGGAGTTTTAAGCCTGTGGAAGGCTGGATAAAACTTCCGCTTTCATCCAATTGAAAATCTCCCGAACGGGAGTAAAAATTTTGAATACCGTCTGAGAGGACAAAGAAGCCATCGCCCTGTAATCCCAGGTCGGTTTTCTTCCCGGTATTTTGGAAACTTCCCTGGGTCATGATCTTTCCGATACTGCCTATTTGGGATCCCAGTCCGATTTGCATGGCGTTGGTACCCCCACGACCACCTTCTTCCGGGGATTTTGCCCCCACAACGGTTTGGTTCAACATGGATTGAAAGGTGGTTCTTGACACCTTAAAACCTACTGTATTCACGTTAGCAATATTATTTCCTATGACATCCATGGAACTCTGAAATCCTTTTAATCCAGATATTCCACTAAACATTGAGCGCATCATAGTGTATTACCTCCTCATTTTCGAAAGGGAAACGGATCGAACGGTCACCGCTTCAAGGCTTCCTGTTGAGGACCGGCCTTTCCTTTCATTTTTTAATGTAAACGCTGTCAATATTGGTAAAAAATCGACTTTCCATTTCTTCTTCTTTCATGGCTGTGACGATGGTCTTGTCTTTCACGCTTAGGATGAAGGCGTCTGTACCGAACATGGCCAGGGTGTTTTTGGCACCCTTTTTGCCCGCTTCATCGGCAACTTCTCCAAGTGTGTCCAATCGCTTTTGGCTCATTTCAATCTTTCTTGCTTTGATTCTTTCCTGAGCATGGGAGGATACCTTCAAACCTTGCGATTGTTGTTGGTGTATTTCCTGCACCAATTTGTTAAAATCGCTATGATCAACACTTTTTTGAAACTTTTTGGACTGCTTCTGTATATCTTGACCGTAAAGAGGCGTCGATCTTGGATTAATAAGGTTTTGACTCATCTCAACTCACCTCTCAGGTTTCCTGTGTTTCTTCAGGTGCCTCTGAAATTTCAATGATATCTTCAAAGTTGTACTTCTGTCCGTTAACGATGACGTAGATGTTGTTGTCTACAAATTGTACGGCTTCTACGGTTCCACCATCAACACCACCAAAGGTTTTTTCTTGGCCTGTTGAATCAACGACCACAAGCTGATAATTATAGGTTCCTTCAGCCTGCATGGTTCCGGAATTATCTCTTCCATCCCATTGATAACCGTGAATCCCGGCTTCTTTGTAACCAAGGTTTTCTTCACGTATGAGTTTTCCATCCGGATTGGTAATTCGAATCAGCACTTCTCCTTGTTCCTCTACGTTGAAAACGATACTTTCTGCTGAGTTATCCCGGAATTTGATTTCGTTGCCTTCAATAACTGCGTACTTTCCTACAACGGCTGACGCTTGCAGCCTGGTTGTCGCCATAGAGGCATTCATAAATTTCTGGAAGGATTCACTCATATTGGTCATTTGTTCCATGGTGCTGAATTGAGTCATTTGTTCAACGAATTTCTGGTTATCCATGGGTTCCAACGGGTTCTGGTTTTGTATTTCTGCCACCAGTAGTTTTAAAAAGGCGTTCTTGTCCAAATCGTTTTTGGTATCGGCACTTTCGCTTGTGGTATTGGTAAAGATGTTGTTATAATTATTTACTCCGTCAACTGGCATTTTCTTCAATACCTCCTTTCAATAGGTCTGCGAATGTATACTCTTCTTCATTTCCGTATTCATTCTCGTTGTTGTTATCCTGGTTTTCGTTTTCTTGTTGCTGTGAGTTATTCTCGTTATTCTGATTGGATTGATTGTTTCCCTGTTCTTCGTATTTTTCCATCTGAACGGTCACTTTCTGTAATTCAAATCCGCTGTTGACCAATCTGGCTGCCAAGAGATTACTGTTCTTGTTAAGGATTTCCTGAGCCTCTTTCGTTTCCACTTGCATGAGGATGGAAATCTTGTTTCCCTCTTTAACCACCTCTAATGAAACCCTTCCCAGTTCGGGTGGATTCAGCTTGATGGTGGCCAGTTCGGTTCTTGTTTGCTGTCTGGATATCAATTGGGTCATGTCCTTGATCTTTTGATAGACTTGTTCCATGTTTCGCACCTGATTGGTTTGCTCGTTCTTCATAAATGCATCTGTGAAACTTCTACCGGATTTCAATTCACTTGAATGGGTGTTAGTCTCATGATCAAAGGATGATTTTGTTCCCTTAGCTTCCTTTTCTTCGCTTGTTGATACGGTTTGGAATTTAGTATCAGTCGTTTTTTCACTTACAGTTGTTTTGTCATCGAAGGGAATCGTTTTATCCGCCTTGTTTAATAGATGTTCGCCTTGGCTTTCGTTGGTATTTGCCTTGGCATGAAAACGCTCTAAATCAGACATACGCTGACTGGAGGTTTCATATCCATTCTTAAAGGTTTGTTGAAAAACTCTTTTTGTCGTTTGAACGGCTTTTTCCAAAAAGTCTTCATCTGTATTTTTGAAGAATCCCTTATCAGATAGTTCCGCATGAATCGTCTTGTTGACAAATCGAACGGAAAGTTTTTCAACTGTAAAAGTACTTTGAGAAGACTTGAAAAGGATAGGTTCTTTTCGATTCAAAAATTCACTGTTAAACCCGTTGGTATTAAAACGATTTAAGATCAGCTGCTTAATAACGGTTGTTTCAACGGTAATCGAACGGGTTTGCATAGTTATTTTTGAACCTGAATCCAAATGATGATGCAACTTGATGAACGCCTTCATTTGTGACATCAACGCTTCGTTGTTTTGGATAAACGCCTGTGTATCAACCGTGTTGAAAGATTGAATAAAAGGCTGCAGTTTATCCTTTGGAATCAAATTCGAATTGAGAAAATCAATGATTTCCTCTTTTGAAACGTTCAATCTTTCAGATAATGTCTCCATCAATTTTTCCGGAACTTCAATCTTGAGATTGGAACCGTCGGTAGCATTACCCACGAATTCTTTGAGGTTGACTTCCTGAGTGGTGCTTTTAAAAATGCCCTCGCTAAACTGATCCAAAAGGGTGTTCACTTTATCCATTAACAACTGTAGAGATTCTTTTTCCAATAAGTTAGTATCAGTGTCGCTGTTCATTTCGGGCGTTGTCTTTTCATCTTGAACAGCCGCTTTTACATGTTCAACCTGGGTCTCTAAAGGAACCTGCTTCGTCTTAGTTTCTGTAAAAGGAGCATTTTCCCGATAGTCTGCCAGGGAGCCCTTTTCCGGAACCATTTCTTTAACTACGTCGGCCGGTGTTGTTTTTTGCCTCGTTTCTTCTGATACCGTTTGCTCATTGCCTTCAACTTTCTGCTGCTTTTCAACGGAAATTTTCGGTTGTGCATTCAGAAGTTTTTTAGGTTCTTTCACTTCTTTCGTCATCTGATTTTCATCAGATACTTCCTGGGGCATTTTGTCAGCTTGTTCAGTCCCTTTGGCTGTTTCTTTGGGGTAGACAATCTTAAGTACAAAGTCTTTCAAATCAATCCCCTTTTCTTCCGTCACTTCTTCCAAAGCGTTTTTCAGTGTGTTGAGTATTTCTTGTGCACTCTTTCCCGCATCCCTCATGGTTGAAACGTATTGCTCCAGTTTAGGAATTTTGAGATCCGTTTGTTTGGACAAAAGTGATAAAAGGGTATCAATTTTAGTTTCCGTTTCATTTTCTCCATTGCTTGTCAACGGAATATTTCCGTTCTCAATTTCTTGCTGCATAACTTGAACGGCGGTACTTAAAGAAATAGTGTCTAGCTCTACCGTTTCTTCTTCAGAAAATTCCACATTAAAATCTTCAACTTTTTCCTGAATATAGTCACTTTGTTGAGGTTTGTCTTCCTTTAAAGATGTAAAATTGCTTTCTTCATTTGGTACATCTGCTTTTTTAACGGCGTTCGTTGGTGCTTGATATGATGTTTCTTTGTGATTGTTTTGATGATTTTCCAACGCCTGATTAAAGGTTTGTGTGGATTGCTGTTGGTTATGTGAAGTTTCCGCAGAATTGACTCCACGTGTGGGTGTAAATGGTTGGCGTTCAAAATTCTTAGCTACCGGTGTTACCTTTACCAAATCGACCAAATCTGTCTTCATCTTGTCACCTCCTTTCCTGAAAGATTGGCGAGAATTCTTCCCGCCTTATCCTGATTTATTTGTGCGAGCTCCCCAACAATAGAGGCTGCTATTCCGGGGTCTATCAGTCTCAGACCGCCTACGATTTCTTCCACACCCATTTCATCCGAGGCAATGGCTCGTGCCAGTAAGGCCACATCTCCGTTTTCAAACCAGTCCGCCAGGTCTTGAAAACGTTCTTTGGTGCTTTCCCAGGCGTTTTTTTCTGAGACCAAACGCTCTTCCATTAAATCCAATTCTTCCTGCCGTGCCGCTAAGGTTCCTTGAAGTTGATTCAATTCCTCTTCGAAGGCATCTAATTGCATGGCTTTCTGTTCCAGCGCAACGCGGTCTTCTTCAATTTTGTCAATGTAGGTTTCGTAAATCTCCGAATAATACTGCTGTGGCTTTATGACTTTGCGAGGGGTGTATTCTACGTAATTTTTTACAACAGGAACTTTTTCCAAAAGGTAAGAGACATAACTTCTCCAGTCGCTTAACGGAGTAATATCGGATTCGCCAATTTTTTTGAACTCGAAATCGATATAGCCATAAATCAGCGCCAATATGATAAACACAAATACGACCATTAATGTGATGATGACTCGTTTCGCCTTACCCTTTTTGTTTGCCAATAGTACTCCTCCCAATAGTATTCTTCAACAGGGTGAGAAGAAAATCCTAAAAAAGTGTACGTTAAAAAAAAGGATATATAAAATAAAACCACCATCCATATCAAAAAAAAAGAACTTTTTGCAGATGCCGGAAACCAGGTTCGTGAAAAAGCATGTAACCTGATTGTTGATACATTTGGTAAAACAAGGGAAATAGCTTGTTCAAATCTTTCAAGGGAATTTTGGGTATTCTTTTCAATATCAACAACCGGTGTATAATATCATTTGGTCAAGACTTGGGGCGACTTTATTGTTAAATATCTCAACACTGATTCTAAGTTGGGCCATTGGCATTTCAGTGGGGATTTACGCAGGCTTGCATCAATATATGGAGAGAGATATGAAAACTGGTTTTGAATTTGAATCGATAGATCCGTCCAAGAGAATCAAAAGAACCTGGACTTTTACATTCTTTGTGATAGGTGTTTTGATGGTTTTGCTGTACGTCATCACCATGATTTACAACACCGAATACGTGTCATTTACTCAGGAATACAAGGGAATGAAGATCAGATTGGTAATAGAGAAAACGGATCATGCCGATGAATACGCACAAAGGGCATTCCTTGAATTCAAACGGATTTATGAGAAATACACTACCCAGTATGCGGTGATTCCCCTTGAGGCCGAACAAGAAGAGATTTATTATCCCGACAGTGAAACCATGGCCCTCATTCGAAAACTCTCTATGATTTCAGAGTATTCGGGAGGGTTGTACGACTACACCCTGGGCAATCTGGCACTGCTATATGATGAACAGGAACAACCGACGGAAGAAGAAGTGGATGGTGCTATTGAAAAAACGGGTTTTTACAATGTGGAGTTTATCGATGATGGAATCAAACTGTATAACAACGTGAAACTGTATTTAAAACCGGTAGCGGTTCCCTTTGCAATGGATTCGGTTGTGGGATTTTTGAAAAATATGTATGACAAACAAACGGGCTATATACAAGTTGACAGAAATCTGACCGTTATCGGCAAGCGTAATTCCAGTACGGATTGGATGGATACCATCAATCTGCCTGCTGAAGAAAAAGTGATTTATATTGGAAAAGGAGCCGTTTGGAGAGGTCGGCTCAACGAATTAAGTCCTGTTACCGGTCGCTTTGAAAGCTCTGCCTATCAGTGGGGGATTGTCATATCCGAAACCGCTTTACAGGCAAAAACTGCCATGATGGCGTTGAATGTCCTTGAAAGGGAAAAGGCGATAGACTATATTGATAAATGGTCTTTGATTTGTGCGTTTAGGTTTGGACCCCGAGGGGACAGGGCTGTGGATACGTCAATCAACGATGGAGTAAGGTTTATGGTAAAATCAAGCAAACCAAAAACGGAAGTGATACCATGGAGAAGAAGTTCAGACTGGTAACGAGAAGTGATTTTGATGGATTGGTATGTGCGGTGTTGTTGAAGGATTTGGATCTCATTGACGATATCCTCTTTGTACATCCCAAAGATATGCAGGATGGCAAGATTGAGATTACAGATAACGACATTACCACCAATTTGCCGTATGTTGAAGGCGTATATTTGGCCTTTGACCATCATTTGAGTGAGCAGCTCAGGGTGGGAAAGCATGATAATCACATCATCGATCCGGATGCGCCTTCCGCTGCAAGGGTGGTTTATGATTATTACGGTGGGAAAGAGCGGTTCAAGGATATCTCCACTGACATGATGGAAGCGGTTGACAAAGGGGACTCGGCCCAGTTTGCTCAGGAAGAGGTGCTGCATCCTGAAGGCTGGGTCCTGTTGAACTTTCTCATGGATGCCAGAACGGGGTTGGGACGATTCAGACAATTCAGGATTTCCAATTACCATTTGATGATGGATTTGATCGATTATTGTAAAAATCATACCATCGATGAAATTCTGGAGCTGCCGGATGTAAAGGAACGGGTAGAGCTGTATTTTGAACAGGAGCCCCTTTTAAAAGAGCAAATTAAAAAGAATGCAACGGTTTATGATAATTTGGTGGTTGTTGATTTTCGTGATGATGAGGTTATTCATGCGGGGAATCGTTTTTTGAAATACGCCTTGTTTCCCCAATGTAATATTTCAATCCGAATCATGTGGGGATTCAGAAAACAAAACACGGTGTTTGCCGTGGGTAAATCAATTTTCAACAAAACATCCAAAACGAATATTGGAGAATTGATGCTTCAATACGGTGGTGGCGGTCATGCAGCAGCCGGAACCTGTCAGGTTGAGCATGAAGATGCCGAGAGGGTTTTGAAAGAGTTAGTCGAAAAGATTACATCTGATTGAGGTTAAATGTCAGGATAAAAGTACTCCCCTGATTTACTTCACTTTCAACCTGGATTTTGGCATTCAGAATATCCGCTGCGCTTTTGGCAATGGATAATCCCAGGCCGGTTCCCCCATATCGTCTCTTGGATGAAGAATCGGCTTGTGAGAACCGTTCAAAAATCATCTGTTGCTTTTCTTTCGGGATGCCGATTCCCGTGTCTTTTACACGTATCTGACCCAGTTGTTTTTCCGTATCTACCGAAATTGTGAACCTTACTGAACCCTCTTTGGTGAACTTGATGGCGTTTACAAGCAGGTTATTGCATATCTTCTTCATGAGCTTTGGATCTGTCTTGATCGTTTCGGGAAAGTCCGAATCCATGCGGAAGTCGAAATCAATGCCCTTGTCTTTTGCCAGATCTTTATGATAATGGTATATATTGGAAAAAAAGTCCCGAGAATTAATCCACTCCATTGACGCCTTAACCTTGTCTTCGTCAATCTTGGAAATATCTACGATTTCTTCGATTAATTCCAATAATTGAAGTGCTGCCCGATTGATTGTCTTTAAAAATGGTTTTAATTCATTGCTGACATCGGAGTAGAGCAGACTTTCTGAATTTCCCAAAATGATCGTCAAAGGTGTTCTCAGTTCGTGATTGAGATTGGACAGGAACTCCGTCTTATGTAGTACTTTTTTCTCAGCACTGTTTTTGGCGTTTTTAAGCATCAGCTCATTTTCTTTTCTTGTGGTGATATCTTTATACGTACCGACCATAAGGGTTGGTGATCCGTTTGTGTCTCTGCTGACAATTACCCCGGTTGAGTTGATCCAGTGCCAATCATTGTACCGGTCAAGCCATATTTTATAGTCAATGGAGTATTCATCGATAATCCCTTCCAAATATTTTGTTTTTTCGTTGAAGACGTAATCCCAGTGATCCGGATGTACCGAAGCCTCCCACCTGATCATTGAGTTCTTTTCAAAGTTGATGACTTTTTCAGAGGGTGTGCGAACTTTTTTGAAATATTTACTGAATGAGAATGATTCCGGTACTTCATCGTTGTTAAAATCCCATAACCATAATCCAGTATCACTGACTTTTAAAGCCAGTTGAAAATGCGCTTGTGTTTTCTGGATCTCTTGAAGAGAGGCGTTTAACTCATCTGTCCTCAGTTTAACGGTTTGCTCCAGGTTGTTGTTGAGAATCTGCAATTCATTCAACAAGTTCTTAATTTTTTCATCTGCCAAACGTTTTTCAGTATAATTTTGAAAGATTTGTGTAAAAACCTTGATAAGGGTCATGGTCTCCTGATTCCAGGAATGAGTGGAATGGGTGTTGTCCAATCCGAAAAATCCCCACAAAGAACCATTACAGTAGAGTGGACAAGCAATCACAGAAAGGATATCTTGCTCCAAAAGAATGTCCCGTTCTGTTGTTCTGCTCTCAGGTATGGTTGAAGTATCTTTGATAATGACGCATTTTCTTTTCTTGAAATGATCCATCCAGTAAGGGGCCACCTGAACGGGGACTTTCTGTAAATTGCGGATTTGTGGTTGGGTACGATCGGAACACCATTCGTATGTGTTTGACATGGTCCCTTCATCCCAGTCAAACTCAAAAATATAGGAACGGTCGGCATCGTTTAATTTTGCAATATCCTTCAGGACTTCGATGATGGCATTCTCATGCTCTTCCACTTTCACAAATCTTTCGGCAATCTTACCCAAATAATGCTCGAATTTTATCTTTTTATGCAGCTCATACTGTGTTTTTTTGATTTCCGTAATATCTTGTAGCGTACCGGTTAACATGACAATTTCTCCAAAATCGTCTTCCATACTTTGAAGAAATTCTTTACAGTATTTGATTCTACCATCAGGAAAACATATTCTGAACTCCAATTCTTTTGTTCCCACTTTTTTCTGTAACTCTAAATCAGCATCTATGACCTTTTGTCTGTCTTCTGGATGTACTCTATTCATAAAGGGGACATTCGTATGGGGACCCGGTGGCTTTTCCAATTCAAAGATTCGGAACATTTCATCGGAATAAATAACGGTATCTGTCAAGTTGTAGTTTTCCCAATTACCTATTTTGGCAGCTTTTTGGGTTCTATCCCACATTCGGTTGCTTTCCTCGAGTCGCCAGGACTTTTGTACCTGATCGGTTATGTCTTTTGTGTTTCCGCGATACCCAATATACTCTCCGTTCTCTGTAAATACGGGTGTTCCGGATGTCAGACAATATTTTTCCGTGGCCAGTTTGCTCAGATAAACCATTTCAAAGTCACGATATTCTTTTAATTGTGATGATTGATCATCTAAAAAACCAAAGACACGTTTTTTTTCGCGCTCCGGAATCAATTCGGCGAGATTCTTACCAATGATTTCCTCGGGTAAAAGCCCAAGTATTGCCGTAACTCCTTTTGAACACCATACAAAATTACCCAGTGTGTCAACAAACCAGTACCAAATAGCACTTTTTTCGATCATTTCCTGATAGTCTAAGTATTTTGGGATGTCTTTTGTTTCTCCCTGAGATATTGTTTTGTCCATGCCGTGAAGCTTCGGTTTTTCACCTTTTTCAAACAAAAAATCACCCTCATTGTTTTTTTAAGGTTTTTGCTAAAGAACGAATGGAAAATTTCACAGCCGGTGTAATGAATGGCCTGCTGATGGGATCAAGTTTCAGGAGCCATTGCCGGTTATTTTTATAGATATCGATGAAATAATGTTGTTCAAATTCCCCTTCTCCGTGATCGTACATGTCAACGGCTATGGTTTTGATGAGAAATGTGTCTTTTTCCCTTCCCTCGTATATGACTTTGTACACGCATATCTCGTTACCCGAGGGACTTTTATGGCTTTGATTTAATCCGCTGTACAGGTTTTCAATGGAAGCCTCTGTTTCCAAGAGCTTTTCATGGGGCATGACAACACTCCTTTCAAGCAGTCTGTCGCATTTTTCGTTGTTGCCACGATAAACGGTAAGGGTGTGGATATTTCTTTCGTAATGACGCCATTTGCGTTCAAATCGGGTCATGATTTCTCTGGGCCCGTTAATAACCATCTCTTCCGGTTCAAAACCCAAGGTCTTTGACATTTTGTAAACGTCAACGGCGTAATTGAGAACATCCGTTGCCAACTCCAAACGACCGTTTGGTGTTAAAACCAACTGAAGCGTCCTGAAAAAATCAGTGACAGCGACCCGTCGTCTGAAATGCCTTCCTTTGCTCCAGGGTGTGGGGAAATTCAAGATCACACATTCCACACTTTCATCATCAAACAAATTCCTCAACCCAAAGCGACCGTCCGTCATGACAATTCTTACGTTGGTCAACCCCTCTTTAAACATGCGCCTTAGTGTCTTGGAAACCGAGCTCTGGGATGTCTCAAATCCCACGAAATTTCTATCCGGGTGTTTTCTCGCCAATTCCAGTGTATATTCACCGTTTCCGAACCCGATTTCCACCGTCAGGGGTTGCTGATTACCAAAGATGGTCTGCCAATCCAAGGGATACTGATCGTATAAATGGGCTTTGACGATATAGTCAAATGCGTTGTTTATCGATGCAGCTGAATTCATTGAAAGGCCTCTAATTTTTGCATCGTTTGTTCCAATCTTGAGAGTGTTCTATGCTTACCCAATACCGCCACCGTTTCAAACAATCCCGGGGTAATTAACCGTCCGGTTAAAGCTCCCCGAAGAGTTTGGAAAAT
>JASUTC010000098.1 GCA_030445775.1 Thermotogaceae bacterium | reverse complement strand
ACTTTTTTAACTTTACTAAAACTCAAAAGGAGGATATTATGAAAAAGGTTTTAATCTTGTTGTTTGTTTTAATCTCATTACTGACATTTGCAGATGATCCTGTTGTCATTGCTTCAAAAATAGATACAGAAGGCGCTTTAATTGGAAATATGATAGTACTTGTTTTGGGGGAAAATGGTATTCCCGTGGAGGATCGAACGGAGTTTGGCACGACCAGTGTCATTAGATCGGCGATCATAAATGGTGAAATAGATCTGTATCCTGAATACACGGGAAACGGCGGATTCTTTTTTGAAGGAATCGATCCTGAAATCTGGAAAAATGCCCAAAAAGGGTATGAAATGGTCAAAAAATTGGACTATGAAGCAAACAAAATCGTATGGTTGACCCCGGCTAACGCCAATAACACATGGGCACTTGCTATCAGGGAGGATTTTGCTGAAAAGGGAGAGATTTTTTCTTTATCCGATTTTGCCGCATACATTAACAACGGTGGTTATGTGAAATTGGCTGGTTCAGAAGAATTTATCACCCGTCCGGATTCCCTTCCCGCTTTCCAAAAGACCTATGGGTTTGAACTTAAAGCCAATCAACTCATCACTTTTTCCGGAGGAAACACCGCCCAAACAGAACGGGCAGCCGCCCTTGGCATCGACGGTGTCAATGCAGCCATGGCCTATGGAACAGACGGGGCTCTTGCAGCACTGGGTTTAATCGTCCTGGAAGACGATTTGGAAGTGCAACCCGTTTATGAACCCACTCCGATTATTCGTGAAGAAGTCTTGAACCAATATCCGGAGATTGCCAATTTACTGCAGCCGGTCTTTGAAAGTCTCAGCCTGGAAGATCTTCAGGCCTTGAATTCAAAGATTGCAATAGAGGGACAAAATGCCAAAAAAGTTGCTGAAACTTATTTGAAAGAAAATGGTTTCATCGAATAAATGCAGATATTTAAAAAGAACTGTGATGCAGTCTTCTTAACCGGTTTCATCTTGGGGATTTTGAGCTCAAGTTTTATCCCCTTTTTAACAGATAATCCCAACCGATTGATGCCGGGTACAAAACTCAATATTGTTGAAATCTCCCCTGTTTTTTCCACCATTATGATTCTGCTTTTGTTAGGTGCTTTTATTTTCGAATTCAACGGGGAAAAGAAAAGACTGCATCAGCTTTTTTCAGTGCTTTTTGTTTTTATCTGGTTTACTTTCATCATATTTTCAACCGGCCATCTTGCTTCAACCATTACAAATCCGGATAATCCCATGCAAAGAATAGGGCTTTCTTTGGGATTTTGGTTGAGTCTTTTTTCTTTTTACATCATGCTTTTCTGCAAAAGACATTTTTTAAATAATAATAAAACAATTCAAATAACACTATTTATCGCTTTCTTTGCCATGATATTCATGTTTTTCAACGTGGGTTTATTTAGTGATTTATCTTTGGCGAAAGAGTTTTCAAACAACACAGATCGATTCGTTACCGAGTCAATCAATCACTTAACCATCGCCTTCATATCGGTTGGTTGGGGAGTGTTGATTGGCATTCCTCTCGCTATTTGGGCAAGTAAAAGCAACAGGGTTGAAAAAGCCGTTCTTCCCTTTGTCAAACTCGTCCAGACCATTCCCAGTTTGTCTATGTTTGGTTTGCTGATCCCGCCTCTTTCTTTTCTGGCAGCGAATGTACTCTTTTTTAGAGAGGCCGGTCTACGGGGCATTGGTCAAACACCGGCTATCATTGCGTTAAGCTTATATGCCCTTCTCCCCATCGTTCAAAACACCTATACTGGTCTCAAACAAGTGGATAAAGGTGTATTGGATGCTGCCGAGGGAATGGGGATGAGTAATGTTCAAAAATTCTTTTCCGTGGAATTACCCATTGCATTCCCTATGATTCTCACAGGTATTAGAACATCACTGGTTCAAATAACTGGCAATACGACAATGGCCGCATTAATTGGTGCCGGAGGGTTGGGAGTTTTCATCTTTCAGGGATTGGGTCAAGGCGCCATGGACTTGGTCTTGTTGGGCGCTCTTCCCATTATCATATTAGCCATTATCCTTGATTCCATTATGAATTTGATTCAAACAATCACAAGTAAAATGCTTTTATTAGACAAAAAACGGGAGTATAAACAATCATGATTGAATTTAAAAATGTTTCCAAACGCTACGACAATACCCCAGCTGTTAATGACTGTTCCTTCTCCATTCCCAGCCATAAATTCTGTGTGCTGATCGGGCCTTCCGGATGCGGCAAAACCACCATGCTCAGAACGGTAAACCGGCTTGTTATTCCAAATGAAGGGGCTGTTTTAATCGATGACACGAATGTTGCGGATATTCCTGTGACCAAACTGAGGAAAAAGATCGGTTATGTCATCCAAACCATTGGCTTGTTTCCCCATATGACCGTTGAAAAGAACATCTCGGTCGTTCCAAAACTACTGAAATGGGAAAAGAATAGAATCTCAAAACGGGTCGATGAAATGCTTGATTTGGTGGGGCTGGAACCCAAACAGTATAAAAAGAAAAGAACCAGTGAACTTTCCGGGGGAGAAGCCCAAAGAATTGGAGTTGCCCGGGCACTTGCAAGTGATCCCCCCATATTACTCATGGATGAACCCTTTGGAGCGGTCGATCCCATTAATCGTGAAATATTACAACAATCCTTTCTAAAGATACAACGTGAATTAAAGAAAACCATTCTCTTTGTTACCCACGATATGGATGAAGCCTTAAAAATGGCAGATATTATTGCCATCATGAAAAACGGCGAGCTGATTCAATTCAATTCACCCCTTGAAATCCTGAGTAAGCCGGAAAACGAATTTGTCAAGAGTTTTTTTGGTACGGACAGAATCATGAAACGACTTTCTATGTTAAAAGCCAAAGATTATTTGCAGGAAGAACCTGAAAACAGTCCAAAAGATCAGCCAAAAATAACCATCACTAAGGATTTTTCACTCAAAGACGCCTTAAGCATTCTTTTTGAGAAGAATGTGGATTCAGCGCAATTCATTACAGAAAAAGAAACGGGATTTTTAAGCATGCCAGTTATTAGAGAAGCATCGGGAGATGGATACGTTGAGTAGAAAGAAAAAAATCACCTTCGTTTATTTTTTTATCCTTCTCATCGTTTTTTTGATCATTATTTTCTATCAGGCTGGCTGGGTGAACACGTTAAAATTCCTCTTTCCGGAAAAAGAACAGTTAATCTACCCCAGGGCAAGCATCAGCACACTTGTCTGGGAACACCTTAAGCTGGTGGCCTTTTCTAGTGTTCTTTCAACTTTAACCGGCGTCTTGATTGCAATCCTTGTTACCAGGAAATTCGGAAAGAGTTTTTTACCCTTGGCAGACAATTTAAGCGCCATTGGTCAAACCTTCCCGCCCGTTGCCGTTTTGGCACTTTCTGTTCCCCTGCTCGGATTTGGCTTTGAACCAACTGTTTTTGCCCTTTTTATTTATGGTATTTTGCCCATTCTCAGAAACACAATTAATGGCTTTCAATCCATAGCCAAGGACATCCACGACGCCGCTGAAGGGGTTGGAATGACGCCCCTTCAAAAATTATTCAAGGTAGAATTACCTCTTGCGTTTCCCTATATCATGGCCGGAATAAGGATCTCCGTTATCATCAATATCGGTACTGCTACTGTCGGCGCAACAATAGGGGCCGGTGGTCTTGGAGCGCCCATCACAGCCGGCCTGATCTCAAATAATTTCGCCTATCTTCTTCAAGGCGCCTTACCTGCTGCATTAATGGCGTTTTTATTCGACGCTTTTTTCAATCTTCTTGAGGATTAGAAGTTAAATAAACCTGGCAAATATGATTCATTCAAAACTGACGAATTCAACATTTTCTTCTTCTGGAATATTATCAAATCCGTTTTTTGAAAATAGATGATATTGGATAGCATCAAATTCAGATTTTAAATCTGTCAGAAGTGAATTTGTCTTTGCTTTTAAGGCGTCTAAGACTCTGTAATCCACTTTCTTGGTCGTCCATTTACACTCGCAAATATGAAGGGAATTGTTTTTAACAGCTACGATATCTATCTCTTGGTCTTTGTACCACCATCGACCCATAGAATCCGGTTTGAGACTTTTCCAAAGATAATCTTTACAAACCTCTTCAAAGGTATAAGAACAGAACCGGGGAAAAGATTCTTTGACTTTTTCAAGTATTGCATCTGCTGATTCCCGATATATCAATTCTTTATTTGGTGAAATATATTTGAAGTAAAATCTGAGATAATGATCACCGATACTGTAAAGTGACTTTTTTCTTGGACTTTTTATAGAAAAAGGATGTTCCCTTTTGAGCAGATTCAGATCCACCAGCTTTCGAAGATAAGAACCAAGACCGTTATATTTGATGCCTGTTAATGTTGAAATCTCATTGGGCGTGGTTCTTCCGGAAGCAACGACCCTAAGAATATCAAAATACAAAGATGATTCCCGAGAAAACTCTTCCATGGTGATAAAAGCACCTTCATCAACAAGAAATTCCCCTGGCGAAAAACATTTTTCAAGTAAACCTTCTTCAAAATTGGTGTAATCAGAAAATTCTTTAAGATAAATCGGAATCCCTCCGGTAACGGAGAATACCTTAATCTTTTCTTGTTCCGGGATATCTTTTAAAAATAATGAGGCATCGTAAAAATCCATGGGTTCAATTTTAAATTGACCGGTTCTCCTTCCATAAAGTGGACTATTTTGAGAGAGAGCTATCTTTTCAATCATACCGGCATATGAACCGCATAACACCATCATCATATTCAAGTTTTTAAATGCCTTGTCCCACCATTTCTGCAGGATTGAAAGGAATGCCTTATCATTGAGCGCTATATATTGAAATTCATCAAAAATGATAACTGGTTTTTTTGATTGTAATTTAATATAATTCAACAAAAATGAGAAGAATTCATCCCATTCATTGATTCTAAGACTGCTGGGCAAACCAAGAGAAGATTTGAATTCATTGAGAAAAGAATTCATGAGATTAATCGGACTCGAAAGGTCCGCAGTCAGAAAAAGTGACTCCGGAAAAACTGTCGATAGCAAAAAAGTTTTTCCGACTCTTCTCCTGCCATAAATAACCAATAATTCAGCTTTTTTTGAATCAGCTTTTTTTTTAAGGAATTTCTGTTCTAAAGTCCTGTTTATCATGGACATCAAATCACCACAAACACTAAATAATTATTTAGTAAATATAGATTTAGTAAATTACTATTTAGTATATCATTTATTTGATAACATTACAATTTTTCTTGTTTTTCCTTTGACCCCAGATACCGTTTTCGTTCGCCAATTTATGTTAAAATGTTTCAGAATTGAGTCTGAGTAGGCTTTATGTATCGAATTTTCATCGTTGAAGATGATGTGAAATTAGCTGAAATCATTGGGAAAAACCTTGAAAAGTACCACTTTGCATACCGTATCTGTAATGAAAAGAATTTTGACTGCAAGAAACTTAAAAAAGTTTTATGGCACAAAAACAAATCCCATTGCCGCATTAAACGGTATCGACATGGATGTTGAGGAGGGGGAGAGGGATCATGAATGTCAATTTGTTATTCCCGATTGTTGCCAGCTTTTCTGCTTATTGTGTGATTTATGTGATCTTCTATTTGTTGACCGTTTATTCCAGTATTAAGATGTTGTCTGGTTCATAATGTTCATTCTATCAAAAATGGAAAGAGCCTCTTCTTCAACATCTACTATTAAAAATTTCATTGAATATGATTTACGTCTCCTATAATAGAAATAGTTATATATATCGATCTTTATTAGGAGAGTGATAAAAATGAAGGTGACTATATTAATAGCAATAATCGTCGTTGTATCGATGATATTTCTTTTTGCAAACAACACAAACAACAATCAAACAAAGGAGATTGATATGGCCAATAACAAAATAAAAGAAGAAGTTATTAACACAACGTATAAAGACATTCAAACCATCTATTTTGCCGGTGGATGTTTCTGGGGTGTCGAAGGTTATTTCAAACGGGTAGACGGTGTGGTGGAAACACAAGCAGGATATGCAAACGGACTCACGGAAAATCCAACTTACAGTGAGGTTATCAACGGATCGGGGCATGCTGAAACGGTTAAAGTGGACTATAACGAAAATGTTGTCAGTCTTGAGGAACTGATCCTTCATTTTTTAAGGACCATTGATCCATATTCCGTTGACAGACAGGGTAATGATGTTGGAGGACAATACCGCTCGGGTATCTATTACACGACTCAGGAACAAGCAGAAAGGGTAAAGCGGGTCATCCAAACATTTGAAGAGAAAGAAGGGCGGAAAACAGCCATCGAGATTGCCGAACTTCAAGGATTTTACGATGCGGAAGACTATCATCAGGATTATTTGGATAAAAACCCCTACGGATATTGCCACATTGATCTGAACACAGCGGATGATCCTTTAATTGAAATAGATTTGAATCTGAACTTTTTAAAAGATGAATCATTAAAAAACAAGATTGGTGAACTTGCTTATAATGTCACTCAAAAAAATGCCACTGAAAGACCCTATACCAGTGAATACGATGATTTCTATCAAAAGGGGATTTATGTCGATATCGTCAGTGGTGAACCTCTATTCGTATCCGATGACAAATTTCATTCCGGTTGCGGTTGGCCCAGCTTTTCAAGACCTATTGAGTCCGATGCACTG
>JASUTC010000097.1 GCA_030445775.1 Thermotogaceae bacterium | reverse complement strand
CATTTTCACGCTTATTATGGTGAATATAAAGCGATCATAGATATTAGAAGTTGTGAAATCAAAGAGGGGTATTTACCGAACAAACAGAAAAAGCTTGTTTTGGCTTGGGCAGAACTTCGTCAAGAAGAACTATTAGCTGATTGGGTATTAGCCATGAACGGTGAACTTCCTTTTAAAATTGATCCACTGAAATAGGGGTGAAATAATGTATTTGGCTATAACTGATGTTAAACCACTTAAGAATTATCAGTTGCTTTTGACATTTGAAAATAATGAGAAAAAGATCTTTGATATGAAACCTTATTTGGATAAGGGTATTTTTAGTGAATTAAAGGATGAAAAAAAATTTAGAAGTGTAAGAGTTAGTTTCGACAGTATTGAATGGTGTAATCAGGCTGATCTTGATCCTGAATTTTTATATGATAAATCAAAGGCAGCTTGAAACAAACAAAAAAGCAGAGGGGACGGTTTGAGGTGGATTCAAGAGGCGGATTTCAAACCGTTCTGTTGCTCTCAAAATAACTCCCGCTTCTGCTGTCTGTATTCCTCTCCTTCAATCTCCAAAAAGAAATTCTTCTCCATGAAACGCGAATGAATGCGCATGCCGATTCTTTTGGCAAAGGTATTGTGATTCATGTTTGTGGTAATCATGACGAAACCACCTCCGCCAATTCATCCACCAGGTCATTGTCATTGCCGAAATTCACATGGGTATAACAAGCCGCCAAAAACGATTGATCAAATCAATATAAGACATGTCATCCTCTCCTTTATTATAAAGTGAACTATCATATACTTTATCACGTTATGTGTTATTATATCACCGTGTGAGGGGGGTTTCAAAAGAAGAGTCGGATATTTCTTCACTTTTCGTGAAAAAACACTTGACAAATTTCCTTTTGTGTGATATCATACATTTGTACCCACGTATTGTGAGCTTATAAAAGACATAATTCTTATCGTGGAGATAACAAGAAGGAGGTGAGATGATGGCTATCGGAGATACTTCAACAATGGATTTGGAAACAAAGAGACTTAAGATCATCCTGGATACCGGTGTGGTAGGTGATAAACCGGTTTTGAAGAGGGTGTATGTTCCCGTGAATGCAGGAACAACTATGCAGGAAGCATATGATATGGCATATGCCTTTGCAGAATTCTCTTCCTATTCCCTTTACGGAATAGAAATCAACGTCACACAGTCACTTGGACCAATCAATTAGTGAGGGTTTGAGTCTTTTTGAAAGGAGGTGACATGATGGCTAAAACGTTGAATCTTGTTTTCACAAAGGTGGATGGAACGGGCAGAAGAACGGTTAAGATTCCCGAACCACCGATGGATATCGACACAAGATCTACGGATATCGAAAATTATATGACAACTTACGCTGAAGGCTTTGTAGTTGATTATCCGATTTTCGATGAAGCGCATGTGGTTGATACAACATCAACAGAACTGATAGACCTTATTGATTAAGGTGCAACCCTCCCGGGGCCGCCACCCCGGGTTGGGTTTTATAACCTGAAAGGAGGTGAAATATGCAGCTGGATAAAACAGGTTTCACCATTTGGAAAATTGTCGTCTTACTTGCATCAATTATAACACAGGTGGAAAGTTCGAATTTGTCAGGAGAGCAAAAGAAGCAAACGGTTATTGGAGAGATCATGGCTTTTCTAAGGCCCTTTAATATTCCTATTCCAGAGTTCGTCATGACTTCATTGCTTTCACCGGTGATCGATTTGATCGTGGAACATTTCAATCTGGAGGGTGTTTTCCAACATTCGTGATTTTTGTTTGAGTACAGGGGCTTTCGTTGAAGGCCCCTTTTTTGGAAGATTTATGATAAAATCATATTCGGGGGAGGATAGGATGATAATTGATTTTCATACGCACACAATGGCCTCAGATGGTACATTGACACCGGAGCAACTCGTCGCGGAAATGCGAAAAAAGTCTATTACTTATTTTTCCATCACCGATCATGACACCATCGATGGCGTAAAAGCCGTTAAACACATTCCACAAGGGTTAACATTCATAACCGGGGTGGAAATGAGCGTTGAGTTTCCAAAGACATTGCATATTCTCGGTTACGGTTTTGATACTCAACATGAGGAGTTGAATGCCTCTTTAAACCAATTGCAGGATTTTAGGAAAAACAGAAATACCAAGATGTTGGAAAAGATGGATAAACTTGGGTTTAAAATATCTATGGAAGAGTTAATTTCCGAAGCTGGCAGTGATTTGGTGGGTCGTCCCCATTTTGCCAATCTGATGCTGCGTAAAGGCTATGTGGCTTCTTATCAGGAGGCCTTTGATCTATACCTGAAAAAAGGGGCACCTTTATATTTGGATAAAAAGCGATTTGAGCCGGATAAGGCCATTGAATTGATTCACAGAGCCGGTGGTATTGCCGTCATGGCCCATCCTTATCAGACAAAGCTTGAAGGAGATTCATTGGAAAATCTTGTCAAAGAACTTGTTTCATATGGTTTGGATGGGATCGAGGTGTTTTATTCCCAGCATACCCCTGAAAAAGTTCAACAGTACAAAGCATTTGCATCCAAATATGAACTTTTAGCGACTGCCGGTTCTGATTTTCATGGGGCGAACAAACCTGAAATTCAATTGGGGATGTCAGTTGCCACGGAAGATCTCACAGGCTTTTTAACTTTTGTGAAGGAAAAGGCGTGTGATTTTTCATGAATAATAACATCGTTTGGCAAGATACAAAAGTGACAGTCAGTGACAGGGAGAGGCATATGAAACAAGAGGGAAGGATCATCTGGTTCACGGGTTTATCCGGTTCCGGAAAGTCGACCATAGCCGTTGAACTTGAGAAGTATTTGTATCAAAAGGGCTTTTTTACCTATTTACTGGATGGCGATAATATCCGTCATGGTTTAAACAGCGAATTGACTTTTTCTCCTGAAGACCGTGAAGAAAACATCAGAAGGATCGGTGAAGTCGCCTGTTTGTTTTTAGATGCAGGTTTGATCACCATCGCTTCCTTTATCTCGCCGTATCAAAAAGACAGGGATCGTATTCGTGAAAAGGCAGGGAAGGGGCGATTTATTGAAGTCTTTGTGGATTGTCCTTTAGAAGTTTGTGAACAGCGGGATGTGAAAGGTCTGTATAAAATGGCAAGAGAAGGAAAAATCACAGATTTCACGGGGATTAGTGCTCCTTATGAAAAGCCCGAGAATCCCGAGATTATTGTCAATTCATCTATGGATACAGTTAATGAGAGTGTTGAAAAGATATTTGATTATATTCAGAAAAAGGGTTAAGAAAATGTATGATCCGAAAGATTGGGCGGATTATCTTTCCCTGATCTTGCGAATCTCCTTGGCATGATCTTCAGGTCCTCCGGGGGTTTCAAGACTAAAGGGCAATCGTTTCAGTTTTGGATGGTTGACAACATTCACAATGGCATCCAGTCCCAATTCCCCATCTCCAATTATTTCATGTCGATCCTTATGTGAATCAAAGGGCATCTTCGAGTCGTTGACATGTATGGCCTTTAATCGTTCGATACCGATAACGTCGTCGAATTCTTCCAATACGCCGTCAAGATTTTTGACAACATCGTAACCTGCTGAGTACAAATGACAGGTATCTAAGCAAATCCCAAGGTTGCCATTCTCTTTTACCCCCTGGATGATTGATTTCAACTCTTCAAATCGTGATCCAATCTCAGTTCCCATCCCCGACATACCTTCCAAAAGAATGAACTGATTCGGGTTCACTTTAATGGCCTCATTTAATGCTTCAATGATGAACCGGATGCCTTTTTCAACACCTTGGCCTACATGGGAACCGGGATGAAAGATGTAAAGGCTTTCCGGCAATTGCTTTAAACGTTTCATATCATCCAATAGCAAATCCTTTGCAAATTGCCTTGTCTGCTCTTTATTGGAACACAAATTCATAGTGTAAGAGGCATGCCCCAGAAGAACACCGAACCCTTTTTCAGCCATAAAGTCCGTTGCCCTTCTCACGTCTTCCTTGTCTATTTCCTTTGCCCGACCACCCCTTGGATTGCGGGTGAAGTATTGAAAAGTATTGGCACCAATAGAAAAAGCAACTTTTGCTGTCTTGTAAAAGCCATCCGAAATAGAAAGATGGCACCCGAGATAAATCATTATTAAAGCCTCCTATTTATTTTGAGTTTCGTGTCTTTTTTGGTATACTCACTAAATTCCAAGGAGTTTACCAAAGCTCCAAAGCCCCGGTGGTGATTCTATGTTTGACTTTGTTGCGTTCATTTCATATGTTGCGATCGTTATGTATACACCCGGACCAAACAATATCATGTCCATGAGCCATTCTCAAAGATACGGGTTTAAAAAGACTCTGGACTTTATGCTGGGAGTGTTCACCGGTGTCTCCATATTGGTTTTTCTCAGCTGTTATTTCAACTTGTTCCTGTTTGAAAACGTTACTTTTTTTAAATCAATTGTTGGTCCCTTGGGAGCTATTTACATGCTTTATTTGGCATGGATCATCATCAAACCCGAGAAACCGGAGGAAGAGACAAAAAGTGGAAAGGGATATGCCAATAAGGCCCAAATCACCTATCCTACCGGAATTATGCTTCAATTTTTAAATCCTAAAGGGGTTATCTTCGCATTAACGGTTTCCTCCAATTTCATTTTACCATTCTTTGAGGGTAGTTTTTCATACATCATCCTCTCTATCTGCCTTGGACTTGCTGCTTTTTCTTCAGTTTCCGTGTGGGGCTGGTTAGGAACGCTTTTTAATCGTTTTTTCAGCCAATATGGTAAGGTCTTGAATTATTTGATGGCTGGATTTTTAGTCTATTCAGCTATTTCAATCTCCGGTGTTTTAGATGTTTTGGCATAGTACGTCTTGAATACTTAAATATTATCTGCTGTTTTTTTGTTAAATAAACATAAACGGAAATTAAAAAATTGAACAACCGGTGGACAAGTCAAGTGATACGTGGAATTTGAAAAGTAAATTCCACGACACCACTCTCGTAAAAACTGACAACATGCATTTTGTTGATTTGTTTTATTCACCTCATATAGTATAATCACTTTCGGCAACTTTAAAAGGAACCAAAAGGAGAAAAAATGGCATGGAACGAAACCTAACGGAAGGCAGTCTTCTTAAAAATATATTGTATATGTCTATCCCAACCATGTTGGGATTTGCAGCCCAAACCCTTTACGATTTGGTAGATATGGCCTGGATTGGTCGGATTTCACCAGAGGCTCTGGCTGCTGTCACCATCCTGACCAGTATCTTTTGGTTGGTGGAGGTCTTGAATGAAATCATCGGGACCAGTTCGGTTTCGTTGATTTCTCAAAATTTTGGTGCCAAAAACTACGATCGAACGAGGATTTGCATTGAGCAGACACTGACATTCAAGATGTTTGTTTCCCTCATCGCCATGGCCATTTTGCTGATCTTGATGAAACCGTTGATTGCATTTTTTACGGAAGATCCCCTGGTTCAAAAAGATGCGTTGGATTACGGATATTTAAGGATCTTCTTTTTACCGGTGATGTACACGACCTACAGTATTTACACTTCCTTGAGATGTGTTGGGGATTCAAAAACGCCCATGATTCTCATGTTTGTGTCCGCCAGCTTGAATATCGTTCTCGATCCCATTTTCATTTTTGAGCAAATCCCTTTCATCAACCTTCCGGGAATGGGGTTGGGTGTTCTGGGAGCTGCTTTGGCAACGGTTATCTCCATCAGCGTGGGGTTTGTCTTTGGCCTGTTTGTCCTCTTTTCCAAGAGAAGAAGGATCAGGCCCACTTTGAGAGGCTTGTTCCGTTTTGACCTTCCCATCGATAAAAAACTCATGACAATAGGCTTACCAACAGGCATTGAAGTCCTTTTCAGAAACTCAGCCAATCTCATCATCTTGAAATTAATCACCATATACGGCACAACGGCTGTTGCGGCCTTCGGAATCGGACAACGACTGTCCGGCTTTGTCATCATGCCGCTAATTGGTCTTTTCATGGGAAGCAGTACCGTTGTGGGACAAAATCTTGGTGCAGAATTCAAGAAACGTGCAGTAAAAACCACCAAATATTCCGCTGGGTTAGGGGCGTTGTTTATGCTCGTTATTTCCGGCCTGACGTTTGTATTTGCCGAAAACATCATGATGATTTTCACACAGGACCAGGCGGTCATTCAAACGGGAATCCCCATGCTCAGGATTATCATTCCTTCATATATCTTCCTGGGAGTGTCATTCGGATGGGGCTCCGGTTTTTCGGGTGCCGGATATAACTTGCCGTTTCTCATATCAGCCATCGTTTCCAGATGGTGTATTCAGCTGCCGTTTCTTTTCATAACGGTTTATTTGCTTGATTTGAGCATCTTTTGGATTTGGTTTGGTTTTCTCGCTTCAGAGGCATCGGAATTTCTCATTATGGGAATTGTGTACTTTAAGGGGAAATGGAAAGATAAACGAGTATCTCATATCGTATGAATACAATAGCCTGTTTTTAAAAAACAGGCTATTGAGAAAATTTCTATTCTTGGATTTCTTTAATGGCTTGTGGCGTTATATATGGCGTTTAAAAGTGTTACCGTTGGCGTATCAATGCCGATCTCCGAAACGCTTTTGGCACCAAAAGGTCCGGAAGGCTCATAACTGTCCACTAACTCCGCTGTTACTTTCCCGTAACTGGAACGATCTGGAATCTTGTATCCAAACAGGGATGCGTTTGTAGGCGTTCCCTTCTTACTGAAGGTTAACTCCTCATATAGTGAAGCTCCGAGAGCCTGAAGAGAGGCACCTTCTACCTGGCCTTTCGCAAGAGCAGGGTTGATGGCTGTTCCACAATCCACCACACTGACGATTTCTATGGGTGTGATTTTTCCCGTTTCCAAGTCTATTTCAATCTCCTGGAAGGTGGCCATAAAGGGGATGGGCGATTCGTCTCCCACAAAAGAACCGGTGGCTCCAATTTGCATCTGATCGAAGGTGTAAAAGAGTTGTGTACACAAATCTTCGTAGGTGACAGACTTGTCTCCCGTTTTGTTCTTGACGGTTCCATTTTCGATATACAGTTCAGCTTCATCGCATTCCAGCAATTTGGCGGCATTTTCCAATATCTGTTTTTTCACCTTTTTCGCCGTGTTCAAAACGGCATTTCCGGAAACATACGTGGTACTGGAAGCGTAAGCCCCCACATCAAATGGGGTTCGGTCGGTGTCTGAAGAATAAATGTGAATATAATCAAGGGGAACGCCCAGTTCTTCCGCAGCAATCTGGGAAAGAACGGTATCACTTCCTGTACCAAGGTCCGTTGCACCAACCAGCAGGTTAAAGGAGCCATCGTCGTTCATCTTCATGGTGGCCGAGGACATATCCACTTTGGCGATTCCTGAACCTTGCATGGCTAAAGCACAACCGATTCCACGAATTTTGCCCGTTTTTCTCGCTTCTTCGGAATGGATGGCATCTTTGTATTTTAAAAATTTCCCCTCCCATTGGCTCAGCTCTTTTCCCCTCTCAATGCATTTGTCTAATTTACAACTGGCGACAATTTGCTCCACGCCTTCTCTGCCTTCCCCCATGATCTTGAAGATGGGTGAAGTTTCGCCTTCTTTCATGGTGTTCATCTCTTTTACAGTCAGAGGGTCTTTACCCACTTTATAAGCAAGCTCATCCAAAACAGCATCCAAGGCCAGCACCCCTTGTGGTGCACCGTAACCTCTATAAGCTCCGGCAGTGGGCAGGTTTGTGTAAACGATATCTGAAACAAAACGCACCCCTTCCACCTTGTTGTAAAGGGGGAGTGTCTTGGAACCACACACCATGGCAACTGTCAAAGCGTGATCGCCATAGGCTCCGGTGTTGGAAAGGGCGTGCATATCAATCGCCTTGACTTTACCTTCTTTATCCGCACCAATCCGCACAGTCACCCTCATATCATGTCGGGTATACGTGTTGATAAACGTTTCCTGCCTGTCATATACCAACATGGCCGGTTTTCCCGTTTTAAGGGTGACTAATGCACAATAGCCCTCAACGATTACGCCCTGCTTGGCACCAAAACCGCCACCAATCCTGGGCTTTATCACTCGAATATTCCGGATGGGTATTTCCAGGATGTGAGAAAGAATACGTCTGGCATGGAAAGGTACTTGTGTGGAAGAAACCACCACCAGGCGTTCTTTATCATCAAAATAGGAAAAAGCAGTGTGATTTTCAAGGTGGACATGCTGGGATTTGGGGTAATAATACGCCCGTTCGATTTGGATATCGGAGTTTTCGATAATCTCATCCACATCCCCAATGGACATGTCGTAATGTTGAGCCAAATTTTTTGAAGCATCATAGATATTCACCGTATCGTCTTCATCGTGTATAACCGGGGCGCCTTCATCCATGGCATGTTCAAAATCAAGGACGGGCTCCAGCACTTCGTATTCCACTTTAATTAACTTTAGGGCTTTTTTCACAGATTTTAAATCTTTACCGGCCACCAAAGCAACCGTATCTCCCACAAATCGGACTTTTTCTCCCAATAAATGCGTATCATACGGTGAGGGTTCCGGATATCCTTGTCCCGCTCGTGTATAGGAGATTTGATTCACATCTTTATGGGTTAATACGCACTCGATACCTTCTAACGCCTTAGCCTTAGAGGTATCGATGTTTTTAATTCGGGCATGGGCGTGAGGACTTTTTAATAATTTGATAACCAAGGCATCTTCAGGAGCCATGTCTTCAGTGTATACCGACTTACCTCTGACAAGGCTGTTGATATCCACTTTCTTTTCTACTTGATTGACCACTTTAAATTGTCTGTCACTCATTCGTCTTCAACCTCCCCGCCGTATTTGACAACCAATTTTTTCAACGCACTTAACTGGGCTTCATAACCGGTGCACCTGCAAAGATTTCCGTTAAGGCGGTTTTTAATTTCACTTACCGGAACCACTTTGTTTTCTCTTTGTTGAATATCGTCCATAAATTCCATGGTATTCATGATGATTCCAGGGGCACAAAACCCGCATTGAAAAGCGGACTCATCCACAAAAACCTGCTGAATATCATGAAGCGGCCCATTTTGTCCCAAGGCTTCCACCGTTGTGATTTCACATCCCTCAACGGAAGCGGCAAAAACTTTGCAAGACAAAACGGCCTTGCCATCCTTTAAAACGGTACAAGTCCCGCAATCTGCCATGTTACACCCCTTTTTAACGCTTTTATAACCTTCCCTTCTTAAGACATCGATCAACATTTCGTTGGGTTCTATATCGAATTGCTTTTTCTCTCCGTTCACGGTTATTTTTAAATTCAAAGGGTATCGCACTCCTTTATTTAAAGATTGTATAAAATTATAGCATATTTGAAATTGAGTCGAGAATCAATGGAGAATCCGGGGGAC
>JASUTC010000016.1 GCA_030445775.1 Thermotogaceae bacterium | reverse complement strand
TGAATAATAAAGAAATTTGAAATATATATTTAACTTCCGGGAGACAGTCCCGTTGATACGTGGAATTTGAGAAGTAAATTCCTTAGGATTTTCAATGAAACTCCTAACCTACATTCCCAAAAAGTGTAACGATACCAACGGGCTATAAGAGCGATTAAAAAATAACACAAAGAAAAGCCATTGACTTTTACCTCGTTATATATTATAATATATAACGAGGGAGATGAGTGTATGGGTATTATTTACCAGAAAAACAAACAAACGGGTATCACCTATGCGTATGAAAATGAGGCATATTGGGACAAAGACAAACAACAATCCAGAGCCAGACGGAAACTCATCGGGAAAGTCGATCCAGAAACCGGGGAAATTATCCCCACAAGACCCTATAAGAAACAATCGGAACACATGAAGATTCCGCCAGCCAAACAAGGCCCCCTACCGATCACAACCATTAAACGAAGCTTTTTCGGGGCTATCTATCTATTTGACCAAATCGGAGAAACGATTGGCCTCACAGCGGATTTAAAGAGCTGTTTTCCTGAGATGTACAAACAAATACTCTCGGTAGCCTATTACCTGATTCTGGAAGAGAACAACCCGTTGAGTCGATTTTCCCATTGGCAGAAAACACATAGCCATCCGTATGGAGAAGACCTCCCCTCACAAAGAAGTAGTGATCTGTTTCAATCCATCGATGAGGCCAGCCGGATGAGGTTCTTCCAGAAACAGGGGAAAAGACGGTTGGAAAAAGAATATTGGGTCTTTGATACCACTTCCATCTCCAGTTATTCAGACGTCCTCAAGCAGGTCAAGCGAGGCAAAAACAAAGAACACGATCGCCTCCCGCAACTGAATCTGGCCTTGTTATTTGGAGAAGCATCCGGATTGCCCTTTTACTATCGCAAACTCCCGGGGAATATTACCGATGTGTCCACCATCCGGGAGCTGGTGGAAGAATTCGATGTGATGGGCTATAAAAAGATCAAACTCGTACTGGATCGCGGGTTTTACTCTCAAAAGAACATCAATGCCCTGTACCAGCATCACCAGAAATTCATCGTTGGGACGAAACTCAATCTGAAATACGTGAAAACGATCCTGGATGAAGAACGGGAGAACTTGAAATTGTGGACCCACTTGCAGGGACCATTTCACACCAATGGCATTTGTCGACCCATTGAGTGGGACTATGAACAAGAGCGTCCCTATAAGGGCGATGTTGTGAAAGAAAAAAGACGGGCGTATCTGTTCGTGTTTTACAATCCCGAAAAGGCGGCCAAAGATCAGGTGGCCATGAACGATCATCTGACACAGCTTCAAAACGATTTGTTATCCGGGAAACGCTGGGAGTATGATGCCAACGAATACGACAAATACTTTACCGTGAGTGAAACCCTCAATCGGGGACGTAAAGTTGAACCCAAGGAAGAGGCCATACGAGAAGCAGCGAAGAATTTCGGGTACTTTGCCTTGCTGTCCAACGAGATCAAAGATCCTTTTGTCGCCCTATCCCTTTACCGGAGTAAGGATATTGTCGAAAAGGCATTTGGTAATTTGAAGGACCGGTTGAACTTCAGAAGAATGCAGGTTTCTTCTGAATTGTCATTGAACGGGAAGCTTTTTGTGGAGTTTATTGCATTAATTTACCTGTCTTATGTGAAAAAGAAGATGCAAGAGGCCAAGCTGTTTGAAAAATGGACACTGCAGGGTCTATTGGATGAATTGGATTCAATTGAGCTCTTTGAGGCGCCTGGACATGGAAGAATTCTTGGTGAGATGGCCAAAAAGCAGGAGCAGCTTTTCCGGGATTTGGGGGTGGAGCCTCCCTCTTTATAGATTTTGCGAATGTAGGATAAAACCAAAACTAACAAAATCTTCCTATTCATCTCTAACCACTCCTTTTGTAGGGTTCAAATGAATATTTGTAGCATACATAACTTTCTTATAAAACTTAATTAACACATCCCTGGGATAGTAAAGGAAAATGTTATAATTCGTAAAAGATAAATCCACTCCTTGGAGTGGTAGCAGCGATGGATGTCGGGGTTTTCAATAAATAGTGTGAAGTTTAGTCGTTTTACAAATGCCGTTCTATATCGTCGATGGTGTTGACAAGAAAGACCGGTGCTGTTTCTCTGGCGTCCAGGAATACTGGGTTTGATTTATCTTTGAAGGTTTCTGCGATCTTTTGGGTCCAACCGCCGCTTTTTGAGCATAATAAAATGGGTTTGCCATAAGAATAGGCGGCAAAGATTTCTGTTGCAGTACCTGAACCGCCTCCAACAGAGATCACCAGATCGGCATTATTCACCAGAATACAGCTTCTCATGGTGAAATCCAGTCCGGTAAAGACAACGTTTTGGATATAATCCGAAGGTTTGGACATTGAGTTTCCCTTGTCCCAGGGTAAAACCCCCACAATTTCTCCGCTGCCTTCATGAGCGCCTTTTGATACAATATCCATGATACCGTCTCTGCCTCCCGACCAAAGGGTATGTCCGCGAACAGCGATGGTATAACCTAATCGGTACGTAAAATCATAAAGTTCCTTGATAGGGGTTTTGTTGATCTTCCCTGAATAACCTATTACACATATATTCATATTATTCTCCAAGATAGTTTTCTATAACTTTTCTGTCACTGAAAACAGATTCAGGATCCCCTTCAGCCAATATGGTTCCCTTGTGAATCACGTAAAGTCGATCAACGATTCGCCTGATATCGTCAACGTTGTGGTCTGTAACAATCACACCGATGCCCATTTCTTTCAATCGAATACTCATACGCTGAATATCCTTGACGGTCATGGGATCGATGCCGCTGAAAGGTTCATCGAGCAGTATAAATTTCGGTTCAAGGGTCATCATTCTTGCCAACTCAAGGCGCCTTTTTTCGCCACCGGAAAGATTGGAAGCCTTTTGAGTTTCCAAATGTGATATTCCGAAATCTTCAAGAAGCTGTTGTGTTCTTTCTCTGATTTCTTTCTTTGGCATTTTCATGTTTTCAAAGATAACTGAAACATTTTTTCTGACAGTTAATCCGGTAAACACAGAAACTTCCTGTGGCAAATAGGTAATCCCCCGCTTTGCCCTCAGATGTATGGGTATGTGGGTAATGTCCTCATCATTTAAATGGATGGTTCCCTTTGTGGGTATAACAATACCGAGCATCATTCGAAAGATGGTGGTTTTCCCAGCCCCGTTGGGGCCAAGCAAACCAACTATTTCATTGGAATTGACTTCCAAAGACGCCCCTTTCACCACTTTTCTTCTACCGTATTTTTTTTCCAATTGGTTACAGGTGAGTTGATTTTTCAATTGTTATTAAAATTCCGCCCGTGAATTTGCAAAGTTGATAAAGTCTTGCGTCAAATCGAAATCATTGGCAATATAAACGGCCACTTTATTTGTTATTAGCATATCGATGTTGTTGATCTTTGCGTATTCTTCTGCCAATGTCAGGAGTTTTTCGTTAACCTTTTCAAACTGGGACGTGTATTTTTCCTGTAACTGTGTGGTAAATTTGTCCTTTTGAAGGGAATACTCGTTGACCTTTAACTGATAGGATTTGGAATTCTCTTCTCCTGCATTCCTCATTCTAATAATTTCATCTTCCAGCGGCTTCAAAAGACTGTTGTAATATTCGGCATCCGCCTGATATTCTTCCATTAAGTTCTTTGATTCCAAAAATTGCTGTCCGGCGATATCAAAATCGATGAAACCCATAACAGGCTGTCTGGAACTTGCGGAAAATGGTGTCCCTGCACTAAGGATCGCCGTAAGTAAAAACATTGTCAAAAAAGTCGTGATAATGGTTCTTTTTTTCATTTATAGCCCTCCTAAAGATGATTTCTTCTTTTTTAATGACTGATGGTAATCATTGGTTTAATTTGTTCAAAGGTCTTTTCTCCAATTCCCTTAACAAGGATTAAGTCAGGTAAATCATTAAAATCTCCGTTTAATTCTCGATATTCAACAATGCTTCTCGCCTTAACAGGTCCTATCCCGGGCAGTTTTTCCAATTGTAACTGTGATGCACGATTGATGTTGATTCGTTCTTCCTCACTGTGATGTTGCTCTTGTTTTGATTCATCCATTGACTTTTCAGTAATTTGTAGCCTGTCCTTAATCTTTTCATAGGTTGCCGGACCGATACCGGGTACATTCATGATATCTTCTTTTTTTGAAAATGACCCGTTTGTTTCTCTATATTTCACAATTGCATCTGCTTTTGTAGTGCCAATTCCCTTTAAAAGTTGCAATTCCATAGCATTGGCTGTGTTAACGTCAATCAAACCGGTTCTCAGTACTTCGGTCTGTTGGTCATACGCTGCTCTTTCCTCTGTATTCATAACCGAGACATTCAAATCCTTGATACTGAATACCACGCCCAAAACAAACACACAAGCCAACGCAATTAAAACCAGTTTTTCTTTTCTGTTCATTCATCAAGACCTCATTCAAGGGAAATGTAAAACGGATAATGCGCTTGTCCTCCATTGTATATGCTTATTTCAAGGTCCTCATATTTTTCTTGCAAAGTTTCACTCAGCCTGTTGACGAATTCTTCTTGAACATCTTCACCGTAAAAAATGGTCATGATCTCATAGTCCTCTAAATCAATTTGTTCCATACCTTTATAAACCGCTTCCTCCAAAGTTTCGGTATGAGCCAGTAAATCTTTACCTGCAAAAAAAAGGAATTCTCCCTCTTTGATCTTCTCACTGTTGATCTCTGAATCCCTTACCGCATGAGTTACTGAAATCGAAAGTACTTCTTTCAAGGCAAGTTCCATGGACTCCAAATTTTCCTCAAGTGATGCACTTTCCACAAAGGCGATGATACATGCCAATCCTTCCTGGACGGATTTGGTTGGTAGCACTTCGATATGCTTCGTGTCACTCTCTTTCATCTTCGCAGCGCTTTCAGCGGCCATGATGATATTTGTGTTGTTGGGAAGTATAAAAATATTCTCCGCATCTATCTTTTCGATGGCATTGGCAATATCCGCTGTTGAGGGGTTCATTGTTTGTCCGCCAAATACGATGTTGTCTACATTCATCTCGTGCAATATTCTGGAAATCCCTTCTCCGGGTGAGACGGCTACAAAGGCATATTGCCTTTTATTGGCGGTTGGTTCTATGGAATAGCCACTTTCTTCAGGGATTAATTTAGAATCTTCATTTTGCGTTATTTCTGATTTTTCTGTTTGTTTTCCTTTCTGGCTGTGTATCAAAACTTCCTTGTGTTGTTCCTTCATATTATCCACTTTGACCTTCATGAGCTCCCCATACTTCAATGCATACTCAAAAACTCTTCCCGGATGGTCTGTATGAATGTGGCCTTTCAAGATATCTGAATTGTGTACCAATACCAAGGAATCACCCATTCGATTCAGATTATTCTTAAGAGAATCAACATCTGCTGCCTCCACTCCGGAAAAAAGTCTGGCCATAAATTCCGTACAATATTGATAGGTTAATTCCTCCGCAACAATTTCGGCTTCTGATTTTAATTGTGGGACTTCACCTTTCTTTTCAATGATAATTTTCGTGTCTCCTGAAGCGTATTTGTAGTATCCTTCAACAATATAAGCCAAACCCTTCGCACCGGCATCTACAACGCCCGCCTGCTTTAGCTTCGGCATCATTTCTCTGGTTTTTTCCACTACCTTAAAAGCCCTTTTTGTCAACATATCCAGTAAGTGTTTGTAATCAGGGAAATCTTCCTGGTGTTTGGATGAATAATTGGCGAGATCTTCTATCAACGTTAATATGGTACCCTTAACGGGTTTCATCACCGCACCTGTGGCAACCTCATTAGCACGTTTCATGGCTTTTACAAAGATTGGAATATCAATTCTATCGTTTTTCAGAACAACTTCAAAAAAACCACTAAAGATTTGGGATAGGATAACTCCTGAATTCCCGCGTGCTCCCATTAAAGTCCCGTTTTTAATAGCATTAGAAACGGTTTTAATGGAATCGTATTTTATCTTATCCAACTCCTTGCAAGCTTCCAATACACAAGCTGACATATTATGCCCTGTATCTCCATCAGGTACGGGGAAGACGTTTAAGGCGTTTAATTCATCCCTGTGGGCCACTAAAACTTCGGAGGCTTTTTTAAATCCGTTCTTTAAGAATATTGCATCGACCTTCGAAGGCTTATTATCCAATTTTAACACCTCTTTCTCCAAGGAAAATTCAATCTAATCGAGTTTTATCCCCAATATGTGAATGTTGATCTCCACCGGTTTCATCCCCAGCATCTCTTCAAATTTGTAATTCACATATTCCTGTACATTCAATGCAACCTGATCAATTTTCATTCCATAGGAGATAACCGGATAAACATCTATGAATATGCCGTCTTCATCATCTCTGATGTGAATCCCCTTTTCTTCCCCACCAAGGTATTTCGAGATGATATTGACATCATCCATCCTAACCAACCCGTAACTTTCGAGTAGAGACTGATAGACAAGGTGTTTCAAAACGTTTATATGTACAGTAATTTCTCCCAGGGGATTTACTATTTTCATTTAGACCCTCCCTCTCGGTTAAATGATTTGCTTTTCCAAGATAAAAAATTATATCACATTCTACTTTTTCACTTGTTTTCAAAATTCTTTTCAGCAACCGATTTTCCTGCGTATTCCGGTTGACATTCTATGTAATTAACGTATTCTTTTTCCTCGCATTTAAGCTCACTTAGTTTAAAAATAACCTCAGGACTCAGCTTAACTATGACGGAATTCACCCGCTGTTTATCACAGTCATCCACAACTACTGATCCTGATGGCCACAGTAATATATTAACATCTTTTGCCTTTTCACAGAGCATTTTTGTGGATATTTGTTTAAAAGCATCATCTTTATTACCGAAGAATCGAACGAAATAACAATTTTTTCGGGCCATCAAACAAGTGATTATTTTTTTCTTGTTTTCAGTAGATTCATTGGTTGTAAAAGAATTCTCCAAAGCATAAAGGGTTGGAATACAGACGATGGGCACCTTCAAAATCTGTGCCATGGTTTTTAGTAGACTCATGGCGATTCTTAATCCCGTCAATGAACCGGGCCCTTTTGTGGTGCATAGAAAAGCCAACTCATGAACATTAAAGTGGTTTTCATCAAATATCTCCTTAACAACTGATGTGAGGGCTTCTCCCTTTAATTCATGATGGTTGTAATACCTTTCAACAATTGTCTCGTTTTCCAAATCCTTTACGGCTATATAAAATAAAGGCGTTGCGGCATCTAAAAATAAGCCAAGCCGTTTTTGGTATTTATTATTGTTCGTCATTGTTCCTCATGATTAAGATTGCTGATACGATTGATTTCCATTTTCAAATTGGAACTTCCAAAGAAATATGTCATGTCATCGATGCCGATGGCATCGATTCCGCTCTTTCCATACCCTTCTATGTTGGAAAGACGAACATCTCCCCTGTATTCAAGATAAACTTTTTTAAACCGCTCCCTGATGGTCTTGGCAATCTCCGCAACGATATCTTCCCTCATGTTCCTGAGAATAATGCCATCCGCTCCGTTTTTCATGGCCTCGATACTGTCCGATATATTATCACATTCCAGCAAAATCTTCATACCGGGATACAATCTTTTTTTATAGGAATCGATGGCCTGTTTAATATCTACGTATCGCTTCCAAATGAGTTTATGTATGATCCCATCCGTGACAGACATTGGCCAAAAGATACAACCGGCATCTTCAATTGTTTCGTTTAAATACTCCGTATTATAGATCATATCCGGCAAATTGCGAACCACGATCTTCATACCGAGTGAATTTTTCCCCACAGCCATTTTCATACGATACAATACGGTACATATATTCAATAAATTGGACCATTGATTTAGCAATTCCTCACGAAAAACAATGATGGAACTCAAAAAACCTTTCATTTTCAAGATTTCCGTTTCGTTGACCAAAAAATCGCCTGGGGTATAAGCGGTGGTCATATCAAGATCGAGATCCTGTGAACAATCTTCCAAAAAAGAAAGACCCGAAAAGACGATAGGTGCTTGGTTTTTGATCGTTAATTCCCATTCATCCATGTCCTGAATCATTGATTCCATTGGTTGCAGTATGCCCACTTTCAGCACCGCCTTCCATTAATTTATACTGTAATAAAGCTGACAACAATAAGGGGAAAATAGTGCCCTTAATTCTTCATATGGATATAAGAATATTTCAAAATCCGTGTGTTGATTAAGCCTTTTACCAATTTGCGCTTTAAATGTTGCTATATTATCCGGTATCTGGAACTCTTCCAATCGGATACTTCTAGTTCCCCTGTCAAGTCCCAACCCTTTAAATTGCGTTTGAGACTCTGATTCCCAGCCTAACATGATGGTTTTATACGGCTTAAGGGATTCATACCAGACCTTGAAAGCCGTTGCCTCATCCTTTGAGGCGTATATCATACTGGATTGTAACAATATACCATGGGGATCTTTCATTCTGACTAATTCTTTTGAGATATCTTTTGCCTCTTGTAATTGACCATTTCTTAACAGTTTTTTTGCAAGGATAAACATACCCATGGGACACTCAGAGAGCGTTTTGTCTGTATTAATCTCCTCTTTTGTCAAATACTCTCGGTATATCTTTGAACATCGATGATGTTTTTTCTTCTCCAATGTATTCACCACTCGTATATGAGACTCATCATCTGAATTTAAAAGATAGGGTAAAGCACTGGCGATGTTTTGATAATCTCTAAACTGATTCTGCCTGTAAATTGCACCGATTGATTTTGAAACACCCATATAATCGTGTTTGATCATAGCAGTTATCAATTCCGGCAGTAAATCTTGATCGTTTTTTTCAACAACACGCAGAATATTTTTTAAGGAAGCATAAGAACCTGTTTGAAACACGGTATAAAAGATGATTAACAAAAAGGGGTAAATGGAATCCTGATAATTTTTGTAAAACGCTTTCATTTCCTTGTTAATGTCTTTACCCATAAGAACTTTCGTCAAAAAGAAATTGAAAAAAGTGTAGTCCTTTTTTACGTTTTGGACTAAAGCGGTAAATTTTTCATCTGCATTCTTAAGATTTTTGTTCAGTATATCCAATAAACCCTTAAAATTTTCTTGTATCCCTATGTTTCGATCTTTTTCTGTGCAATTCCTTAAAACTCCCTTTAAATCGGTTAAAGAAAGATCAGTCAAATATCGTTCAATATCGATAGGCGTCCTGATTTCATCAACTGCTACATTGGAAGATTTGCTTGTGGTTAAGCGTTTTCTCAAATCATCTGAAAGGGAAATTTTCTTTCTTTTTTCGCTACTTTGTCTCTTTTTCCCAGTTTTCTTCTCCAGGTCTTTTTCTATTTCCATTTTAAGCTTCTGCAATTTGTCTAAGCCCTGATTGTTGTTGTCCGGCATCCTCATTTGCACCTCCATGTAGCTCTTTTTTCAAAGTAAAGCTGTAAAATCTACCTTTACCAATGATAATATGATCAATTATATCAATTCCCATTATCTTTGAACAGTCTTTCAGACGTTCTGTAATATCCCTATCTGCCTCACTCGGTGTGGGATCACCTGAGGGATGGTTGTGAACCACGGCAAAGCTGACAGCTGAGTTGGAAATTACCGGTTTGAATACTTCCCTTGGATGTATGAGTGAGGCATTAGCTGTTCCCCTTGTGATATCCTCAACGGATATTACGTTTGATTTGGAATCCACTGAAATAATCCTCACGGTTTCCTGATTAAAAAAAGACATATCCAGACACATTTTAAAAATATCCGAGGGTTTTTTGATCTTTCGCTTTTCCAACACCAGTTCCTTGTATAATCTCACTCCCAGTTCCAAAGAGGCTTTCAACGTGATTGCCTTGACTTGACCCATTCCCTTGATTCTTTTAATCTTTTCAAGGGGGGCTTGTTGTAACTTATACAGCGAATGATCCATACTTGAATACAACTGTTCTGAAACCTTTAACACATTCATTTGTGGCGTACCTGTTCTTAAAAGAATGGCAATCAATTCATCTGCAGTTAAACTCCCGGAACCATATTTCAGTAGTTTTTCCCGGGGCATGATCATAGATGGATAACCTCAAAATCCAACAGTAATTCCCAAAGTCTTCCGATAGGCAAACCCATCACATTGTAATAATCCCCGGCAATCTTTTCAACCAGAAAAGCCCCTTCATCTTGAATACCATAAGAACCCGCTTTATCAAGGGGTTTTTCAGTGGCACAATAACGTTTTATGAACGCCGTGGGAACCTTTCTGAATTTGACCCTGGTTTTCTCCCAAAATTTTATTTCATGATCTTCGCCCGTTTCTTCTGTAATGGAAAGCGCACATCCGGTGTAAACCTCGTGCCATTGTCCGGAGAGCATATGCAACATTTCTTCGGCATCTTCTATGGACTTGGGTTTCCCCAAAACCTTGCCTTTGTAAAATACCATGGTGTCTGCGGCAATAATTACTGTTTGAGGCTTTTTAAAGAGATCGTACATGGATTTGAGTTTTTTTAAGGCGATATCCACCACAATTTCCTGTTCATATTTACTTTCAACCTCATCCGCTTTCTCATCGTCTAACCTGTGAGATTTGTAAATCACCTCTATAGGAAACCTTTTCATCAATTCTTTCCGCCTTGGTGACCCAGAAGCCATTATGACAGTATATCGATTTGTTTCATCCATTTTATCCCCCCATAAGCGATGATGGCATTTAGAAATCCGGTAAAAGCACCAATTCCAATGATGTATCCGGATAAATAAAAAACCTTTCCGGATCCAATAAAAAGCGTAGCTGCTAAAAACAATTGTACCAAGTTACTCACAAACGAACCAAATATACTCACTGCTATTAAACCAAATTTACTTTTCATCAGTGTTGACATCATATAAACAGAACTCAGCGATCCCCCAAGTCCCAAAAAAAACGATGGTCCCAAAAACCTTCCGGTTAACAAGTTGGCGATGATGACCTTCAAGGTTGCAACAATAAACCCTTCTTTTTGACCCATGAGCATCAATACCATCAAGATGATACTGTTTGAAAAACCCCACTTAAACCCCACCAAAGGGACGGGTGGTGGAATAACGGTTTCCAGTATACCAATAATAATGGCAACGGCTGTTAAAACGGATAAATATGTCAACCTCACCGATGAAAACGGCTTTTCTCCTCGCTTAATATTCATTCTCCTTCTATCCTGTAATCAAATCTATTCCATCTGTGTCTTTAACCGGTTCTTCATCTCTGACAATGCTGATAATCACCTTTTGAGGAACGCAAACTAAAACACCGGATTGTTTCAAACTGCCTCTTTCACATAAATGCAGAGGGCATTGAGAATTGATGATTCGAATATCTCCCTGGTCGATCAACAAATCCATCAGCCTTTTCCCGTTACTCTGGATAGACTTTTGCCCTTCCTCCTCAAGTGAAAAGCGATATTGAACGGTACCGTTGATTCTAACTTCTACAACACTTCCTTTTGAAAAAGCGAACCCGAAGTACACGGCTGTAATAACAAAAAAAATGAGTATCGTATACAGATAGAGATCACGTTTTTGAAACAATGTGTAATTATTTTCTTTAACCCGTGATTGAAATTGGCGCATTAATGCTTTTCCTTGAAAAATGACCAGCCTTCTGTATATGTCGCTTTGTTTTGAGCATCCACAAACAACCCCTGTCCTCCCAAAACAGGTAACAGAACCGCTGAAAATTCGGATCCAAGCACAAACGCCGCCGTTGAAAAGGCATCAGCATCCATGGCATCCGGCGAGATAACCGTGGTGGAAATGGTTTCTCGTATCGGGTATCCTGTCTTAGGATTTAGGATATGATGATATCTGACACCATCCATCATAAAAAAGCGCTCGTAATCACCGGAAGTAACAATGGCTCCCTTTTTCAGATAAACGAGATCGATATACTCCCCACTGTCACCTCTTGGATCTTGAACGGCTATGGCCCAATACTCACCACCAAACTTTGGTCCAATGATTCCTATATCCCTTCCTGCATCAATATATCCCGTAGCCTCGGGATCCATTTCTTTTGCAATGGATAGCCCCCTGTCAATGGCATAGCCTTTGACGATACCACCAAGATCCAGTTTTACGGAATTGTTAAGGATCACCACATCGTTTTCCAACAAGATGTTTTCATAACCGGATTTTTCCAATGCTTCTTCAATTTGTGAATCCGATGGGATAGTGGGTTTAAAGGCACTGTCATTTATCCTGTCAAATCCCCAAAGAGTGATCAGATTCCCAAGAGCCGGATCAAACGCCCCTTCCGTTGCCCTGGCAAGTGCGATAGAGCGTTCAATCACGAAGGCCGTTTCTTCATCTACTTCAACGGGATTTTCACTTTTATTGATCTGTGATATCACGCTTTTGGGATCGGTAACTGAAAACTTCCTGTCGATTCTGTGAAATTCCCGAAGAATAGCCTCTATGATCAATCCGGGATCTTTATCCGATGATACAACCACTTTAACCGTTGTTCCAAGGGCTATATCTACTTTTGAAACGTATTCCGGCTTACTTCTAAAAAAAAACAGGATCGAAAAAAACAGTAGAAGAATGATGAATATGAGAATTAATATCCAACTGTTTTTCGATAGCTTCATAGTTTGATGTTGAGATCCGTTTGACATTTCGAGCATTTTTTATCCTGTATACCGACGATTTCTACGTTGAAACCTCTTCGTTTGATTAAAAGGTTATCGCAAACCGGACAATGGGTATCCCTTCCCTGGTTTAAATTCGTATTGCCCAAGTAAACGTATTTTAAGTGCTTTTTGGCGATTGCGTACAATTTTAACAATGTCTCATCAGGTGTGGGCGGTTTGTTGAATTTATACGCCGGATAGTATTTGGATAAATGCAAGGGGATTTTATCGTTGACCGATGCGATCCATGCCGCTTGTTCTTCCATTTCCTCTTCGGAATCATTTTCCCCCGGAATTACAAGGGTGGTTAATTCCAAATGGAGACCTTCATCGCTGATGGTTTTAATGTTCTTTTTGATTGTCTCAAGATCACCGGATGTCCTCTTTTTGTAAAACTTGGGATTAAAGCCCTTTAGATCTATGTTCATGGCTTGTATCGTCTGCAACAAGAGTTTGAGAGGCGCTTCTTCGATGTACCCGTTGGTGACCATCACATTGTAAAGCCCATCAGCACTCGCCATTCTGGATGTGTCCAAAACAAACTCAAAAGACACAATCGGTTCGTTGTAGGTATAGGCAATCCCCTCAAGTTCTCTGTCAAGTGTCAGATCAATCAGTCTGTCAGGGTTGACTCGCTGGACTTGTGGTTTTTCATGGGCGATTTCCCAATTTTGGCACCATGGACATGTCATGTTGCAGCCCCAAGAACCCACCGACAGTATCACCGTACCGGGGTGAAAATGATAAAGAGGCTTTTTTTCAATGGGATCATTTGATATGGATGAAAGTGTTCCATATGTTAATGTATACAGGACCCCACCTTTGTTGATTCTTACCCGGCATGTACCCGAATGACCATCTTCTATTTCACAATGATGGGGACAAAGATTGCATCTTACCTTAGACCCTCCAATTTCTTCGTAAAAGAGGGCTTCTCTCATAGTAATTCCTCCTTAATGGTACCTATTCACTTCAAATTTGTAAACTTTGACCGCTTCGTGATTACCGATACCGGCTTTCCTTTTGGCGATTTCAAGCTGCTTTTGGACTGTATCAACCCCGTCAAGATCCGGCAGTAACAAACCCCTTTTGTACCCGCTTTCCACGATCACTCCGTAGACTTTCGGATCCAACTCTTCCAAGTTCTTGCACTCAACCGGTTGCGATAAAACATCTACGGACACGATGATATGATCCAACTCTTCCGGAGAGACTGCGTTAAACCGGGGGTCTCGTGTGGCAGCTGCTATAGCGTTTTCCCGTATTTCCAACGCCAGGTTTTTCTGAGTAGGCATAAACGTACCAATACAACCACGAAGACTCTGATCGTCATTATGCAAAGTGACAAAAGCACCCGCCTGTGTCTCAATTAGCTGATGGGGGATATATTCGGGAATATCAATCACCTTGCCGTTTAAGATATAATTCTCAATAACTTCAATCGCCCATAGGACGTAAGCATGATTTCCCTTCAAATTATCGCCTCCTTATCCGAAGAAAAGTGTACACAGTTTGTAGTAATCATATGGAACCAGTTTCTTAGTTGCCACACCGTATTCAATTGGAACAGATACAATGTCGTTTCCCGAAAGGGCTACCATGCGGCCGTAATCCTGCTTTTTGATCAGTTCCATGGCATGAACACCGTATCTGGTTCCCAGATTCCTGTCAAAAGCCGTCGGCGTGCCCCCTCTCAAAAGATGACCCAGTACGACCGAACGCGTCTCATAAGAGCGCCTTTCTTTGGTAATCTCTGTTAAAAGTTCGGCTATTCCACCTAATTGAACATGTCCGAATGCATCCACCGCTTTGTGTTTGTTTATCTCATCTTCAAATTCTGTAGGTTTAAACCCCTCTGCAACGGCTACGATACAGTAGCCGCCTCGCTCCATTCGCTTGTCAACGACTGACATGATTTCATCCAGTGTCATGGGATATTCGGGAATAAGTACCAAATGAGCTCCTGATGCCAAACCGGCTTCAAGGGCTATCCAGCCGGCTTCTCTACCCATGATCTCCACATAAAACACTCTGTTATGGGATTTGGCTGTAGAATGCAATCGGTCAATGGCATCGGCCCCTACGTTAACAGCTGTATGGAAACCAAAGGTATAATCGGTGTTGGAAACATCGTTGTCTATCGTCTTTGGAACACCCACTACCGGAAAATGGAAAGATGAAAGCTTGGCAGCCACACTCAACGTGTCGTCACCACCAATGGCAATGATGGCATCAATCTTTAACTTTTCAAGGTTCTCAAATAACTTTTTAGTATCCTCTTCTTTCTTAAAGGGATTGGTCCTGGAGGTTCCCAGTATGGTACCCCCAAGAATATGAATACCTTCTACATCTTCTGTATTAAGTGGTATGTAATCAGCTTCAAGCGGACCATTCCAGCCTCTCATAAATCCAAATATCTCCATATCCGAACGCTTTGAAGAAACAATCCCCCTTACAACTGCGTTCAATCCGGGGCAATCTCCACCACCAGTTAAAATTCCAATTCTCATGTTATTCCTCCTTATATATTCATAAATTCATCTATTTTTTCCACTTTCTTTTCCACAGAACTCAACAACTCGTCAAAAATGACGGGTGTTAATCCTAATTCATCCCAACAGTATTTCGGTAACTCTATCGGTCTACCCGCCCCATTATCACCCATTCTCATTCTTTCGGCAATAAAAGTAGACAGGGTAATGATATTCACAGGGTCTGAATAGATTGAATTTTGAATGCTTTGGGGTCGATGATGCCTTGAAGCGGTTATCATCACAAGTTCCGGGAAATTCCACTTTTCAAGCAACAACTCTGCAAATATCTCATGAGTAGGGATTTCCAACTGTTGTTCAGTTTGATAATAGCTGATCTTCTTAACTCTCGCCACACTAATGATGGAATCAAACAGATTGGGGAACAGTACACCCTGCACGGATTTACCGATATCGTGCAGCAACCCGCACATAAACAACTCTTCTTTGTTGGAATAGCCGATAATCTCTGCGGTTAACTCTCCAACCGTGGCAACGACCACTGAATGTTTCCAAAATTCCTTCATATCCAGGTTTTCTGGCTCAAAGCTGAAAAATTCTTTACTGGTAAAAATACTCATGGCCATGTTTCTAACCGTTTTAAATCCCAATATCATGATGGCTTCGGTTAATTTTGTGACATTACGGGGTAAACCATAATAAGCGGAATTTGCGAGTTTTAAAATCTTTGCCACAAAACCGGGGTCTTTAGAGGCCACCTCGTTTAAATCCTTTGCTGAGGCCGCTGGGTTGTTGGCAGTATCGACGATCTTTTGTAAAATGAAATCCGGTGAAGGCAGGGTTTCGATTTCTTGAATGGTTTTTTTTAAGTCCATAATACCCTAATCCCCCGCTTTGTCCAGTTTAAAGCTGAATACAGACCCTTCACCCGGTGAGCTTTCTACGGTGATCTCTTTACCGTGTTCATGAATAATCTCTCGACAAATAGCCAATCCAAGCCCTGTCCCTTCCACTTCATAAGTCAAAGAACTGTCAATTCTGTAAAATTTGTTAAAGATCTTATCAAGCTCGGATTCTTCAATTCCCAAACCGTTATCTTTAACGGCGATGGTCACTTCATCTCCCTCAGTTTCCAATGAAACAACGACCTTTTTTTCATCCATTTCTTTATTTGAATATTTAACAGCATTTGAAATGAGATTGATTAAAACCTGTTTGATTCTCTTTTCATCGGCATTAACCATGACGGCTTCTTCTGGCAACTTCAACTCGATTTCTACCGAATGCTGTTCATATTTCTCCTTATTGCTCTCTTTTGCTTTTTTTATCAGTTCGATAATGTTGAAATTCGACTTTTCTAAGTTAAGGTCCTTTCTCTCCATTCTTGAGAAATCAAGGAGTTGATCCAGTAAAAAGGTCAAATGATCACTTTGATCGATGATAGTTCCCATAAATTCCTTTAATGTTGCGGGATCCAATGATTCAACCGAATCGTTAATCGTCTCGGAATAGGCTTTTATCGCAGATAGAGGTGTTCGAAGCTCATGAGAAATATTGGCAATAAACTCCGTCTTCATCTGATCGATCTTCTTCATTCGTTCAAGTTCTTTGGTGTTGGTAATGTCTTCAAGCCTGAGTAAAACCTGATCATCATCCGTCAAAATGACTGAATTAAAGGAGTAAAAGACCCCGTCAAATTCCATTTCAACCGCTTGGCCGGTATTTTGAGCAAAAGTTTCCGCCGAAATTCTCTTTATCTGTTCTACAACCGCATCACCCGGATCGATTTCCCGGTATTTTTTATTCTTAAAGACAAATTCACCGGATGAATCCAACACACAGATACCCTCATCCAACGAGTTTAGCATCATTTCGAAATAGACTCGTAATTGCTCTTGAACCTTAGCAGCATCCTTCACTTCATTCAACAAATCCAAGTTTTCTAAAACAATGCCTGAATAGAAGCTAAAGAAACCAAACATGGTCTCAAATTCTTGAGTAAATCCCTTTTCGTTTTCTCCAACGTAACCAAAAAAAGTAGACAGCAGTCTTCCCGATTTTACCGAAGGAAGGATGACCAAATAGTCCGAATCATTCAATGGAAAAAAACTGGGGGATTTTCTTTCAAGGGCAAGGGAATAATAATTTTCCATATCGGTTTCGCTAATGGGAAAGCCGTCATCAAGCCTGATAACCTGCCACTCATCATCTTTATACATAGCGGTCAAACTGGATTCTATGGAAAAAAACCGTCCCATCACCTTTTCGATTGCCTTCGAGATATCAACTGTGTTTTTTGCCGTGTTCAATTCTCTGGCAAAAGACGCAATGGTGATTAAAAATCTGTTGATCGAATTAGACGTTTCTTCCATAAAAACCTCCCCAATATACCCCTTAATTATACCATATCGGGAGAAAACGTCCCGGGATCAAAGGGAGAATGTTCTCTTGAAAAAAATGGTTTTTGATTTGATTATAGAAAGTTGGTTTTTTATTAATTTGCCCTGTCCGCTATAAACTGATAAACTTCTTTTTCCCCCGGCATGGCGTCAGCTGCTCCTTCACGAGATGCGACGATGGCTGCACAAGCCACGGCGAAATTGGCAGCCTCTTCCATTAGAGCAAATCGATCTGTTTCATCGCTTAAAAAACTGTTTCTGATCACTTTCAAAATGCCGGACATGAAGGAGTCTCCACACCCAACGGTATCCGCAACATCCACTTTGTAGCCATTGATGACTTTTAAGTTTCCTTCAAAGTGAATAAGGCATCCTTCTTTTCCCAGTGTGACAAAATCCATTCGATTTGGATTTTGAGGTAATAATTTCAGTGCCTTTTCCGGTTTGCTTTCACCTGTGATGTAATACAGATCTTCATCTGAACATTTCAACACATCCACTGTCTGAATAATCCGCATCGCCAAAGCTATGTATTTCTCTTTATCGTGAATACAAAAGGGTCTAATATTGGGATCAAACGCAGTTAAAACATATTTGTTTTTTGCCTTCTCGAATAGCTTTAAATAGGTTTTCGCTCCAGGTTTATCAATAATGGCCAGGGAGCCAAAGTGGAATAGGGATATATTGTCAAAATTGACTTGCTCCACTGTCTCCTCATTGATGGAAACATCGGCCGTGTTTTCCCTGTAAAATTCATAGTCAGCTTTACCGGACTCATCAACACCGGCAAAAGCCAGAGAGGTTTTTGCCCTCTTTTTGACAAATGCGTATTGCGTATCAATACCACGGGTTTCAAGATACTTATATATGGCTTTCCCAAAACTGTCGTCTCCCAACTGTGTAAAAAAAGAGCAACTTTCACCCAAAGCTGACAAACCGCAACAAACGTTAAAGGGGGAACCCCCCATTCGTTTCTTGAAAGTCAAACTCTCGCCGATACCTTTACCCCTGTCAACTGAAATTAAATCGAAGAGAACCTCTCCGGCACATAAAATTTCTATTTTCTTTGAACCCTTCTCCATACCTTATCCCTCCAAAAAAGCTAGCCTTTATTAGTGTTTTCATGATGGCCTTCTTTTTAAAACCCTATTTTCCGAAAAACCTTGCTTAGAAAATCTTCTCCGGTTAAATCCTCTGGCTTTTCACTTCGCAAGAGCATCTTTTTTGTTCTTCTGTCGTTAACTTTCATGCGATGTAGGATGTAAAGAGAGAGTAGGTACTCAAAGGGCAGCCAAGAACCGTGACTGAATGGCGTTACATATTTTTTGGCATCTTCCAATTGCTCAAACAGTAATTTTCGAGTCGGTTTTGGAAGAGTTTCGTCAAAATAGGCATCGATGATGGTTGTTCTGGACTGACTTAACAAATGGGCATATGCCAAGGGATCGATTTTCAACAAAGGGTGGATGTCTTCATTTTCGATGATTTCCTTCAACGTCATCCTGTTAATCCGAGGCATTTGTTCTTCATAAGTGGCGTATATTTTTTCTTTATCGTTCAAATAATAATCATCACCGTATCCATTTTTCATCAGCTTCCTGGCGAATTTTGTGGTTCTGGATTCATGCATGATCATACCCATATGTCCACCGGTGGCCACCAAAATAGTTTCATTAATCCGCTTTTCAATGGCGGACACAATACATGAGATCATCCCTCCCAGGCAGTATCCCACCAGACAGTTGTTTTCCAACCACAACCCCTCTTGTTGCAGTAAGTCAATTGTCGTCATTACATCCACAACGGCATTTTCCCAAGTGGGTACCATGAGATTCAAATCCGGCCACAGGTAGTTTTTCCCGCTGACCGATTTGTCTTCCACCCGAGTGTAATTCCCGGGGGGGATAATCACTGAAGAACTAATTCCGGCTGAAGAAAGATGGGTAGCCATCCACAACAGAAATTTCACATTTCTGCTCCCCAAACCCTGCATAATGATGGCTGATGCCCTCACATCCCCTTTGGGTTGAAAATTGTACACCTCCACCTCTTGGGTTCCTTTTGCGGCTTTTTTATATCTGGTATCGTATCTCAAATAATTACAGCGATAGTTTTTGCCTTTAAAAATATATCCAGAAAGATAATCGATTTTACCCTTTTCAAATTCAAAATCAACACGCATGATGCTCTCCTTTCTCTTTAAAATCAGAGTTGGATTGAACACTTTTGGATAATTTCGCTTTCAAAAAATTAATCGTCGTTTCCAGGATTTTGATGGTTTTAAAATCCTTTAAAACAAATTCAAAAGCGTGATTCCCTCTTTTATGGACGTAAAATTTATAATCAACGGAACAGGCCTTCATTTTTTTAGCCAGTTTTATGGATGAATTACACGGAACAACCGTATCATCTTTCCCATGGGCCAAAAATACCGGGGGCATACAGGAACTCACCCAATAAATGGGTGAATAACGTCGGTAAACATCATCACTTTCATCGGGAAACCCCTTTAAAGTTGTGCGTGTGGCAAACCGGGCAAACAAAGACTTGTTATCTTTTACAAAAATGTCTTTCAGATCAGATGGGGCATAAAAGGCCACAACGGCTTTGATTCCCTTCATCCTGTAAACACGTTCTTTTCTTGTTACTTTAGCCTGAGGGGAAGTATAATAAGCCGCATACAACAAAGCCAGATGCCCCCCCGCAGACAAACCCATCAAAGCCATTTTTGAAGTATCCAATCTCAGCATTTGGGACTTTTCCCGAACAAATTCAAGGGCATCCGAGTAATCTTCCAGGATATCCTCCATACTGTTGTTGATCCCATAACGATAGTCAATTGAAACCACAGCAAACCCCTTAGATGCCAGGTATTTACTCCAAGAAACGTTATTGGGCTGATTCCTGAATCCTGAAATCCATCCCCCACCATGTGCAAAAAAAACGACCGGATATTTTTCGCGTCTTTCCTCTGGATACCTGCAGTCCAACTTGAGCATCAGATTACCGGATTGTTTATAAACATAACTGTCGGAGTGAAACTGCCCCTTGGGTTCCAACGGCACTCGCCTGGTAAACAAAAAGATAATAAAAACAATAACCACTCCGGCAAAGGCTAAAACAGTGTTTAGTCCCAATAAAACGAAAAAGAACAACCAAAGGTAAAACTTGTTTACCATGAAATATGATTTTTTAATTCTTATCAGTTGTTTCTTGAAAAATGATTCTTTTTTTATCCCAATGTGATCTTCCTAAAATTTTGAATTTAACACTTTTTTCCCGTGTAGGTTGATTATACTTTAAAATCATTAAAAATCCATGCTTTTGAGAAATCTGAGAGAGTTTTTCAGTTTGCGGAATAGCTAATTACTTCTATTTAAAAAGCGTACCAACAAGTTTGATAGCATCTTCAGGACAGACCTCATGGCAAACGTAACATCGGATACACTTGGAATAATCAATGTTAAAGCTGTCAATATCAATGGCCTGTACCGGGCAATTTCTTTCGCATTTGCGACATTTGATGCAGCGTTCTTTGTCAATAGAGGGTTTCTTTTTGAAGACGTTAAAACGATTGCTGATAAAGTTTAAACCTGAGAAAACCAGGCTGGTTTTGGGTAAGGCCATGGAGCCGGACCATTCACCTGTGGTTTGGTATTGGGGAATGAGTTTCTTTTTACCGGCTTCAATCAGGATTGGATATTTCTTTCGCGGCACCCCGAGGCACGAGGCGATGGCATCGTCTAAGGCAAAGGGATTTTCAGAGAGAAAGATAACCCCCTGACGCTTTGGTTTTCCATTGGAAGGGCCATTCCCCTCATGGGCAACAAGACCGTCCACGATATTCAAGGTGGGGTTAACCACCGAGCAGATCTCCACCATCAGTTTTGCAAAATTATTGTTGTTGAGTGCCTTGAAATGCCAGGAAGCCTTTTCTTTTCCCGGAATACATCCGAAAGTGTTTTTAACAGCCAACGTCAAAATGGTCAATGAATGGGTTTTTAGTTTTGCCAGGCTCACAATCTTATCCGCGTCAAGGACCTTTTTGGATATACTGAAATCGTACTCGCCGGAATGTTTCACTTTCACGGGTTCGTCCAATTCAACAAAATTCACGTTATATTTTTCACATACCTCTATCAGGCCAGTTTTTTTGGCGACTGCGTACCCATTCCCGTCGGGTGGACTGTCTCCAACAAATGGAACCGTTTCCAATTCCAGCAGAAATTTCAAAACCACATCCAGTGTCTTCGGATGTGTCGTTACACCCATATCGATATCCCTGGCACTAAGCAAATTGGGCTTAACCAATACGTGATCTCCCTTTTTGAAGAGGTGAGTATACTGGGTCAAGGACTCTCTTAATAAATCATTGCCTTTATGATAAAGCTCTTCCAAAGGCAGTTTTGGATCAGTTGTGACTATTTGTACTGTTTCCATATTTCCTCCTTTTGTGCATGTTAGAAAAGATCAATGCTCCTTCATTTGCGAGTAGGAGACAGGTAGGCATATTAGAATATTACTCATAATACTCCAAAATCATTTTTTCGTATTCTGCCGTCTTAGTGGAGAAAAAATCAGTTTCTTTCTCCTGTGTCATATCTATTTCCTTGATGATGTGGCTAGGTTTTTTTGACAGGATAAAGATTCTTTGGGCAAACACCACCGCTTCCCGAATACCGTGAGTCACTAGAACTGCCGTCCATTTTTGCTGTTTCTGAATCCGTTTTACCGCCTCCATGAGCTTAATGTTGGACTTTAAATCAAGGTTTTGAAAGGGTTCATCAAAAAAGATGATATCCGGTTCAACGATCAAAGCCCTGGCCAGATTTGCCCGTTGTTGCATCCCCCCACTCAGTTTGGAGGGATGATGGTTTCCAAAAGCATCCAGTTCAACCAATTCAAGGGATCGTTGGATCTTTTTTTCATCTTGTGTTACGAATGTCAAGTTATTATATAAGCTGCTCCAGGGAATCAATCTCGGTTCCTGAAAGACAAATCCGGCCTTTGAATACCGTCGTTGGATTTCCCCTGAATAATCGGTTAGCAATCCTGATAAACACCTTAACAGTGTGGTTTTTCCGCAACCTGAAGGACCCAAAAACGCTACACGTTCAGATCTTTTGATATCAATATTCAACTCCCGGATAACCAGTAAATCACCAAAACTTTTACTCAATGAATGAGTTTTAACTGCTAAGTCCATATGCCGTATCCTTTCTTGTACATGAGAGAGATGAATTGATCAAAAAGGAATTCCAGGAGAAACCCGGACAAAACGGCAACTGAAGTAAAGGCAAATACGGTAGGGGTTTCAAGATAAAATTTTGCCCAGGATATCTCGATTCCCAACCCGGAGTCTCCAGCCATAAATTCCGCAACAATGGCTACCTTCCACATGGTACCAAGACTCACCCGAACTGAGGAAAGCAAAAATGGAACGATCGACCCTAAATAAATTTGTTTAAAAATTCTGGCGTTGGGTACCTGATAGACATGGGCCATTTCAATCAACTTCACATCAATACTCTTTACTCCCTGGGCGATGTTGTAAATAATAAGCGGCAAAAGGGTGGTAACGATGATGAAAATGGGTGCTTGCCAGCCCATCCCCCAGATAACGATGACACTGGACAGCCAGGAAACAACGGGCATGGATCGCAATACCATAGTGGAGGGCCTGATCCACTCTTCAAAACGCCTGGAAATCCCCATGATGATACCAATAGGTGTTCCGATTAAAAGGGCAATCCCCAACCCTTCGATAGATTTTAAAAAGGTCATGGCCAAGGCCGGTAACAACTTTCCCCGTTGGATTTCTTCCACAATCTTGACAAAAACCTCATAAGGAGAGGGAACGATCAAAGATTGGTTGATAATCAGCGAAAGGATCCACCAGAATAAAAACAAAAGGCACACCCCGACAATCCAGTCGGGAATGCGCCTTTTCATTGAAGAGCTTTTACTATTTAGCGTAGAATCCTTCATCAGGCACCGGAATGGAAGGATCAACGGCATTGACGGTTTCCATAAAGTCCTGGACTTCATCCTTGACACTCAGTACGGTTGAATAACCGTATACTGATCGTGAAAGTGACTGCTTCATAATAGGAGCGGGCATGCCACTAAAGTATTTTGTCGTTAATGCCACCGCTTCATCAACGTTGTTCATGGCGTAATGGATGGATTCTTTGATGGCATTTAAGGTGGATACAATTTCAAGTGGCCTTTCCTGCAAGGCTTCTTTCCTCACCAAAACACCTGTGATGGGGACTCGGTAAACACCCGTTGCATTACCCCAAATTTCCTGCATATCCAAGGAAATTTTGCTTCCCTTGACCTTTGTCAACGCCAAAGAAACGAAAGGCTCCGGTAAAACGGCTGCCTTGACCTTCCCCGTAGCCATTAACCCGATAATCTCCGGCGGTGTGGCATATTTGATGGAAAAGTCTTCTATCCCAAGGCGGTTAAACTCGTATCGCATCAAAACATCTCCCGTCTGTCCTTGTCCTTGGGGCGTGTATATCTCAATATCGGCCAAGTCCTCCAAACTTTCCACATCTATGTCTTTTGTAACGAGATAAAATGTTTTCCATAAGGTGACCGCTGTCAATTGCACATCCATTCCCTTGTCATAAAGCAACTCTCCCAAAGCAACCGGTGTAATCACAATATCTACATCCTTGGTCACCAGCTGTGCGGTAATCTGATCAAAGGAACTCCAAAACTCAATATTGACCTCGGACTCGGTCTCCACCTTGTCTTCCAGTATGCCCACCAAAGAAACGATGGTAGGACCCACCGGCGACAATACATTCACACTTGCAACAGCCATTGACATCATTACAATGGCAATCACTATAACAGTAAATCTTTTTCTCATCATTTTCCTCCTTTAATAAAGTTATATATATAATACAAGACGTAAATATCTTTTTAGAAATTTAGCGGATTAGCTTTCCTGGTTAAACGTCAATTCCCTCTACAACCATTAGTGTAACACAAAAATCCCTTTAAACATTTCATGATTCCACCAACAAAAAACCCTCCAATACGGAGGGTTAAAGGAGTGCAATCTATGTGAAGTGTTGTTCGTCGTTGTCTCTCTGTTTCTCTGCTGCTTTTCTTAGAATCTATTGACCATGTCGTAAACCTTGAGGCTGTTTAATTCCATCAATCGGTCAAAATTTGGCTGAATGCTGGCGTTCTTTCTGATTCTTTCGATTCTGCTGATGTTTTTTCTCATATTACTACACCTCCCGGATTTTTGTGTTCTTTAAATACCTCTCAACCATCTTCGACAATAGTGTACTATCTCAACTCAAGTCCACGTCAATAGCCCCAAAAATTAACTTTTTGTAAAAAAACAAGGATATCTCAAGTGCACTCGAGGCTTAACAAATCTTAATAAATTGTAGTGCTTTGTGTGTCAATTTAGCCTTCTTTTTCGATTCTCATTTGTTGCGTGTTATAATTCTTTGGTTGATTAAATTTAACACCCTCCGGTCTTAATTCGAATGAGGGAAAGAGGGTATCAGGGGGATAATCATTAGAATATTCTTGTTTGGATATTATGGAATGAACAATTACGGCGATGAAATGCTTTTTAGAAGTACAATAAAGCTTCTTAAAGAAGTGGGTATAGAAGACCTGTATTTGCTTTTTCCAAAATCCGGCTCCAGAAAGATCGGCGGGATCATGATCAGGCACATCCCCCGAAATTCCCCTTTAAAGATTCTAAGAGCTTTAAAACAGTCAGATGTTATCATCGGTGGTGGTGGAAACATCTTTCAGGATGAAACCAGTAACAGGAGTTTTCTTTACTATAAATGGCTTGTTTCCAGTGCGCTTTTCTACAAAAAGCCGGTCTTTTTATTAGGACATGGCATTGGCAAGATTAATTCCAAAAAGAACTACACACGCTTAAGAAAGATTTTAAGTAACGAATTATGCCGTGGTTATTTTCGTGATACGATTTCCTATCGTTATGCAAGAACTTGCAATAAAAAACACAAAAGGGGAACCGATCTGGGTTATTACTTCTTACAAAACCGAACAGTGACTAAAAATACCCCTTCAAGGATCGGTGTTTTTCTCAAACATCCTTGGCTGAATCCTGAGGATTTCATCGAGCCTTTCAAAGATGAAGGTTATAATGAAATCCATTTTTTTGTAGCTTGTCCCGAGCAGGATCTTGAGGCGTCTGAACTGTCCTCAAAGAGATTTGGAGAATACTTTGAAACGACTGTAAAAGTTGGAGAGGTTAATGAGATCACCGATCAGGCATCCACCTGTTCGCTAATCATTTCGGAGAGACTTCACGGGGCAATCATCGCATCTCATTTTGGTATTCCTTTTTTATGCTCAGACACATTCAAGATGCGATCCTATTTTTCCGATATGGAGGGTTATCAGGCGTATTTTAAAGACAAATCCATTTCAGAGATCGCCTACGCCTTTTCAAAACTGAAGGAAATTGATTTTGAACAAAGCAACCAGGCATTTATGAACAGAAACCACGCCAGACTGATAGCCATGAAAAAGTGGTTGAAGATCCAATTGGTTGAAAAAAAGATTAAAATAGATTGAAGGGAGGAACAGAACAAAATGGCGGTATTGACTTTCCCCGGTGGAATACACCCTCCGGAAATGAAAGAGTTATCTCAAAACGCCTCTTTGGAAAGGATGCCTTTGCCAAAGACGGCGTATTGTTTTGTGCATCAAAACCTTGGCGCTCCACCAAAAATTGTGTGTGAACCGGGAGACATGGTAAAAACAGGGCAGATCATCGCCGAACCTTCGGGTAAGGTATCCGTTCCGTTGCACTCACCTGTAACGGGAGAAGTCAAAGAAATCATCAAGATGATGCATCCCGTCCAGAAAAAAAAGCTTGACGTGGTTGTGATTGAGCGAACCGGTGAAGATGATTGGCAGCTCATGGATCCCATAGACTTCACGACAGCTGGGCAGGATGAACTGTATCAAAGGATTCTGGATGCCGGCATTGTAGGGCTTGGAGGAGCTTCATTTCCCACCCATGTGAAATACACATCAACCATGGTAAAGCCTGCAGATTTAATCATCATCAACGGTGCCGAATGTGAACCCTATCTGACCATCGATCACCGCTTCATGCTTGAAAAGGGTGAAGAATTGCTAAATGGATTGAGGATTCTCATGAAGATCGCGGGTGCTAAAAAAGGCATTATCGGTATTGAAACAAACAAACCCGATGCCATAGAAAATATGAGAAAAATGGCCTCTCACGATGGCAATATCGATGTAGTGGGGGTTAAGACCAAATACCCGCAAGGGGCTGAAAAACAGTTGATTTATACCACCACAAGAAGAAAGGTTCCCGCAGGCGGATTGCCCATTGATATTGGCGTCGTCATGAACAACGTGGGAACGGCAGTTGCCGTTTCTGAAGCTGTTTCAAAGGGGATCCCACTTATAGAGCGCGGAGTCACCATAACAGGAGAGGGGATTAATCAACCGAAAAATGTTTTGGTTAGAATTGGCACACCGGTTTCCGAACTCATTCATTTCGCCGGCGGCTATAAAGGTGAACCGGGAAAGGTGGTTGCAGGAGGCCCCATGACAGGCCCGGCGTTGACAACAACCGAAACTCCGATTATGAAGGGCACTTCCGGCATATTGGTGTTGCCAAAACCGGATAAACAGCCTCGTCCTACCAAACCCTGTATCAACTGTAATCAATGCGTAGAGGTTTGTCCCATGGCTCTGGAACCCAACTTCCTGGTGAAGTTATGCGAAGCAAAAAAATACGATGATGCCGTGGATATGAACCTTTTATCATGTATAGAATGCGGAGCATGTGCTTATATCTGTCCCGCGAGAATTGATCATATCAAGACATTCCAATTAACAAAACGAGTGTACAAGGCCTTGAAGGGGGGTAAATGATATGGCACAGATTTTCCCATCTGCATCCGCTCCCCATATAAGAACAACGGATTCAGTTTCTAAGATCATGCTGGATGTGATCATTGCACTCATCCCGGCAGTCATTGTTTCAGTCATCGTCTTTGGATGGTCTGCCTTGGTTCTTTGCCTGATGGGTGTGGTTGTTGCCGAGGCATTGGAACTGTTTATCATGAAGGTGCTACGTAAGAAGAAGGATTTCACACCGGACGGCAGCGCAGCGGTTACCGGTTTGCTGCTGGCCATGAACCTGCCTGCAGGGTTCCCTTGGTATTTGTTTATCATCGGCATCGTCATCGCCATCGGCCTGGGCAAACACGTTTACGGGGGTTTAGGGTCCAACCCCTCTCAGCCATAATAACTGGTGCAACTCCCATGGGTCTTTTAAAAGAAAGCGGAATTCAAACGGCTTTGGAAAATTATTCCTACATGGATATGTTCCTGGGCAACATTGGTGGAAGTCTGGGTGAAGTCAGTGCATTGGCCCTGATTATCGGGTTTATCTACCTTCTCATTCGAAAGCACGTCTCCTGGCATATTCCCGTAGCCTATATCGGCACAGTTTTGGTTATTTCTTCCGTATTTTATCTGATCAGTCCCGAACAATACGGAACTCCCCTATATCATTTACTGGGTGGCGGATTAATGCTTGGTGCGCTTTTCATGGCTACGGATATGGTCACCAGCCCTTCAACGATAAAAGGTTCCCTGATCTTCGGTATGGGATGCGGTGTTATCACCATGCTGATTCGAATCGCAGGGGCTCTACCGGAAGGGGTTGCTTTCTCCATCCTCATCATGAACGCCGTTAAACCGTTAATCGATAAATGGACCAGAAGAAGACCCTTTGGCGCTTTAAAGAAGGGGGCGAGATGATATGGGTAATTATTTAAAAATCGGACTGACGCTCATGGCTTTTGCCATTGTGGTAGCCGTATTACTGGCCGCCGTCTACACGATCACGGAAGAACCTATTGCCATGGCAGAATTAAACGTAAAACTGGAATCCATTAAAACCGTTCTGACAGATCCTGTCAACGGGGAGCTGTTAATTGATGAAAAGGACATTCCAGAGTCTCAGGAGAAATTGAATGATAAGATATGGAAAGAAAGCGATGATGAAACGCTTTATGAAAGCAAGACCTACAACGGTTACTGCGCCTCACCGGCTTATGAATTCACTTTAAAAGACGGGCGAACCGCTTACATCCTCAGCGGAGCATCTGTAGGATACGGTGGATATGTCACCATCATGTGCTCATTTATCAGCGATGGGGATTCAATGGAAATGATGCGCCTGGAAGTCCTGGATTATTCACAGGAAACACCGGGACTGGGAGCCAGAATCGCTGAAGAACCTGTCAAAGAGCGCTTTTTCAACATTCCTGAGCAAGGCCTTGAAAAAGGTGTCAAAGTGGACAAGGATTCCGGCAAGAGTCCGGCTAAAACCAATGAAGAGGAAGCAGCGCTTAAAAAGGAAGGTATCATCAGTGTCAGCGATCTCATGACAGGTGCAACCATCACACCAAGAGGTGTTGCAAATGCCATTAATATCATGAATGAATACCTGGAACAAACTACGGGGGGTGATGAATAATGGCAAAAAAACAATCTGAACTAACCAACGGCATGTTCTCCAACAACCCCATTTTCGTCCAGGCTTTGGGTATGTGTCCTACTCTGGCGACCACCACCAGCGCTACCAACGGTTTGGGAATGGGAATGGCAACCCTGGCTGTTTTAATCATGTCAAATATCGTGATATCACTGATCAGAAAACTTGTCCCGAGTAAGATCAGAATACCTGTATACATCATCATCATCGCCGGATTTGTTACCATGATTGATCTTTTGATGCACGGTTTCTTGTACGATCTTTGGAAAACACTGGGTTTGTTTATCCCGTTGATTGTTGTCAACTGCCTTATCCTTGGACGAGCGGAAGCTTATGCCAGCCAAAATTCGGTCTTTAAATCCATCCTTGATGCATTGGGCATGGGCTTGGGTTTTGCCGGCGGCCTCATCCTGTTGGGTTCCGTCAGAGAAATCCTGGGTGCAGGTACCTGGTTTGGACTAACCCTTTGGGGAGATGCCTTCAACGTATTCATCATGATTCTTCCTCCGGGAGCCTTTATCACCCTCGGACTCCTGGCAGCCATGTTCAACTGGATGGGTATTTCACGGGAAGAGAAAAAGAAGAAAAAAGCAAAAGCGGCAAAGAAGGCAGGTGAAACCGCATGAATGTATTCTTGATTTTCATGTCTGCAATATTAGTCAACAACTTCGTTCTGCAACGATTTCTGGGAATCTGTCCGTTTTTGGGTGTATCAAAAAAGATCGACACTGCAGTTGGCATGTCATTGGCCGTTATTTTCGTCATGGTTTTAGCCAGTGTGATCACCTGGCTGCTGAACGGATTGTTAGTCATCATGGGTCTGGGCTTTTTGAAAACCATCGTCTTTATTTTGGTTATCGCCTCTCTCGTACAGTTTGTTGAAATCTTTTTAAAAAAAGTGTCTCCGGGATTATACGAAGCATTGGGTATCTTTTTACCGCTCATCACAACAAACTGCGCCATCCTTGGATTGGCACTGCTGAACATCCAAAACAATTACGGCCTGCTTGAAACCATATTCAACGCATTGGGTGCCGGATTCGGATTTGGGTTGGCATTGATTCTGTTCGCCGGTATCCGGGAACAGATGGAATTTGCAGACATCCCCAAACCCTTTAAAGGCCTTGCGGGAACCTTGATAACCGCAGGGATATTATCCATGGCATTCGTTGGATTCAGCGGCATGATAAAACTTTAAGGCGGTGATTGAATGATTTTTATCAATAGCATCTTATTATTAGGCGCATTGGGACTGGTCTTTGGCACATTCCTAGCTTTTGCGGCAAAAAAATTCGAAGTCAAAGAAGATCCCCGGCTAACAAAAATCATGGAAGCCCTGCCTGGTGTCAACTGTGGCGCATGCGGCTATCCCGGTTGTGAGGCCTTTGCAAAGGCCGTCATCAAGGGAGAAGCCCCCAAAGACGGCTGCATTCCTGGTAAACGTCAAGGAGTACCGGAGAAGATAAAAGAAATTATGAGTGAATAAGCTTAAAATGACGCCTGAAAAGGCGTCATTTTTTGTGGCGTTTAGGATTTGAGAATTTTTAGTTATTCAGCAGCCCCTAAATATTTCTTAAGGATTAGCTTTAACATCTCCAAAGAAATCGGTTTCGAAATGTATTCATTCATTCCGGCGGCCAGGCAATCTTCTTTGTCTTCGGTCAAGGCTTTGGCTGTCATGGCTATGATTGGGGTCTACTGGTCCTGACTTCGTATCATGGCCGTAGCCTGATAGCCGTTAATATCAGGCATGACGATGTCCATGAGAATGAGGTCGGGTTTGTGTTCCCTATACTGCTGATACGCCTCTTTACCGTTTTTGGCTTTGAGGATCTGGATATCGTTGGAAAACTTAGAAATTGCAGTTTGGGCATAGTGCATATTGATGGCATTGTCCTCGGCAACGAGAATCTTTTTGTTTGCAAAATCTGAATTTTCAGGCATGTTCTCAGAAGCCTCTTTGTCTGACTCTGTTGCTTGCTCTCCCTCATAGGGCAACAACAATTCAAAAGAAAAGGTACTACCTTTAGAGTATGTGCTCCTGAACTCTAAAGCACTACCCATCTTCGCCAACATTTCTCTGCTAATGGTAAGTCCCAGACCGGTACCTTCGGCTTTTTTAGAGATGGACATATCAGCCTGATGGAAGGGGTCGAAAATCCATTTCTGTTCCTTTTCTTTTATACCTATGCCAGTGTCGGTTACCTTGAACAGAAGGCGGACCTTGTCATTTTGTATTTCCTGAAGGTTTACGAACAGCTCTACAGAACCCTCATCTGTAAATTTCACAGCATTTGAAAGCAAATTTATCAGGACCTGCCTCAGTTTCGATCCATCCACTTCAACGGTTTGAGGCACGGTGTGTTCAATGTTGGCCGTGAGAGTTATTTTTTTTATTCTGGCTTTGTGTTGGACAATAGAGAGTGTTTTTTCAACGAGCTCCCTTAAATTCGTTTTTTCGGGATACAGCTCGAATTTCCCGGCTTCTATACGGGAGAAATCAAGGATATCGGTGATGATATCTGCCAAATGCTTACCTGAGATGTATACAATATCAGCATATTCACTTTGCTCCTTATCCAAAGCTGTATTTCGAAGGATATCACTGAATCCGATGATACCATTCAATGGCGTCCGCAACTCATGGCTCATATTGGCGAGAAATTCGCTCTTAGCCCTATTCGCATTCTGTGCCTTGACCTTGGCATTTCTCAGTTCCGTAATATCCAAGCTGTATTCCACCACGCCAATGACATTTTCGCCTTATAAATGATAAGATAAGAATGTACAGAAACGATGAGATAAGATGTACAAAAAAAGGGTGAAATGAAGCATAATCACCGAGAGGTGATCATGTGAATAAACCCATAACATTTATCGTGAAATATGAGCTCAAAAGACTGGAAGAGCTGCCCAAACTCAAAGAAATCATGGAGGCAGTAGGTATGAACCCTAATTTTACTAAGATTGCAAAGCAATTAAACTGTGATCGACGAACAGCAAAGAAATACTACGACGGAGAAATCCCGACCGGGAAACGCAAAAGACCCTCTCCGGTGGATGCATATTATGATGTCATCAAAGAACTTCTAAGTGAAGAAACACCACAAGTATTCCATTATAAAAGCATTCTTTGGAGATATCTGAAGGATAATCACGGGCTCAATTGTGCCGAATCAACCTTTCGAGGCTATATCAGTCGGCGTGAAGAATTCCAGGATTATTTTGACCAACGCTCAAACAAAAAAACGAAAACCAAAGCCAGTATCCGATTTGAAACAGACCCGGGAGAACAAGCGCAGGTTGATTGGAAAGAAAATATCGACTATCTGACATCCGAAGGCAACCATATCAAAGTCAATGTCCTGGTCATGGTATTAGCCTATTCAAGATTCGAACTCTATGCGCTTACCCAAAATAAGATACAAAGCGTCCTCATCTCCTGCTTAACACAATTCTTTGAAATCATTGGCGGGGTACCCAGAGTTTTACTCGGGGATAACATGAAAACCATCATGGACGATTCACGGACCCAATATAAAAAAGGCATCGTGAATAACAAATTCTATCAATTCAGCAAAGACATGGGATTTAAAGTGCGTACATGCATAGCAAAAAGGCCCCAAACCAAGGGCAAAGTTGAAACTCAGATGAAAATCCTGGATGAGATCGATGCCTATCAGGGCCAATTAACCTATAGCGGTTTGCACGAACAAGTCAAAAAGATCAACCTTCGTAAAAACATGACGGTTCATCAGGGAACGGGAAAAATTCCCCTCAACCTATTTGAACAAGAAAAAGAGTTCTTACTCGCGCTTCCCGGCCAACGAATAAGAACCCAGTATAAAATCCCACAACAGCAGGCCAAAGTCAATGCCCTCAACATGATTTCATATAAGAGCAAACAGTATTCCGTCCCACTGGGCTATAAGAAACAATCGCTGTTTCTTGAAGTCATTGAGGAAAAACTATACATTTATGATACCACAAAACTCATTGCCATTCATGCCATTAAAGATCAGAAATTGAATTACCTTCCGGAACATTACGAAGAACATTTAAAGGAAGTCATGCCTTACAAAGACAACATCCGTGAGTTTGCACAAAAAAATCTAAAGAAGATCGGAGGGTATTTCCATGCAGCCAAAAACGTTAAATAGTCAATATAATCAGTTACAGGAGAACCTGGACTATTTGAAATTAACCAAAATGAAAGAACAGCTGGATGCCATCCTTGACAAACTCCACAAAAAGGAACTCGCCTTTATTGAGGCTTTAAAACTGTTAACCGATCAAGAGGTGGAAAGGAAAAAGATCAATTCGATTAATTACACCATCAAAATGGCGGGATTTCCCCACTTGAAAGAACTCAAAGACTTTGACTTTGAGTTTCAACCTGGCATTGACAAAGCGCAGTTGTATGATTTGGCCACCTTGAATTTTCTTGAAAACTGTGAGAACATCGCTCTTTTAGGGAGTTGTGGTGTTGGCAAAACTCACCTGGCCATAGCATTGGGAATTGAAGCGGCTAAACATGGACACTCCGCTTATTTTATTAAAGCCAATGATCTGTTTGTCAAATTGAGAAAGGCGCAATCTGAAAACCGTTTGAGTCACATGCTGAAAACTTACAAACGCTATCGTGTGTTAATCATAGACGAGCTGGGATTTTTACCCATTACGAAAGGAGATGATCGCTTACTGTTCCAATTATTAGACCAACGCTATGAAACCAGAAGTACCATCATCACTTCCAATGTGCAATTTTCAGATTGGGATGAATTATTTGAAGATCCGAGAATCACCAATGCTATCCTTGACCGTTTGCTTCATCATTCACATGTCATTACCATTCTAGGTGATTCTTATCGTTTAAAAGTAAGCTTTGTTTTGGGTAAGGCTGTCTCGTGTTTTGAGGGTCGGTTTTTTGTACATCCTTATCTCATCAAAAGTGTACATGCTTAACTTGACATTTGTACGGGGATCTTCAGGTGTCGTTGTTTCCGAAAAAGTCCCACCGGTCTCCATCACTTGTTCCATCTTACACCATGGACATGGGCTCTCTCTATTCATAAACGCCTGATAACACTTCCTGCCTATGACTTGTTCGATTGTGTCGCCGTTCACTTTTCCCGCCCGAATCCTGTTGGTGTTTGTCAAAAGGATATTATGTTGCTGATCAATCACCAGGAGCATACCGGGTAAGGCTTTGAGGATGGATTGAAGCATGTTCGTGCTCTTTTCAAGGGCATCTTTTTCCCTGTTCAGCTCTATCTCAAGTTTTTTTTGTTGTGTGATATCAGATATTGTCACTCGTAAACACTTCGTACTGTCTTCATCTTTTTGCACTGCGGCATGTAGAGAGCTCCAGAATGTAGTTTTATCGTTTTTTACCATGCGAAGTTCACATATTTGCGGGTTATTGGTATTTAAGAGTTGTTTTAGGAACATGTAATATATGTCCTGATCTTCTCTTTGAATAAAAGCTGAAAAAGGTCGCTTTATCATGGCGCGCCTATCCTTATCCAACATGGTTGCGAAGGTTAAGTTTGTCTCGAGAGTAATGCCCTTTTCACTTATTGTACAGTATCCCACAGGGGCAAGATCATAGAGGTCGAAATAGCGCAACCGCGCGGCTTCTATCTGGTTTTGGGCCGTACGTAGCTCCTCGTTCTGCATCTCCAGTTCGATTTGGTGTACCTGGAGTTCATGGACCATATGCCGGATCGCTTCGGGAGTCTGTGCAGTCAAAGAGTCTGGTTCCATAGTTTTGACCTTCTCCTCAGCCCGTTTTCGCAGCACCTCTGCGTCATTGGGCGTCTGCCTGGAATTGCGCTTTCCATCGTTCATTGCTTTCCCTCCTCTTTATTGCTTATTATCATGTTGCCTGGTGATATCAATCGAAGCGCAAGTGATCCCGACTACGGCTCCGGTGGCATCTCGCAACGGTTCAATTAACAGGTCAAATACAAACTTTTTATCCTCAATAGTAGCTTGGATGTTTTTTCTCACAGCTTTTCCGCTTTCCAGTACCTGCTTCTTGAGTGCGTTCAACGCGACAGCTTCTTGTTCCTGCAGAAGGTCAGTATCCGTTTTGCCAATAATCTGTTGGATAGAAAATGCAGGATCGGAGCTGCGAAACCATGTGTAGCGAAGATCCCTGTCCTGATTAAAAACAGAAAGAGGAACTATACTGAGGGCGACTCGCATCCGCTCAGCGCTCATCCTCAGTGATTCACGAAGTTCATGTGCCTCCGTAATCTCCACAAAGGTGAGTACAGCACCTTCAATGATATTATCTATGGTACGATAGGGCAGTATGCGCATGGTATACCACTGTCCATCAGTTGTCTGGACTTCGATTTCCTTGGAAATCAGGGTGTCGAGCACCTCCTGTATGTCAGCAACCAGTGTGGTGTATCCGGATAAGTTATTGACAATATGCCCCACGGAGCGTCCAATGTCGCTCTTAATCAGGTTGATAATTTTGGTGGCTGTTGGCGTGAATCGCAGGATACGTAACTGATGATCCACAAAAATGGTAGCAATGCCCGTACCGGCCAACAAGTTGTTCATGTCGTTGTTGGCTTGTGACAAATCAGCCACTTTGGTCTGTAACTCGGAGTTAACCGTGGTCAGTTCCTCATTCACCGATTGTAACTCCTCCTTGGAGGTTTCCAGTTCCTCATTGGTGGATTGCAGTTCCTCATTCACCGATTGCAACTCCTCATTAGACGATTGCAACTCTTCATTGGAGGAATTCAACTCCTCGACAGTGGATTGGAGATACTCCTCCTTGATTCGCAGTTCCTGCTTCAGTTCCAATATGTGAGTATGATCGTTTGATTCAGAGTCTGCCTCACTTTCATTGACCCGTGGGGCAGTAGATTGCTCCAGCATCACAAGGTATAAGGGTGGTTCGGTTGAGATTTCAGAGGTTGAGGTGACCAACTTGACAATCAGGTTGACGGTAGTGAAGTCACCATTGGTTTTAACTGTCAATCCCGGACGATACACTGTTTCCTGTGTCCTGGTAACTTCGTGCAATGCGATGGCAAGGTTGCTGCTCAGCCCTTCTCTGGCCATCTTCAGGATGTTGTTGATCCCGCTCTCACCGGTGGTGGGCTCCAGGTATTTGCCGGTTTGGCCATACAAGTAGAGAATATCTCCCTGCGCATTGACCAAGGCACCCAGTTGGACAATCTGACGCAGCAGGGTCTGTTCGGTCAACTCGCGAAGTTGCTTC
>JASUTC010000096.1 GCA_030445775.1 Thermotogaceae bacterium | reverse complement strand
TCCGACCCGGATTATAAAAAGATGTTGCGCTTCAGCAAAAGAACCAATTTGAATGAGATGTACACTTATCTCTGTCTCTGGTATTATGATGGTGAGACAAGGGAGAGGCTTTTCGATTTTCTTACAAAAAAGCGGTTGTAACAAGACGGAATGATCACAGCGTTGGTTACCTTCAAGTCAAGCAATAGGATTCCATTTTAAACGGAAGCCTTTATCTCGATGACAGCGCTGAGATTTTGCCAACGCTTTGAAAAGCCAAAAATACATTGGGACGTTTTCAGTTGCCCCTTTAAGGGTTAATCTTAGAGGAATTCATTTTTGTTGAATATGAATAATCTGATCCACCCACCCCTGATAAAATTCCTTTTCATGGGATACTAAAATCAAGCTTCCCGGAAATCGTTTAAGGGCATCTTTTAATGAATCCTTTGCCTTTTTATCCAGATGGTTGGGGGATTTGTCCGTGATCAGGAAATCCTTCAAAATTTCCTTGGTTGAAGTTTTTACTAAATGACAACTGTTTATAGCATCCTATCGCAAATTTCATACGTTTCTCTGTCATGTGTGATAAGAATAACTGCTCTCTTTTCCTTTTCCCGTTTAATCGCTTCAAGCACCTTTGATTTTGTTTCCTTATCCAGAGAAGCCGTTGGTTCATCCAGAATTAGAACATCCGAATCGTGATAAAATGCCCTCGCCAGATTGATTCGTTTCTGCTGCCCACCGGACAATGGCTGACCTTTCTTGTCAAGTTGTGTTTTGGACGAATGTTCTCCCCCGAGAAAATCAACAGAGGCTTTCTCAAAGGCTTGTTTCAACTTATGATTGTCAACCGATTCTGACAACGCCACGTTGTTTTTAATCGAATCGGAGAAAAACAGCTCATTCTGAGGGGCATAGGCAAAGCAGAGCTCTTTTTTATTCTGAACTATCCTTCCGCCATCAGGCGTATAAAGTCCACAAATGAGTTTGATCAACGTACTCTTCCCCTCACCGCTCTTCCAGTTCAATCCAACGATTTCATTCCGGTAGATTTCGAACGAAAACTCTTCAAACACCTTGTCTTTTCCATAGGCAAAGGCGAGGTTTTCTCCCTTGATCATGGGAACAGAACGATCAACGGTTCTGTTTGCAGCTTTTTCCTCAGCAACCGAATCCACAAACTCAGCTACTCTCTCAGCGGATACTTCCGTTTGTGATATTTCATTAATCAAGTGTGGCATCCACCAGAAGGGCCAGTTAATTGAGCTGGATAGCTGTGATAACCCCAAAAAGGCGCCGAGTGTCAATTTACCTATACCAATAAACCAAATTTCAATACATGCCTGAGCGGCAACAGAAATATAAGTCAGAAGATTATTGATTCCAAGCATCTTGGCAAACGCCGATTGAAGGTTGACAAGAGCTTTTCCATATTTATTATGAACTGCTTTCAATCCCTTTTCCTCAACCGATTTACTTTCATACACCTTAATCAAACCCACCCTCTCAATTGAATGATTAAAGAAAGTTCGGATAAACCCCTCGTTTTTCTGGACTTCATCCCTGACGGTTTTCAAGTTTGTTTTAAAGAGTTTAGGAACGAAAAAGGAAAAGAGTGAAATGCCAATCAAAATAAGCCCCAGTTCCCAGCTATTTCTGAAAACAAAATACAGGGCCGTTGAAAACTGAATGGCACCGTTGAGCAATGGGAAAACAACCATCGGATAAAAACCGGCTATTTTCTCAGAATCAGAAGCCATCAAGGTATGATAACTTCCATATTCAATCTGTTCCACTTCACGAAAAGAACCGTTGTCAACGGCTGCGATGATTCTTTCCTGAAGTCTGCTTAAACCCTGCTGAAGGGTCTTTTCAGATACAACAGCCTTGTAGTAGGAACTCAACCCTCCAATGACCAAAACGATGACGAGGAACAAACCGTATTGAATGAATTGACTAGTAGACCAAACGTTAAGAGAATTAATGATTCTGGTAAACAATTCCGCCAGAAAATATCTGGTCAGACTGTCTCCAACAGTTGTCAACAAAAGAATCACGAAGAAAAGTGTTCCGGGGCGAGCCATCCTCCTCAGATCTTGAACGGTCTTTGCATGTGTCATATGATACGGCCCCCTTCCAGCATGTAGACTCTGTCGGCAAAATCATCAATCTCCCGATGCGAAATGACAATCATTCCCTTATCCACAGACAATTCCTTCAACTTATGCTTTATATGAATCATATTTCTCTCATCAAGCGCGGAGAAGGGTTCATCCAAAATCATGAAATCGGCATTTTTATAAATAGCCCTTGCAATTGCAATGCGCTGCATCTGACCTTTTGAGAACCTGCGTGAGGCATCTGCGATGGTGGATAAACCATTTGGCATTTCAGAAGAAAAGTCACTGACACCAGATAGCTTTACCGCAAACTCGAGATTTCCCTTACCGCTGTTCATTTGTATATTTTCAGAAAGACTCAAACCTTCAATGACAAAATTTCCCTGTGGAACATAGGCCATTGAATGGAAATCAACTTCGGCTGTCTGATTTCCTTTTTCAAGACATACTTGGCCATTGAGTGGGGCATACAATCCCAGTAATAGCTTCATCAACGTTGTTTTACCGGAACCACTTGCTCCTTTGATCAGGATAATTTCGCCTTTTTTACAATGAAGGCTAATATCCTGCAAGACCTTTTTTTCAGAATAGGCATAACTGACATTCTTAACAGAAAGCCTTTTGGGATTTTTCAACGATTTTTGCTTTTTTACTGATACTTCTTCAAGGTTCATAAAATCTGCACATCGTGCAAAAGATGCCTTCTGCTGGAAAAGAATGGCAAAATCTTGAGGCATTCTCGTCAAAGGCCACAAAATAGCACCCTCAAGAATGGTACCGACTGCCGCAAGTTCCCCAAAGGTGATTTGTCCACGTTTGATCAGAAAAGCCCCAATCACAATCACAACAGCACCGCTGAAGAGTACAACAAAACTGGAAAGACCTTCAAGTCCACCGGATAACGCCTTGTTTTTGACCGCTGATTTTTTTCTGCGTTCAAAATATTTATCATAAAGACTTTTCGAATAATCTGTTGCCTTAAAGATTCTCAATACATCGGAATTGTGAAAGGCTTCATTAAAATGATTGTTCAGGGTTCCCGTATTTTTCTGAAGTTCTTTTGCATTGTTCTCAATTCGCCTGGAGAATATTTTCATTAACACAATCAGCGGAAATCCAGCGAGCAGTGAAATAACAAACAAAACGGGTGAATAAGAAAGAATCGTTAAATAACCAAAAGCTATTCCGAGTAAATCCATCATTAACGGGAGTAAATATTTGGGGAGGTGCTCACGCATGATTCGAACATCGGATTCCAGTAAAGTAAAGACATCCCCTTTTTCCATTCCATCCCAATTAAGCTGAGGTATTCTGTAAATTTTGTCATAAAGAAGCATCAGCAATGATTCACCGTTTTTGACGGATAAATGTTCCCATAAGGGTCTTCTATAGCGAACACAAATGGCATTGAGAATGACAAAGCCAAAAAACACTGCAAAAACCACAATCAGTGACCCTTCCAAATTTCCAAGTGCCACATCTATTCCCTGACGAATTTGTATACCGATGAGGACGGGGAAATACGAGAGAAAAAAATTCAGGGCAGCCAGAAGCAGATATTTCACCTTTGCTTTGGCTGTAAGTCGTAAGAGCTTCCAATAACTGTATCCTGCCTTTTTACTCATAGCATATCTCCTCTGCTGTTTTGACATATTTATTAGTTTCATTATTTAACCGAAAGTGTTTTAAAGATAATTTTGAGCTGTTATTTTCAAAAATAAGAAAAGAAATATTGGAAAGACCACGCTTTAAAGCGACATCTAATATTTTTTTAATTGTGATAAGATCCTGTTCTGAAAAAACAAGATTGTTAAAATGATTGTGTATGATCGCCATTCCTTTACCCGCTTTTGCAAGGTTATTCATGCAGTAAATAATAAACCGTACATCAACACCAACTCTTTCAGAAGTGGATTTTAAAGCCTTTTCGGGGACAATTATTGGCTTATCCAGCAAAAAATCCCCATTTTTTGCAACTTCGTACAACAACATGGATTCCTCACCTTTGTTGAGGAAAAATTGTTGCATAATCTTTTGAACTTCTTGTTTTATGAGCAAAACATACCTCCCATTACAGATTACTCTTTGCCGAATTTCATAGAACCGTTTACCAGATCAAGATATCGATCTTGATCAAAGACAAATAAATCCAACATGTTATCGAAGAAAACCGTCAACCCATTTCTGAAATTTTCACATTTAAAATAATCATTTTCAATATCCAAAAGGCATTTCTGACAAAAACGCCTATCTGAACAATCCTTGCAGAATTCTATATTTTTCGTGTTAATCATCGTTTTTATATCTTTTAAAGAGGAATTGTCGTAAATGTTACCCAAATTTTTTTCATCTTCACCGGTAAAAATATGACAGGGCAGGATATTTCCATCCCAGTCGATGGTGTATTGGGTCAGGCCGGCGTCACAAAAACTTTCTAAATAATAAGGTTTTTGAAACACACCTATTAACCTGACAATTATATCATTGTAAACGTAATTTTCGCTGTTAAAAAAGTCATTGAAATATTTTGAATAATCAAGTTTCTGTTTGGAGGCTAACGCGTTTATATGAGATAATTTCCCATCTTTATAGGTGTAGATACCGTTCACAATCATTCTTGTTACATTGAATTCTTTTTTTAAGTATGTATCAACATCATCCATCGTCAACCCCTCTGAATCGTGATTGGTAGTAAAAGTTGCCTCAATTGAAAACGGCATTTTTTCTCTGAGTTTTTTCAGATTATGGAAAACAACATCGAAAGTCCCCCCGCCGTTTTTCAAAATTCTCTGTTTGTCATGAACTTTCTTCGGACCGTCAACACTTACAACGGGATGTATGTTATATTTACTGAAGAGATTAATCACCTCATCCGTTATAAAATAAGCATTTGTTACAATGGAAAACAGCGGCATTCTCTCTATTTTTTCCAATTTATATTCGTTGACAATGAAGGTACAAACGGATTCAATTACTTTGAGATTTAACAGTGGTTCGCCACCAAAAAAGCTAATCTGTTTTATATTTTTATACTTTGAATACGCCCATTTTACAGCATCCAGAGAAACTTCATTTGACATCATGTTATCGTTTGAAACACCGTAGGAACCTTCATCGGCATAACAATACGTACAGGCGAAATTACACTCGTTGGTTAACATCAATCTCAAATGATTCAAATCTTTTCGATTTGAAATATCTGTACAAATTGGTTTATCCGAAAGTAAACCGTTTATATTTAACGCATCATTTTCTGAAAGTATTCCCTGTTTGCCGTTTACAGCTACAGATTTGGGAATTCTAAAAATCTTTCCAGAATATTTATCGTATAGAACACCAGTATCACAGTTTTCTCTGAAGTAAAAATATCCGTTATTTTTCATAGCATCTCCTCGAATACAAAATTACGAGAAGTCGATGATCATTAAAATCATCGACTTTTCAGTTCAAAAAACTCTCATTTAATTAAAAAATTAACTTGGAACGACCTGTCCACCCCCACAATGGCTTCCGCAACATGCAAATTCAAACATATCTACATCTACTGATACTTCATTTGTGATATCAATTGCTTCCCATTTTTCCATCGCTACACCTCCTTTGTTTAAAATGAGTCAATTCTATACCGGAATTTCATATCCAAGCATTTTTTTGATGTACCGATAAATCTCCATGTGGGTTGAATAGTAAATTGTCCCATCTTGACATTTCTCGTCAAGAAAAAGATGAACTTCTTCCGAATTTACCCCATACAATTTTGAAACATAGCGATACTCATGTTCTTCACTACAATTAAAAAACTTGTCATCTCTTGCTTTGTCTCTTCCCTCCATTTTCTACCTTCTTTGATTCACATGTTACTTGTTGAACTAGCTTCAACTGTTATCTCGCCAGATACTGGCGGTAAAGTTGAATCAGTCTGATCTTTTGGGTCATCCCCGCCATCCGCAAAGACAGTTAAAGTTATAATCAATACCACCAGTAATATAAGAAATTTCTTCATTATAATCCCCCTCGCTCTTTAGTTCGTGATATAATTATATTTGATTACATATGACTTTCAAGCCCCTTTTTGTGGGGCGGAAATGTGATAAACACTGTGTTTTCTTTTTTTGCTTTTAATGTTTGTGGTCAAAATATTCATTAGAAATCCTTTAAAAAGAGGGCTTAAGCAAACAAATGTGTATTTATAACATATAGTAACAACTAGGATAAAAAAATATTGTTTTAAACAAGGTGGATGAATTGTACATCAAAAATGTTGTTCCAATTATTTCTTACGGAAAGTATTCAAAGACTTTTCTCAATTATCTTTCAGAAAAAGAGACAAACTCTGATCTTTTGCTTTACTTCAATATTCTCAAAAGAAAATGGGTATTAAAATCCGAGAAATTATTAATTGAAATTGATTCAGCTTTAGGTAAGTGTAAAAACAAGGGAATATATTATCTCCTGTTATCAAATAAATTAGATGTTTTAGAGGTAATAGAAGAAACTCAATCAGCAAAGAAGGTTTATGAACAATTAAAACGTGAATTCAAAAACATTCCCATTCCGTTTCGTAAATTTGTTGGTCAATCTTTGTATGTGACAAAATCCTATCATCTCAAAGAGGGTTTTAAGGAATTTCGAAACTGGAGTGATCAGCATTTAGAAGATGAAATGGGAATTGCGGTACATATAAATGCAGAAGCCAGAACCTTTTTGAAAGTAGGGAAAAACAAAGAATCTGCGGATAAATTCCTCAAAGTTTCCAAACATGCCTTAAAGTATCCACATCCCACATATATTATTTCTGGCTTAAACAACGCCTC
>JASUTC010000095.1 GCA_030445775.1 Thermotogaceae bacterium | reverse complement strand
GTTTTTACCGATGAGATGAAAGCCGTAGTGGATGACATCTTTTCAACCCTTTACAAAGAAGATCATCCATCATGAGACCCATAAAACTTATCATGCAGGCTTTCGGCCCGTATAAGAATAAAGAGGTTATCGATTTCACCCGGTTGGGAAACAGAAACTTGTTCCTGATCACGGGAAACACCGGCGCGGGGAAGACTTCCATCTTTGACGCCATCGCCTATGCCTTATACGGTGAAGCCAGCGGGGGAGACCGGGACTTTAAAAGTCTGATCAGCGATTTTGCAGATGATGAAACCATCACCCGTGTTATTTATGATTTCTCGTTAAACGGCAAACATTACCGGATCGATCGGATACCGACTCAGGAGAAGAAAAAACAGCGTGGCGAAGGCTATACGAATCAAACAGCTTCCGCGGAACTTTATCTGATTTCACCATCAGACGAGAAACAACTGATTTCATCAAGGCGTGTGACGGAAGTCAACGATAAAATCATGGAGCTTATTGGATTGGATGCCAATCAGTTCAAGCAAATCATGATGCTGCCACAAAATGCCTTTCGGGAGCTACTCACATCCAAAAGCGATGAGCGGCAAATGATCCTTCAAAAGTTATTCATGACCAAAAAATACCAGCAATTTGAGACCCGCTTAAAAGAAAGAACTAAAGAATTGAAAACAGACTTGGAATCCACAGAGAAGGATTTAACCCATGAACTCGCAGAGATTTTAATCACCGAAGAAGAAATGGAACGTTATGAGATTAAACAGGATTTGTCGGATATAACCGAATCCATTAATTCCCTTGCCGGTCTCATTAACGATCAACTCAAGGGAAAAGAAACGCTGGATAAGGAAATAGAAGCGGTTGAAAAAAACGTATCCACTCTCGCGGATAAACTATCTTCAGAAAAGGTCTTATTGGATACTTTTAATAAACGAGATATGGTAAAAAAGGAAGTTGAGGCGTTAAAAGAAAAAAAGGAACAAATGACCCTTCTTGAAGAAAGTCTCAAACGAGCTGAAAAGGCGTTGTTTGTTGAAAAGGAAGAAACACTGCTAAAAAACTTGCAAGATGAAAAAAACACATTGGATGATCAGATTAAAAAGCAGTTGAAAGAAAAAGAACAGGCAAACCGGGAATTGGATGAGGCCACAAAACAACTGGAATTGTCAAAAACCGTGGAAAAAGAGGAGCTGGAAGAGCTAAAGATCAACAAACAAAAAATCCTCTCTTACAAGGAAGCTGTTGAAAAGCTGAACGAGGCTGAAAAAGAAAAGGGGCAACAGCACGGCCACTTACTCAGATTACAGCAAAAAAAGGAAGAGGCCCTTCAGACGCAAAAGGAAACCAAGGAAAAGATTAATGAACTCAAAATCAAGATTTCTCGATTTGACGCTATTTATGAAAAAAAGGATGCATACAACGAAAAACTGAGTCAAGTCAAAGACCGGCTTCACAAATTGGAGACCCTTGTTGAATGGTTGGATCGGTACAAGGATGAGCAATCAAAATATCAGACGCTTCATGATGAATACATCGAAAAAAACCAGTTGTTGAAAGCAAAAGAAAAGACCAGCCTGGAAATAAAACAAAGACTGGAACAACTGAAGCAACAGGATGCACAAAATGCCGCCTATAAAATTGCCGCAACACTAAAAGAAAACGAACCCTGTCCCGTTTGCGGATCGGTTCATCATCCTTTTCCCTCAAAACCGGCTCACGAAATCAAAGCGGGCGAACTTGAAAAAGCGGAGAGTGAGTATCAAGCGGTTATCAACGACGTAAACACATTAAAAGGCCGCCTGGAGATCATCAAGAAAAATGGCTTGATCTCAAAGGACGAAAAGGAGAAATTGTGGCAAAAGATTGTGGAACATCCGGCTAACGATTTTCAAGAGACAGTGGATGCCTCCCAATTCTCCCAAATACAAGATCACTTCAAGCAAAGCCTTCAGGACTATCAAAAACTCGGAAGAGAAATCAGCAATGAATTAAAGTCTTTGATTGAAGAGGAAAAAAAGCTCCAAAAATATAAAAAGGCCCTTGAAAAAGGCGAGAGCGAACTCGACTCACACACTAAAAAAGCGGAACAATTAGAAAAGCAATTCAATGAATCAAATATAGCCTATACCTTGGCCATGTCAAATGTGGAACGATTAAAAAAAGACATCCCTTCACAGTATCTGATGAAAGGCGTTCTGGAAGAGGAAATCCAGGCCACAGACAAAAAGATTCAAACCCTGGAAAAGCGTATGGAAAAGGCCCAACAGAGTTTTGATCAAAAGAAACTACAATTAAATACACTCCATACACAAATTCAGTCCTCCCAAAAAAACATCGAACAGTTGGCCTTAAAAGTAGAGAAACAACGGGAGATTTTTAAGCAAGAATTGTCAAAGTACGACTTTGTAACGGTTGAGGCCTATCAGAAAGCACGATTAGATGAAGAGACTATCTCGGAACAACGAAAAGCATTGGAAACTTTCAACACATTATACACCGAGAAAACGTCCCGTTTATCTTCGTTGAACGAGGAATTAAAGGGAAAAACCAAACCGGATGTTGAGCTTCTTGAGAAGCAATTGACAACGCTTAATACGGCATTGGATCAGTTGAAGGAAAAACGGGTCATGTTACAAAACCGCCTCAGTGAAAACACAAAGCGATTGGACAAAATAAAAACACTTTATGAGAAAAAGCAAACATTGGAAAACCAATACGGGGTTCATGGCTATCTATGGGATTTAACCAAAGGGGCCAACGCTTATCGGATCAATTTTGAGCGGTTTGTACAAACATCCTTTTTGGACGACATCCTGTTCGCCGCCAATCAAAAGCTGGAAGGAATGACAGACGGCCGCTACCAGCTGAATCGTATCACCGAAACGGACAACAAAAAAAGCACCAGTGGATTGGATATCGAGGTCTTTGACCAGTACACGGGCGAAGCCCGGCACGTAAAAACCCTCTCCGGCGGAGAAGGCTTTAAGGCTTCGCTGGCCATGGCCTTGGGTCTTTCGGAAGTGGTTCAGTCTCATTCAGGCGGGGTCAGCCTGGAAACCCTTTTTATCGACGAAGGCTTTGGCAGCCTTGATTCGGAGTCGCTGGATAACGCGATTAAAACACTAATGGAATTGCAATCCGGAGGACGCTTGGTGGGGATCATCTCCCATGTGGCTGAATTAAAGGAACGGATTGACACATATCTGGAGGTTACGTCTACGAAAGACGGGAGTTATACACAGTTTTTTGTTCCATGAGTTTTATATAACAGAATAACGCGTGCAATTTGAGTTATGTTATAATTTTGAAGGAGTTACCAACATCATTTAGGAGGTAGTCAAAATGAAAAGATTCGTCTTTCTGTTGATCGTCCTGTGTCTCATGGTTACAATGGTGGGCGCGAAGGATATCACGTTGAGAGTGATCCAGGTCTTCACAAGTCCGGAAAGGACCAAGATTCTGGAGAACATTGCCGAGCAGTTTGAAGAACTCAACCCGGGTGTAGATGTTGAAATCATATCCCCACCTTATGAAACGGCTTACAACAAGATTTATCTCATGGTGAGTACAGAACAACCCTTGGATGTGGTTGAAGTTGGAGACTGGTCATTGGCCGGTATGGCAAGTATGGGAAAATTGGAATCACTGGAACCTTATATTGCCGATTCAGATATGACTCAGCATTTGATCGAAGGTGTTGTCAAATCAGCAAGAATTTATGAAGATACCGCTTATGTTATGCCAAACGCGGTATACGTGAAAACACTCTTTTACAGACCGGATATTCTTGAAAAATATAACCTCCTCACACCTCCCCATTCCATGGGTGAATTGATGGCATACAGCAAATATTTAACAGAGGCGGATAAGGCTCAGTTTGGTTTTGACTGGCGTGGCATTGACCCGGTTAATTTCATGGACCTTGTTTTAACTTCTTTCTTTGATGATCTGGATCCAAACTGCATGTACAAAACCACCGATGGCAAAATCATATTTGAGGATCCAAGAGCCCTTGAAGGTCTTAATTTCTATTTGGATTTGTACTACGAAACCGCACCAAAAGACTCCATCAACTGGGGATTTGACGATCAGGTCAACTCCTTTGTTTCCGGTATCACTCCCCTTCTCTTCCAGGACCCGGATACTACCGGTTTGTTAAACAGCTTGCTTGGAGAAGGTAACTATAAAACAGCTCCACTTCCCATAGGACCAAGTGGAAAGGTTTATCCAACCTTTGGTTTTGGCGGTTGGGGAATACCTAATTACTCAGAAAATAAAGAGATGGCATGGAAATTTATTGAGTTCTTCAACTCTCCCGAAATTTCAGCCTATTTCTGTAAGAATTACGGTGCGTTGCCAATCGATCAAAGGGTATACGAAAACGACCCTTATTTCAGCAGCGAAACCTTTGCCGGCTGGGAAAAGATGTTTGCCGATCCTGAAACATACCGATTCACAGACTATCCATTAGACAACCCCGCATGGTTTGAATGGTATCAGCTCCAGGGCGAAACCCAGCAGAAGATCCTTTTGGGCAGGATGACTCCTGAAGAAGCATTGGAAGAATGGGCAGAATTCTGGAAAGAAGCCGGTCTATAAGTATAATTGTATCAATAGAATGGCGGGAAAGCAATTTCCCGCTGTTTTTTAACTTTTGCCATTGAAAAATATCCTAATCCATTTTAAAAAAAACGGGAAGTTGAGATTGATGAAAAACAGAAAAAAATTCTGGTTTATATTTTGGATGCTGGTACCCGTGTTTTCAGTTATCGGATTCCTTTCCGTCTATCCGACCATCAAAGGTTTTATCCTTGCCTTTCAAAATTATACCGTTTTCACTTTTAATCGAATAAAATTCATCGGTTGGGACAATTTCGTAGAAATACTCTCCGATCCGGATTTTCTTATGATCTTATGGAATACCGTCATTTGGATCATCGTTTCGGTGTTTTTTCAACTGCTTTTGGGTTTGGGTTTGGCATTATTGCTGCGAAAACCCTTTAAAGGCCGGGGGCTCTATTCGGGTTTGGTTTTTTATCCCTGGGCCTTATCCGGATTTGCCATCGGTTTGCTTTGGTCCTGGCTGCTCAACGGCCAATTTGGTATCATCAACGACATATTAATAAAATTGAATGTCATACAGGAAGGCATTCAATTCCTTTCCAACCCCGACACGGCAATGCTTTCCGTTTTGATTGTTAATATTTGGTATGGCATACCGTTTTTTGCCATTATGTCTCTCGCTGCCTTACAATCTATCCCCGACAGCGTTTACGAAGCCGCGGATATTGATGGGGCAAGCGGTTGGGCAAAGTTGGTCAAAATCACATTGCCCTACATTCGACCCACCATTATCAGTACAGTCCTGGTACGTTCTATTTGGATCATGAACTTCCCGGATGTAATATACGGCATGACTCGTGGAGGACCTGCCAAAAGTACCGAAATCCTCTCCACATACATGATCAACATTGTTTACTATGAAAATAATTATTCAAAGGCCTCAGCAGTGGGAGTGATTGTTATCTTGCTGTTGTTGGTTTATACCATCCTATATTTGCGTTTTTCCGGGCAAGGGGAGATGGAGTTATGAAGCGTTCAAAAAGAACCGTTTTAGGCATTTTAAGAGGGCTCGGACTGGCCTTTTACCTTGCCTTGGCCATATTTCCTCTCCTTTGGATATTCATCACCTCCATCAAACCTCCGGAAGAAGTATACACATTCCCAATAAAATATTGGCCATCAAAAATCACTTGGGATTCTTATGAATATCTGTTTGGCTTTGCCAAATTCGGAAGATATTTTCTCAACAGTATTTTTGTATCCATAACAGCTTCGGTTGTTTCAACCATTATAGCTCTGTTCAGTGGTTACGTTCTTGCCAGAATGCGTTTTAAGGGTAAATATTTCTTTGTTGTCTTTTTATTTTTCGTCCAGATGATTCCCGCCTATTTACTCATGATTCCCCAATACTCCATGTTTTCCAGTTTTGGTTTGATTAACAGATTATCAGGAATTATTCTGGTCTACATCGGTTTGGGTGCAGCTTTTAGTACGATCATGGCCAGAGGCTTTTTTGTTAGAATTCCGGTTTCTCTTGAAGAATCCGCGCTGATGGATGGCTGTACCCGACTAAAAGCTTTATTTAAAGTGACATTGCCATTGATGTTGCCCGGTGTGGCGGCTATTTTCAGTTTTTCGTTTGTACAGAATTGGAACGAAATTTTTACCGCTGCGTTATTTTTAAACAGCGATTCCAAGATGACCGTTCCGGTTGCCTTATATTCATTTATTTCAAAAGCAGGCATTCAGTGGAATGTGCTAGCGGCCGGTATTGTCGTTTCACTGATACCAACTATCGTCGTATTTGCCTTTGCTCAAAAATACATCGTTGCAGGTTTGACCAAAGGCTCAGTCAAAGAGTAATGTTTTTAGCAGTAAAGGAGTGTTTTTTATGAAAAAGAATTTGCTCTTGATCTCAATTGTATCTATCTTTGTTCTACTCACAGCGTGTAACCCCTTCGGACCCGATCCGGGTCCTACACCAACACCTACCCATAAGATTGACGGGACATATGCCCTGACAAACCCTGTAGGAACCCTAGTTCTTGAGGATATGTCCACCATTTATCCGGATGTTTCTGTAGAAATTGCCTCCCAGGGCTGGGATTTTGACAGTGGCAGTTTCAACATGAATTATTGCCATATCATCGATAACACCTTCAATTTTCACGCCACCAAAACGTATACAGATCCTCAGGAAACCATTGATTTAACGGGTTTTACCGTAGGAGCAAATTCAATAACCGGGACCATCAAATATAACGGGGAATCTGTAGCAGTAACGGGCACACGACAATAAAAAAACCGGGCGGACACACTCGTCCGCCCTACTATTAAACGGTGGGAGTTTTTCCCCATGGGAAAATACTCCAAGGTCAATGTCCTTTTTGACCACACATCCGTCCGCCCCT
>JASUTC010000094.1 GCA_030445775.1 Thermotogaceae bacterium | reverse complement strand
AAAATCACACCATTTTTTATGATTTCCTTTTTGATGGTCTCCTTACAATCATCCATATCCACCAAATCGATTTTAAATTCTGAAATTCCCCTTGTTATAGCGCCATAAGCAGCATAGAACTTCTCAGGAGGAATCCCTTTTTCAGCAATATCAATATCCGAAAGTGATGAGAACCTTGTTCTGTCGGACAAAGAACCAAATACCCTCACTTCGGTTGCTCCAAACTGTTCTTTTAAAATGCCCGCAATGTATCCTGGAATAATAAAGGGTACTTGTCCTTTATGGTTTTCATACTCCATTTTATCACAAAAACCTTTGGAAATTTATTATTCTTACAACAGGCCCTACGTAGTTTCATAACCCCTGTTTTTAAAAATGCCGTTTTCTAAATAAAGCTTATGAAAAAACTTTTTTTCTAAAACTCTATACCATCAAAGGCATCATTTATTTGCTTGCGCTCTTGAGTTTCTTTTTCCTTCATCTTCTATCCAAGCTTTCCGCCACATAGTATGCCGAGGAAATCTTCTTTCAGTTTCAAATATCGAGACCCATTCTTCTGGTGGATAATCAGACAATTTAAAATAAACATTGTACAATATTTCTCTTTCATCTGGTTTATAAGTCTTTTTTTTATCAGCACCAATAATCTTTATTTCTTTTGATTCAGTTTCATCTGTTACTAAATCTGTTGTTTGAATTGTTGGTGTGCTACTTGTTTGAATAAAATCTCCACCCACTTTTTGTTCAATCCCTATAACTTCAAGTAGTTTCGAAAAAGAAGAATCAAAATTCGCTGGATTGGTAAAATCTGCATATAGTTTATCTTTTAGAAAAAATGGTATTTGGCATTCATCAATCAATAATGGTAAAACAACAATTTTTTTACCATTTATTTCTTTATACATTGCCATAGATAATTCTTTCTGAACCCAGTCCGAGGTTACCGAATTTTTTGACAAAATCGCTGCAACATAATCTGTATCTTTTATCCCTTGAGAAATTTTCATAAGTAAAGAATCGCCAATCTTTATTTCAGCTTCATCTATCCAGGTTTTAACATCAAATTCTCCCAATCTTTTTTTTAATTCACGTGCGAAATGTTTATCCTTACTACTATGACATAAAAATATTGATTTCATTAATCCCTCCTGTTCAAATATTTGATTTTCCTATATCGAAGCTCTCTATTCTCACACATCAACTTCGTTTGTTCTAAAACAACCTCAACCGCAATCGGGGTTTTGTCAAGTTGTCAAATGCTGAAGATTGAATTTTTGAACATAACTTGAAACATCTTTGAAATTATTACTGGCAATAACACCATCATTATAACGTGCCAATACTAAAGCAGCTGCTTCACCAGAGCCAATAGATTTAGCACCATAAGAACATGCCATCCGTGTCAAAATAAATAACTTTTTGACTAATCATAAAACTCCTCGTCCGAATCCTCGTTCAGATTATAGACAATGTCTGAGCGAAAGCCATCCAGTAATAGTGATTCATATTTACTTTCTGTCAATTTCTCCTTAGATTTTGCCTCTTCAACAACTCTAACATACTTTCCAAGGGAAAAATATTTTTTATCCTCAGGCGTTGGTTCATACAAAGCTGTATCATAACCAAGTGAAGCTGCATGAGATTTCACCCCATTTTTCAACTGATTAGCCTTTGTCCAAGTAATACAACGTTCGTATTCGGCAAGTCTGTATAACACTGCCATTCTGCTCATTTTAAAATGTTGTTCTATTCGCACCAAATCATTATTGTTAAGAGCAATACAAAATTCTTTTCCAAGCCTTTCCTTAAAAAAACGCTTCAATGACATATTTGGAATTATAAAATAAGAGGCAAACATGTCAGCTTCTCTTTCGATTAAATCTGTTTTTTCAGGTCGTAAAGAACAGATTATTTTTGGAAATGCTTCATGATAAAAAAGATGACACAGTTCATGAGCCGCTGTAAAACGCTGTCGACCCTCTGAATGATTGGAATTGACAACCACAAATTTGCTTGTGTTATTCCGCATACAAAGTCCACTAAAATTTTTATTAAGCGGGTAAAACACCAGCGTTATATCCTGACTATCCGCAATCACCGAAAAGATATCCAATGGATTCTGATCATCCAGACCCAGTTTGTATCTCAATTCTGCCGCGTTATCTTTGATTTTAGAAGCATCCAAATTAATCATCTGTGTTCATCACTTCCTCAACAAATTTCAAATTCAACGCTAATCTGCCAATATCCGCTATTACCTTTAAATCTTCTCCCGAAACCTCATCAGCTCTTAATGCAACTTTGATAGAATCCTGCTCAACAAATTTCTCTGAAAGAAAATAATCTATCCCGCAACCGAACAAAGCACCGAGAGATTTAAGCATTATAGAATTGAAGTTTCGCTTCCCGGATTCAAGCTTACTGACATGCCCCTGATCAACAGACAAAAATTCTCCAAGCTTTTTTTGTGTAAGTTCGCTTTTTTCGCGTATTAAAGCCAATCTTCTTCCTATTTCCTTGTTGTCAACAATCATAATCACGCCCCCTTTTAAAAGCAGAATAATTATATCACAAATGACATAATTTAGGACGATGTTTTACAAATAAATATGTCAGATAAAAAATCACCTCTAAAAAGAAGGAGATTTTTCATAAACTCTCATTCTCACACATCAACTTCGTCTGTTCCAGAACAACCTCCACTGCGTGAGGTGTTTTGTCCGGTGGATAACCGTATTTTTTCAACAGTTTCTTGACCGTCATTCGCATCTTTGCCTGGACGCTGTCTCGTATGGTCCAATCGATGGTGATGTTATTTTTGATGGACTTTGTCAAATCTCTGGCGATTTGTTTTAAGATATCGTCGCCCATAACTTCTTTGGCCGATTCGTTATCGGCCAAGGCATCGTAAAATGCCAATTCGTCTTCGCTTAAGCCAGTGCTTTCCCCTCTTTTTTCCGCTTCGCTGAGTTTTTTTGCCAATTCGATGAGTTCCATAATCACCTGTGTGGTTTCGATGGTTCTGTTTTGATACTTTCTAATAGAGGCTTCCAACAGTTCGGAGAATTTTTTGGACTGAACCAGATTGCGTCTGGAAAAGCCTTTAATGTTGCCTTTTAAAAGTCTGTTCAACAATTCCACGGCCAGGTTCTTCTGTTTCATCCCCCGGACTTCTTCCAAAAATTCATCTGAAAGGATAGCGATGTTGGGTTTGTTCAGGCCTACCGATGCCAGTATGTCCACCACCTGATCGGAAGAGATGGCTCTTGAAATCAGTTGATTCAATTCATAATCCAGTTGAGTGGTGGTTTTCTTTCCGTTATCCTCTTGAATAATCTTCACCAGGCTTGCCTTTACCGCTTTGTGAAAGCCCACTTCGACACTGTATCGTTGGGCAATTTCCGTTGTGGCGCATAGGGAAAATGCCTTTGCCGTTTCCGTCACCAGCTTGATGTAATCGTTCTTTCTTTGTTCCCGCAGGGAGATGATAAAGTCCATGGTTTCCACAATGGCCTGCATTTTTTCACTGGGTTTGCCCGTGAAAAACTTGGTGTAATCGTACCCGTGCAATAGCTCTTTGATCAGGTCCACCTTCTCCAGCAACACCTGGGCTGCCAGTTCAGTGTCCACACCTGCGGTCTTTCGGTCGTTTTCCGTGTACTTCTGCAAGGCTTGCTTCAGATTCTCGGCGATCCCGATATAATCCACCACGAGACCCCCCTGCTTATCCTTAAACACCCGATTGACCCGTGCAATGGCCTGCATGAGATTGTGTCCGCTCATGGGTTTGTCAATATACATGGTGTGCATGCTGGGAACATCAAATCCTGTGAGCCACATATCCCGAACGATCACCAGTTTCAGCTCATCATCCTGGTCCTTCATTCGCTTAGCCAAGGTCTCTCTGGTGGCCTTTGTCCCAATGTGTGGCTGCCAGTCCTGGGGATCGGCCGAACTGCCCGTCATGACGATCTTGATCTTGCCGCTCATCAGATCATCACTGTGCCAGTCCGGTCGAATGTGAATGATGGCGTTGTACAAATCAACGGCAATGCGTCTGGACATGGCAACGATCATGCCTTTGCCTCCCGTGTTCACCTGAGAGCGCTCCCGCTGTTCAAAATGATTGACTATATCATTGGCCACCCGTTCGATTCTTTCTTTGGCGCCCACAATCGCCTCAAGCCTGGCCCATTTAGATTTCAACCGCTCCTTTTGTGTCAATTCCTGGTACTCCGTGATGGCATCGTATTCGCTGTCCACTTCCGTTTTCATAGGCTCGGCCAGTTCCAGCTTGGCAATACGGCTCTCATAATAAATCTTCACCGTCGTGCCATCTTCCACCGCCCGGGTCATGTCGTACACGTCGATATAATCCCCAAACACCGCCCTTGTGTTCTTATCCGCCAACTCAACAGGCGTGCCTGTAAAACCGATATAAGAGGCGTTGGGCAAGCTGTCACGCATATACTTGGCATACCCGAATTTCACCGTTGCCTCATCTTCGCCTTTGACAACATCGGCTTCAAAACCGTATTGGCTGCGATGTGCCTCATCCGCCAGGACAATGACATTCCGTCGCTCGGTTAAAACGGGCACATCCCGAATACCGTTATCCTCCGCCACCATGTACTCGGACAAATCATCCGAATCATTTCTTGCCGGAGCGAACTTGTGAATCGTGGTGAAAATAATCCCCCCGCTGGTCCGTTGATTCAACAACTCCCGCAAATGCTCACGGTCGGTAGCCTGAACCGGCGTTCCCCGTAGCAACTCAGCAGATTTCAGGAAGGTGCTGTACAACTGATCATCCAAATCATTTCGATCGGTAATGACTACAATGGTTGGATTTTCAAGGGTTGGGTTAATCACCAGCTTTCCCGCATAAAAGACCATGGACAAACTCTTGCCGCTTCCTTGGGTGTGCCAGATAACCCCGATACGTCGGTCTCCCTTTTGATGGGTGGCACGCTCGGTGCTTTCAATCGCCTTATTAACGGCGTAGTATTGATGATACCCTGCCAGAATCTTGAGTGTTTGTGCTCCGTCGGACTGGAAAAGGATAAAATGACGAATGATATCCAAAAACCGCTCCTTTTCAAACATCCCCCGTATCAAAACTTCCAACTGTGGAATGGAAATCGGTGCCGCCTCATCCCCGTCAATCGTTCGCCACGCCATGAACCGGTCCTCACTGGCCGTCAGCGTCCCGACACAGGCATTGACCCCGTCACTGGTCACCATAAAGGCATTAAAGGCAAAAAGCGTGGGCAGGACATGCTTGTAAGTCTGTAATTGATTGTACCCGTCAGAGATATCCACCGCCTCATCAACGGCACTCTTCAGCTCCATCACCACCAAAGGTATTCCATTCACAAACACCACAATATCCGGCCGCTTCCCCACCCCATGCTCCACAACGGTAAACTGATTCATGGCCAGCCACTCGTTGTTTTCGGGTGACTCGAAATCAAACAAATAAACCTTCTCCGTTTTAGTCCCCCCATCTTCCCGGCGAACGGGCACATCCACCCCGTCGGTAATCATCCTCTGAACCGCCCGATTGTTCATGAGCAAACTGGGACTCTGGGGAATCGTCACCTGACGAACCGCTTCCTCAAGAGCCTCACGCGGCATCCTGGGATTGATCCGCTCCAACGCCTCCATGAGCCGCTCGGACAAAATCACATCCTCATAAGAAGTTCGTTCCGGATATTCTCCCTCCGGGGACAAATTCGGTCCAAACTCAACCTCATACCCCAGCTCTTCAAACCATTCCAGGGCTGCCTTTTCCAGTTCGGATTCATAAAAAGTATTGGTAGACATCTATTTCACCTCCGGGATTGGGACACGAACCTCTCCCGACATGAGTTTTGGGAGGAAGGTGTTTCGGAGTTGGTTTAATTTTTGGTTTTCTTTAATATTTTTCTCAATATTTGAAAATAAAACTTTGAATATCGTTTTCTCTAATACCTCATCTGTAGGAATTATAAGCTTTAATTTTGAAACAGTATCTTTACTTAGATTTTGTTGAGCAGCTCCAACAGACAAACTGGAAATATACTTCTGATTATGTAACAGGTATAAATATAAAAACACCGCTTTATTTTCAGAATCACAAATCATTCCACAACAGGCTTGATTTGTTGAGGCTTTAAATTTTAAAAAACCAACTTGTCCTGCTGTTGCCCCATATAGAGCAATCAACACAGTATTTTTTGGTAATAATTTTGCAGAACTATTAGCTAAGCCCTCTTTCGAAATCCACTCTTCAGCTTCAATTAAAATGTTATTTTTTATTTCCCCCGTCTTGATCCAAGGAAAATCCCTGCTTTCCCAATAAATTGACTTTTTTCTACTTGGAGTCCCTCCGTTTTTCATTTCTGTAGTTAATTCTTTAATAGTTCCAACACTCCATCCCTTCGGAATCCTACCCAACTCACTATCCACAAACTCCCCATCCTGAAAGGGTTCAAAATCAACAAACCAGCTTTTAAAAAGTGCCTGCGCCATCTCTTCGAGTGTTTGATTCATCCGATTGTTGAGTTCAATTTTATCATCGAGACATGAGAGAGTTGCGGCAATGGCTTTTTGTTCTTGGAGAGGGGGTAAGGAAATATTCATTTTCTTAATCAATTTTGTGGTTAAGCTCCCTCTTATACTATTTGAATAAGATATTTGTCTTAATTCATCATATCGGTTTGATAAATTATAGAATAAAAAAAATGGATTCAATAAATTTTCAGAGGATCGGAGGGCTATTAATGATTGATTAATATAAGTATCAATTTTGCAGAGTGATGTTTGTCCACGTGTATAGCCTTGTCCTGCTGATGCAATTACAACATCGTTTGTTTTTGCTAATCTTGTAGAAGAATTTTTCACAGCTTTATCTGTAATCTTTTTTTCAGCACAAAAAATATATCTGTTTCTAGTTTCACCCGAAGATAACCAAGGTAAATGACCATTCCAAAATTCTTTGTTTTTTGTATTTGGTGTTCCACCACTAAAAATTTTAGAAGTAACATCCTCCAGTTTAACTTCCCTCCAACCATTAACACTCATAACCTCTCACCTTCTATCACAAAAATCATTTTCATCTTTGAAACATATAAAATTACTCATATTCTAAAAAACATACCTAAAAACTCCAACTTGACACTCTGCAGGGTTTTCAGAAAAGAGCCGTGAGCGATTAGTAAAAGGCGTTAAGAAAACTGCTTGTTTGAGCGTAGCGAGTTTGCAGTTTTTAGACTTTTGCGTATGAGCGAATCGGTCTCCTTAAATCATCTACATGAAGTTTTACCCAGAGGGTAAAACTTAAAGGTTAAACCCTTCAGGGTTTAACACCGAAGCCGGTCAAGACGCACCCCTTGGTCCGGGAGTGAAAGCGCCTGTACAACATCTTAAATCTCATACCCAATCGCCCCCAACCGCTTCTTTATCTCCTCCTCCAACTCATGGGATTTCACAAACATCTCCGCCAGCTCTCCCGTTAGACGAGTCATCTTGTCATCAAAGGGCTCGTCATCTTCTTCCTCCGCTTCAATACCCACATATCTTCCCGGGGTCAGGATGTATTCGTGTTCTCTGATCTGGTCCATTTCCGCTGATTTGCAAAAGCCTTGGATATCTTCGTAATCTTGCTTGCCGTCCCGCCAGTTATGATAGGTATCGTAAATTCTTTGAATTTCCTCGTCTGAGAGCTCCCGATGTTTGCGGGTGACCATGGTACCCATTTTTCTGGCATCGATGAACAGGATTTTGTCTTTGCGATTTTGCCGGTTTTTGGACAGGAACCACAGACAGACGGGGATCGTGACGTTGTAAAAGAGGTTGGGGGGCATGGTGACGATGCAGTCCACCAGGCCGGCTTCGATGATGTTTTTTCGGATGGCTGCTTCTGCGTTGGTGGAGGTGCTCATGGAGCCGTTGGCCAGAACAAAGCCGGCAACGCCTTTTGGGGAGAGTTTGCTGATGATGTGTTCGATCCAGGCGTAGTTGGCGTTGTTTTTGGGGGGAACGCCGTATTGCCATCTGGCGTCATCCGGAATAAGGGCGTAGTCGCTGACGTTAAAGGGGGGATTGGCCAGGATGTAGTCCGCCCGTAATCGTTTGTGCAGGTCGTTGGCGAAGGTGTCGGCATCGTGTTTGCCAAGGTCGCCATCGATGCCCCGGATAGCCAGGTTCATCTTACATAGTTTCCAGGTGGTGGCGGTGTATTCCTGTCCGTAGACTCGGATGTCCGCCTTTCGTCCCTGATGTTCTTCCACGAATTTGGAGGACTGGACAAACATCCCGCCGGAGCCGCAGCAGGGGTCATATACTCTCCCTTTGAAGGGTTCGATCATGCCAACCAGGAGTTTGACGATGCTGGGTGGAGTGTAGAATTCTCCTTGGCTGGAACCGAATTTCCCCAGGAAGTATTCATAAACACGCCCCAACACATCCTTGGCCTTGGCTGCTTGTGTTCCGATGCTGAATGAAAACAGGTCGATGAGTTCGCCTAGTTTGTTTTTGTCCAATTCCCTTCTCGCATAGTTTTTGGGCAGGACACCTTTCAGCTCTTTGTTTTCACGTTCTATTTCCAGCATGGCATTGTCAATAATTTGTCCGATTTCCGGCATTCTTGCGCTTTTTTTGATGAACTCCCATCTGGCATTTGGCGGGACGAAGAAGATGTTTTCGGATGTGTAGGCATCCCGGTCTTCTTCAAAGCCGTCTCCTTCTTCCACCAGCGTCGTGTATCGTTCTTCAAAGCTGTCGGAGATGTATTTGAGAAATATCAGTCCCAGGACCACATCTTTATAATCGGATGGCTGGATGTTCCCCCTGAGTTTATCCGCCATTGCCCATAATTTGTCTTCAAATTCCAGATTGACTGCCATGGTCTTCCCCCTTTTGGTTTCTTTTATATTTTTTCAACCGTTGCATATTTTGCAACAGTTGAATTTGATCTTTTTTTGTAATGTGCAAAATTTGCACATTACATTTTAACCGTCTTTTTCTCGTAACAATTGACTGTAAAGTTGTTGTTTAACGCTTTGCAATTGGTTTTCAGCTTCCTGTATTTTTTGCTGATAATGCTGTTGTTCCTGATTGTATAAGCTCACCATCTCATATTGTTTTTCCACAGGTAGATAAGGGATTTCTATTTCCCCGATGTCGGAATGGTTGATGTTCATGATTTTGGTCCCCCTTTGGAAGCTTTTTATGATGGCAAGGCCGAAGGGACTTTCCAGAAACAGTTTGATGTATCCGCCGATAAAGGGGTCTTTGGGTCGAATCACAATGAGGTTGGCGGAGGCGATGATGATCTTGTCTTGTTTTTCAAAAACGGCCGTTTTCATGGCCGTTCCCCTGCAGGAAAGGACCACGTCACCTGTTTCAAGTTCGTATCGTTTGACCTTTCTCTCATCTTCTTTGATGGTTGCCAGCTCAGTGTAATCAATGGTTCCGTTGTAGATATTTGATAAGTTAAGGACAGCTATGGGACCGGGGGCCATGTCTTTTTTCAGGATGGATTTTCCCCGGAATACATCGGCTGTCTCTTTCAATTTGATTTTTTTTAAGGGGGATTGATTGAATTTTTGAATGGTTGCATCATCTTCGGATAGCAACAGCTCAATCCGCCAGTCAGTGTGTTGTTCAAATTCCTCTTTTGGAATCCGTTTCAGCTCTTCGGGGTTAAATCCCCTTTTTCCTGTACCGAATGTTCCTATTTTTACCGTTTCAATATCTGAATCGGTAATACTCAACAAATAGGTCTTGACTGCTATTGAGGGACTGAATGTCCTTTCCGGAAGGATGTATATTTCTTTGACTGTGTAATATTCCTGGATATAGGCTCGAAGTTTTTCTCTACGAGAGGTGAATGTCAAACTTGATGGGACAATGATATCCAGCATGCCCTTTTTGTTCAGGTGTTGAAGGAGATTCTCAACGGCAATTCCCTCACTCTCGTTTGAGATAAAATCATCCTGGGACAGGGTGATTTTCTTACCGAATGCGGGAAGGGCGTAAATATAATCAAAGCGTAAATCATGCAGGCACTGAGAGTAAATGGATTCAAAGACAACGGAAACATGTTTTTCATTCTGAAAGATCGTTTTTAAAAGCATGAACATGATCCGATGCTGGGTGGTGAGGGTGATGCTTGTCTGTCTGAAGGATTGAATCAGCTCTTTCAAACCGTCAAGGTGTTTTTCAGCTTCGGTAATAAGGATGGTTTTCGGATTGACGGTCTTGATCTTTTCCATCATCTGCTTCGTTAAATCTCTGGGTGAGACAATCATTCCCGAGCGGTCTTCTTTGTATATTAACAACGTAAAGGTAATCAAATCAATGGGGTCAAGTACCTGATAGAGCACATGAAAATCCTCTCGATCTGCCGGGAAAAACCCCAGTGGCTCTTCGGTTACCTTTTTCATGTGTAAAAAAAGCCCTTCTTTGTCCTTTTTCGAGATTTGTTCGCCTTTTAAAGCTCTTTGTGTCAATTTCACCCTCAGTATTTCCGTAAGCAGTTGCTCTCTCGTAGTGATTTGTCGCTGATACAGTTCATTCAGGGCATTTTCAATCGGATCTATCAATCCTTTTCACCTGCTTTTAACTTCTCCGTTACTGATATTGTACGCTTTTTGTTTTAGTATGTCAATACTAAAATTTTCTAAAAAGAAAAAACGCCTTTAAATGGCGTTTTGAATTTCTGTTGATCACTTGTTTGTTGAAAGATTTAACCGTTTTTTTAGTTCCTGCTCTACGACTTCGCTTGTTTCTATAGCGCTTTTTAGCCAATCAATAGTAGCATTTTTTGCTATCCCTATTTTCTGAAAATCTAATTTATTCAGTTTGTTTAATTCAATTGTTTTTACCTGATGACAATTGAAAACCGTATCTTTGGTTAAAAACGATTCATCTTCTTCAAGTAAAACAACGAGTGAATCTGTAGAAACTGGGGCCTTCCTTCTCCTACACCATTCCTGAGCAGATTCTATTTGCGAAGAAGCAATGACATAAATCACTTCCTCTTCATTCGTATATGTTTCATTCAAAATGATCCAATAATGTGAAATTACCCCAGCAATCAATGAAAAAGAGACATATAGCACCAAGCCTTGTTTGATCTCAGTGGGAGAAAGAAATGTTGTTTGCATACAAAATTCCTTAATTTCTATAGTATATCAAGCATTTTTTCATATAAATACTGCTCTTTTGAATACTCAAGAACTTCTGGAGTTTGCGCAAAAGGGTCTTCATTAAAGCCGTATTTCTCTTTTAATTCCTTCAATTCCGCCTGACTCAGGTCATCAAAACATTCTTCCAAATCAATACTAAAACGTGTGCAATCTTCATTTAACTCATTTTCTTTTTTCTTCCATTCGGGATATAGATGTGTGATATCTTTTAAATCCCAGTTGCTAAAGCACCCAAAATTGTTCCAGGTTTTTTCTAAAGCATCAATCTCAGATTTTGAAAACAATGCCTTTTCGAAATGCTTGTCTTTTAACAATCGTATATCGTGATTAACTTTTGTGAAACTTTCATCAACTAATTGCTTTTCACTGTCATCATATATATTGCTGTCAACAATATCTTTTACTTCTGAATGTACGGGACCCATTCTCATCCCATAATATTTCCCGGGAATTATTCTTCTTCCATAATCTCTCAAATGAAGGCGGTCGGCCAAATACACGAGTTTTAAAAGCTTCACTTTGTCAATCTCTCCGCCTTCTTTTAAGGCAAACCAAGTGATGATCCCCAAAACTTTTTTTAGGTTGAATCGCATATGACAACCTCCCTTCACTAATGTTTAAGTATAACATATTCTTAGTCGTTGAATACATGGATATGTTCCATCATAATAGACGAGGAAATAAACTAGTAATTTCATCATACCCAATTTAATGAGAAATCTGTATATATATCTCCAACAACTATGTTGTGTTCACTATAAATATCTTAATCGTAAATTACCGATAAGTTAAATCAACAGCTTGAAATCGCGTAAACTCACTTATAGATTTAAATGTTACTCCTGATTTCTTTGAAAAAACAGACAATCACAAGTTACTGTAAAGTTGGTCATATACAATATAACATTATCAAGCCAAATTGGTAAATATTGATAATAACGCTGAATAACAGCGCCGTGGTAACAGCCGCTGCCATTGCTAGGCAAATCTTTTCCAGTTCGCTGGTGGCTTATGGATTTACCAGATTACGAGCACCGGGTAAAATCTTTTTATTCCTGGTCTTGCACTTTAAAATGATTACAAACATTCATTGTCTTTTTTATCGGTCAGAGGTATATCTTTGAGGGTTCTTTCTATTAAAAATGGAAAGAACCAGATCTTCAGGAACGGGTCTACCCATTCCAAAAATAAGGACCCTGGTTTTCATTTCTTCACCACCTTTTTCTAATCATCATTAATTTCCTTACTCATGGTGATTAGGTCCTCTCTTAATATAAAACCCTGTTTTTTGTAAAACGGGATGACTTGTGTGTTGTCTTTTTTGACCCAGAATGATACTTTGACGACACCAAGCTCTTTAAAAATATTCATCAGTTGATCAAAGAGTGCTTTGCCGTAACCTTTTCCCTGCTGTTCCTTTCTTACCGCAAAATGATGGATGAGGCCTCTTCTGGCGTCATAGCCGCCAAGGATACACCCAATCAATACATTATCGATATAAATACCCAGTGATGTTTTTGGATTGGCATTGAAAAATTTCTCCACTTCTTTTTTTTCTTCCGATTTTCCTATTTTGAATCCGGCTTCTTTCCAGATTTCGATTAAGGATGAGTAGTCGGAAATGTTTAGTTTTTTTATATTTTGATTTTTAGATTCTTGCCATATCATTATTGACCGTTTAACATATTGATGAGTTTGTCCGCAGCTGCCAGTGGGCCGTCTTGTTCGTAGCCTTCCAAGCCCAATCTTGTTTTAATCATACCGATCTTGACTCCGGTTTCTCTCATTTGGTTGAAGAATTTTCTGGCAATTTCTTCGTGTTGCTCTTTTCTTTGAAC
>JASUTC010000093.1 GCA_030445775.1 Thermotogaceae bacterium | reverse complement strand
ACCCGGATTTGTCGTCGTTATTATCTGGCAGTTCACCAATATCTGGAACGAATTCCTGTTCGCCGTTACCATCACATCGGACCCCTCCAAACAACCCATTACTGTCGCATTGGTAAATCTGGCGGGAAGTCAGGTCGTAGAATGGAACATGCAAATGGCAGGCGCCATTGTAGCAGCGTTACCCACGTTGTTGGTTTATATCTTCCTTGGTAAGTATTTTATTCAAGGGTTGATGGCAGGATCAGTAAAAGGTTAAGGTAAAAAGAGACTATTTGTATATACTTTTTCGGAGAAAAAAAGGCATCCCGTTTTATGGATGCCTTTTTTTATTTACTTCAATCATTGAAAAGACTGACAACTTATGGATTAAACACATTACCGGTGATGCTGGTATATCCCGAATTGTTGTATTTATCAGAAGCAATCATTTCAACTGTTACTGTTCCGTTTATTAGCAAACCATATGATGAATCATCAAAATTAACCCTAAACTGATGATCTTCGTTCAAGCGAACAATTCCCCTTTGTTTTTCATAATCTTGGACAGACCCGAGGAAATTGTACCATTGTTTTTTATCCGCATCACCGTTGACAGTGACAGTTGCTCCCTCAAAAGTTGGGAGTTGACCTTTATCTGCTACTCTAAATGCAAATTCTACATAATCATCACTGGTGTTTCCGTTGGATGGCCCTAAATGGCCATCCGCTGTATTCAGTACCGGTGATAGCGTATCAATCAAAATCTTTTGAGTTGCTTCAGTCGAATTGCCATACTGATCTGTAGCACTTAATTGAGCGTTTACAGAAGTTTCTGTATCTTGTATTGCAGTCATTGCAATCAACAAACAGACTTCGTTTTTCAACGGATAACCTGTGCATTCTGCGATAATGTTTTCTTGAAAGGAACTGGTTCCGTTAAGTGAGACGGCATAAACTGATCCGGTTAATGAAAACTCCACATCATCGGTATCGTCAATGTAAGCGTCTGTAAAACAGAATGAAGCCATCCCTGTGTCGTTGTCCTTGGTTAACAACCAGGATTGGTCCAAATGTGAAAAATCTGATTGATCCAAAAAGCTGATATTGGTATGCTGTTGCTTATAAAAGCGATTATCAAAGAAAACACTGACTGATTCATTGGATGGCTTTCGCAGCTCGTCGTTTGAACAAACATTTTTGGTTTGAGCCGGGCAGTCTATTGCTGTGACTGTTGCAGTCAATGTGGCACCATCAAGAGAGCCCAGTGTCAATTGAATGGTTGCCTCAACAGTTGTGGTTTGACCATATACAATGGGGTCGGAATAAACGATCATCCCTTCAATTCTACTATTTCCGGAACCGATGGTCACTGTTTCAACGCCCCATGGGACTTCTTTCATTTCCCATCCTGGCATTTGGTCTCCGTTGACGTCTGTTTTTTCTGCGAGGAAGGAGATAGTCGCCTGAGAAAGTGACTTGGAGTCTGTGAGTTGTAATGGTATTAGTAATACTGTTTGTGCTTCGTTCAATTCATAATCTTCCAAGGTGATTTCAGGCAATGCTGCATCCAATAAAAAAGCTAGCGATGCAGTTCCAAATATATGATTACTATACTGTGCATCACAATACGACTTTCCAAATAAGGATACAGTAGCTATTTTTGTACATTCTGTCGCCATTGATATAACGATATCGGTAGCATTCCAAGTATCAAAATTATATTTTGGGCTTGTTTGAACGAATGTTTCAGCTCCTGCATATTCAAAGACGAAGTAAAATTCTGAAATGATATCCTCAAGCTTTTCATCCAGATTAATATCAACGGTATAGGTAGCTGTTGCAGGCAACCCTGATTGTGCATCGATATAAACAGATTCTCCGTTGTTGATTGTTTTATCGCATATGCTTAAAGTCATTTCAGGGATTAAGTTGATTCTTTTGATTTCAAGCGTTTTTTCTATACTTTTAGAAGCACTTCCGGAGGACTGGGCGTTTATCAACCAGTTTCCCACCCCAAGTTTGTTCACATCAATTTCAAATATTGCTTGCCGATTACTGTTTAATTCTCTCCATCCTACTGTAGGTGCAATTTGAATGTAGTCTATTTCTGATTCCAGCTTCCCAAACAAAGCAACTTTGTCAATATCCGGATCATAAGCCGTAACGGTAGCTACAATGATTCCGCAGTTATACATACTGTCTTCGGATAATTCAAGTCCGATACCTGTTGGCGCTTTAAATGTTTTTTCATCTGTTCCCACAGATACGGCTTCATCCTGACTGGCGGTTACCTTTACGCCATATGTTTTTCCATATTGAAGTATGCCTGTTGGAATATTTGCGCTCCAATGATTACCTGTTCCTTGATTTCCAGAAATGGAATAAATTTCTTGGCCGCCTTCGAAAATAAAAACTTCACAAGTATCAACTTGAAAAGCTCTGGGTTGTGCTTGAGTTAAAGTACCGGGTTCTGCGATCCATTCTATGGTAGGTGTTAGACTGTTAAGCGTCTGACCTTCCACTGGATTGGTAATTGTAACAACAGGTACCTCATAACCTGCTTCCACGGTGAAATCCTTTCCTTTGATCCATCTGGAAGCTCCCTTGTCATTTGTTGCACGAACTTTCCAGGTATATACACCAAGATTAGGTGCCTTCCAGGTATAAGATGTCCCATTAACAACAGCTTCAACAGGATAAGAAACGGACCTGGAATTTTGATTGCCGGATAATATATCAATAGTTAGAAGATAATTTTCAGCCTTATCTACCACCCCCCAACTTAAAATTACTGTCATATTTTCAATTTGTGGTGTTTGTGGTTCTGGTGGTGTTAATCCAATAATTAAATCGATGCAGCCAACGAAGAAGAACGAACTAATTAGAAGCAGAGATAAGACGATAAAAGAAATCCCTTTCATTAAAAAACCCCCCAGTTTTTAAAATGTAAAAAAATTGTTTTCTGTAAAAGCAAAAAAGATTTTAGAGCTTTTTTATTATATCATAAAAAAACGCCTATCCGTTTCTGTTTACGGAAAAGGCGATAAAAATAAATCATGTCTTAGGCTAAACTATTTTCTGTTAGGGTGTAAGAATGCTAAAACAACATTTAAAGCTCCAAAGGCTATGGCGTAAGCTGCGATAATCCATAGCATTGCCAATAAACCGGCTAATGGGTTTACTAACAAGAATATACCCACAACTATGGAAAGTAAACCGTTTAGAACGAGTATCCACTTAAAAGCGTTGGTGACTTTGCCTTTAGTGATGGTAAAACCAGCCCAAAAATCAAAGAATCCATAATAAAGCATCCAAACGGCGATGATGATGACGATGGCAACTTCTAGGACTCCCGGAAAGAAAAAGGAGAATAAGCCAATAGCCATTCCAACAATGGCTTCTGTGATGAGCATGGATTTTGGCTGAGTTGCCTTTTCTTCTTTATAGAACAGAGCTTGGAACATTCTATAGACTCCAAATATTAAGGCAACCAAACCTATAATCATTACAAATAGAGTAGATGTTAATCCGGGCCATGCTATTAGAAGAATTCCCAGTGCTATAAAGAGGAGTCCAAGAAGTAGACTTTGCCACCATTTTTCTTCCATAATTGTCTGAAAGTTTTTTACATACATTTTTTTCATTGTAATCACCCTCAATTTTAAAAAATGAGTTACTTACTCTATTATACCAGTAATGAGAGAAAAAAGAAAGTTACTTACAACATATTTTGATTCGTTCTAAAGTTTTACAAAAACGTAAGGCTTAAAATGCCTTGACTTTCTAAAAACAATAGTGATATAATTCAATAGTACACTAAATAACTAAACGATGATGGAGGTGTTGAATTTATGGGAAAAAATTACCCGATTTTGGGTAAGCTTGCGATTGCGTTGATCCTGGCTATTTTGGCGATGTACTTGCCATTTATTCCGGTTAAGATTTTGTTTGTGGGGGCTGCCGGTATTCTGTTTGCACTTTGTTTTAAGAAATTTAAGGTGTTGTTGATTGTCTTTTTTATTCTTGCTTTGCTGGTCATGGGCGGTTTTTACACGGCGATTGAATTGTTAAACGAGTTTGAAGTACCTTGGTTTATGAACCACATGGGGAATATGAATTTTGGGATGAATTTTGAGCAGAATACCGGATGGGTTCTTCCAGAAATAGAGGTGGATGCTGAGGAGAATCTGGTAATACGAGGAAATTCTTTGAGATTGGATTTTTCTGAAGATTATGACAAGATTCAATATCCTTCGGGTATGGTTGAAAGAAGGGATGCAATCGGCAAGGGGTTGACCCTGGATGGTCTCCCTGTCAGTGGAAATCGAACGTTGGTGATCAAGATCCCGTCTGATTTTGATTATAAGGAGATCACAGTCAAGGCAGATGCGGTTACCATGAATGGCACCATCCGGGCCCAGACGCTTAAAGTTACAGCAGATGCCTTGAATATGCAGGGTAGATATATCGTTGACCATTTGAAAGTGCAAGGTGATGCCGCAAATTTCAAAGGGATTTTGAATGGGGTTGACTTTGTATTTACAACCGATACCATGAATTTTTCAGGAGAAGTGGAAAAACTTCAATATTTCGAAATCAACTCTGAGGTGTTGAACGGGAATTTGAAATTTCTCACCGGTTGGGACGAGCAAAGAACGGTAGAATTAAAATCCACTTTTGGGAAATTTACCGTTCAAAGACCGCGTAATCAACCTTCTCAACTCTCGGTCAATCATAAAGGCGAACTGTTCAACGTTGACGTTGACGAGTATTAAGGGATGGAGGTGCAGATATGTTAAAACGAATAGAAGCCTTTTATATGAAAGAATTCAGCGAAAAAGCGGGACGATTGTTTGTGTTTTCCCTTTTTCTGCTGGTACCCGATTTCGGGTTTAAGACGATTTTCATTTTCCTGCTGGCCACCAGTATGCTGGCTTGGGATGTGCAGCAAAAGCGAACGGTTAATATTATGATTTTGCCTTATACATTGTCAGAGGTGTTTCTTATATCCTGGTTGTTTATGGTGAGTATTGTAACCATTACTCATTTCATAGGAGCAGCAGTTCCATTTGGTCCGCTGTCCGTGACATATTTGTGGACGGCCTGGTTGAATTCCATCATCTTTGCAACGGCCTATTATTCCATTGCCATGATATTTGTGACTTCGGGCATGGATAATTTCGGAATGCCGTTTTTGGTACTGATCGGAGATTGGATTCTATCATCCATCGGGAGTTATCGGAATTTCTACTGGTACATCAGTCCCGTTTCACAGGGAAACATCTTTGCAGCGGCAACATTTGCATTTGTACTGTTTGCAACCGCTCTTTATCTGTTTGTTAAGAAGGGGGCCACAAAATGAGTGTATCCATTAAAAATCTGACCAAACGATTTGGAAGCAAACGTGTTTTAAACGATATTTCAATAGAAATAAAATCCGGTGAGATCTTCGCCCTTATAGGTCCCAACGGTGCCGGTAAAACAACAACCTTGAGGACGATTTTTGGCGAAATCAAGCCGGAAGCCGGAGAAGTGAATGTTTTTGGCAAATCTCTCTCATCAAAGGTGAAAGAAAAGATGACCGTCATGCCTGAAGAACGCTTGACCTTTTCCAGATTTTCCGGGGAAGATTATCATGATCTGTGGAGTAAATTGTATCCCGGTTGGAACGAGAAAATTTTCTCCAGCTTTGCCAACCACTTCAATTTCAATCTTGAAGATAAAGTGGCAACCTATTCCATGGGAATGAAGACGTTGTTAAATTTGGCATTATGCATGTCAGCTAGCTCCGATTTGATACTGTTGGATGAACCTACCCAAAACCTTGATCCGGTGATTCGCTCTGAGATTTTGAAGGTGATCAAAAACTACATTGAAGACCAGGAAAACAAGACGATTGTGATTTCTTCTCACGAGATCTATGAGTTGGAAGAGGTGGCCACTTCTTTTGCCATTATCAAAGAAGGCGAGATCCTCTATGCAGACACTATTGACCGTTCAAAGGAAAAGCATCGAATCATCAACAGTGGCGAGAAAATCCCTGCCGGGGAAGTGGTGGGCATCATTGAGAACGAAACTCTTATTCGAACCAATGAAGATGTGGGTCGCTATCCTAACTTCAAGGAAATCGTCTTAGGCTATCTTCAGGGGAAAAAGGAGTTTATCCCGTTTCAGAAGAGAATCATATGATCAAGTATGAGAAAGGGGTGATGATATGCTGACCAGTGTGGATAAACACAAGGGGTTGCCCGTTTATATTCAGATCATGAACATGATCAAAAAAGAAGTCATGCTGGGGAACCTGAAAGACGGTGATCAGCTTCCCCCAGTCAGAGAACTGTCCAAGGTATTTGATGTGAATACTAACACCGTTATGCGCGCTTTTGAAAAATTGGGAAATGAAGGTTTGATTGAAGCCCAGCACGGAGTGGGGTATTTCATTCACTCTACCAGTTCTGTGGATCCAATGGTTATTGAAGAAACGAAGAAATATATTCAGGATTTAAAAAAGAAAAATATTGATTTACCCATGACGAAGATGCTGATTGAAGAGGTATGGAAGAAGGTTTAAGTTAGCTTTCTTCTAATATCTTGACCCATTACATATCACTTTATATATTAAAGGTGTAATAAAATAACCTTCGCTTCCGTCAATTTTCATGAAACCCAAAAATTATTAAAGTGGAGGTGTTCTTTATGGCTCTTATAGAAAGAAGAGGAAACAGGGATGATTTTTTCAAAACTTTTAGGGAGATGCAAAGGGATATCGATTCCGTTTTCAACAACTTTTTGACAGGAAGACAACCACAACCGGGAGCAAGCTTGATTCCCAGTGTGGATGTTTATGAAACCGACGATGAGTATGTTTTTGAATTTGAATTACCCGGATTCAAAAAGGATGATGTGAAGGTAAAAGTAGAAGACAATGTACTCACCGTATCCAGCGAAGTCAAAGAAGAGAAAAAGGAAGACAAGGGTAAAAACTACCATATAGTTGAAAGAAGATACGGTTCATTTAAGAGACAGTTTAGCCTTCCTGAAGACTGTGAAGTTGAAAAGATCGATGCCAAGTTTGAAAACGG
>JASUTC010000092.1 GCA_030445775.1 Thermotogaceae bacterium | reverse complement strand
TGGTAACACGTTTGAATTTACCCTATGAAGGTTGGCGAATATACTTTACAGGACTCTTTCACGACATCACGCTGCTCATGATTGCCCTGATCAACGACTATGAAAAAGCCACGGCATTTATTGTGGAAGAACCGGACCTTAAAAAAGTTGTTCTTGAGTTTGATGGGAAAAACAAACACTCCTTCTTTGGCTCGTATTTTTTAAAAAGCATTGATTTCTCCGAAGATTATCAAAAGATGCTGGTGTACCATCACACTTCATTAAAACGCGTGAACGAACGAAATCGCCAGTTAGTTTTAGCCGTTAACAGCATACAGATGGCCGATCGAATTTCTAGAGAATTCTTGCAGGATGAAAAACAGGACAAGAAAGCCTTAATTTCCAAAATCGTAGAAGAAGTTGGGACCTTGGGGGAAGTCACAGATGAAGTAAAAGCCGTACTGATGGACGATGGCATAATAGAGGCCATGAATGTAGACCTTCACTGGAATTTTGGAAGCCCTACTTTTGATCTGGACCAATCCATCCAAATTGTCAAAGGCATCGCCTTTTTACTGGATGCCAAAAGTCCCTATACCAGAAATCATTCCACCATTGTAACAAAAGTCAGCACGGAAATCGCCTTTCAAATGATGAGTGAAACGGATGCCAAATTCATTGAACTGGCAGCTCTTTTACACGATATCGGTAAATTAAAAACACCCTTAAACATCCTTCACAAGAAGGATCCATTAACAAAAGATGAATGGGAAACCATGAAAGCTCACGTGACAGACACCTATGAGATACTATCTAAGAGCGGATTGACCACCATCGCAAAAATAGCCTCTGCCCATCATGAAAGGATTGACGGTACGGGCTATCCCTCCGGTTTGAGCATGGATCATCTCAATTTGTACGCAAGAATCCTTCAAGTGGCGGATATTTACAGCGCCCTCATTGAAGAAAGACCCTACAGAACAAAAATGACCCCGGAGAAAGCCCTTGAAATCATCGATGAAATGGTAGCCGAAGACAAATTAGACCCCCGCGTGGTGTAATATCTGAAAAAAATCGTCTCCCAAAGAAAGAAACACCTGTTTTACGATTACTACAACACCCTGGAAGAATTCCTGGGCGTACGGTACGAAAAATTGATATGAAATCGCTATTCAATCACAATTAATAAATTATTATCCGGAGGCGGAGCGTCCTTCGAAAGCGAATCCAATGCCATTCCAGCCAAAACAAGAAACGGATTCAAAAGATTCTGTTTCAACATCTTTATCACCTGAGCCGTTTCTTCTGAACGCTGCTCATCACCGGCATAAAAACCGATCATTACATCGGCAGTATGCCGGGAAAGAGATTGACTGACAAAAACTCGATTTAACAGCTGATCAATGGAATAAATAATACCCACGGGAAAGCCCTGTTGTGTCATCTCTTCCTTTAACAACGTCGGTAACAACCCGTTAATCCCGTCTTTCACAAAACTTTGCGAATAAGACTTAAAATCATCATAACCCGATAGCGCCTCAATGAAAAAGCTTTTAATGTTCACTACTCCCTCGCGATTGATCTCCACAATCCGGTAAGGATTGGGATAAGTGATTAATGAGCCTGTTTGAACATCGTAAAGAGTGTTCCCGTTCACCGACTGATACATTGCAACATCCTGAGAATGAAAATGCCCGGTAAAGATCAAGTGCATCCCGTTATCGGAAAATAAATTTGCTGCTTTTTGCCAATCATCCAATATATAAACGTTAAAATACAGTTCCTGCAAACTGAAATGGGGAATGATGGAGTGATGCATCATTCCAATTACGATCTGCCCCTTCTCACGACCCTCTTGAACGTTTTTCAATATCCAATCTAACGTCGCTTCGCTAAACACACCATCAGTATAAGGATATCCTGTAAGCATGTTATCCTCATAAACACATGAATCCATGACAATAATCCGCAGCCAATCTGTAGGCTCAACCACATAACTCAAAGAGTTTTTATCCTGTGATACAGCACCATCGTAACCACAATGATGATAAATTGCTTTAAATTCCTCTGGAGAAACCGTATCAACTGGTGAAACATCAGAATCCTCAAATCGAACTGCAAGGGGGTTGTTGATATCGTGATTACCTGTGATCACAAAAACCTGACGCCCATCATCCGTTAAACGCTTTAATTGGGCAGCCATTTCAACATGAGAAACCAACTCCCCGTCTTTTGTCAAATCTCCCGGCACGAGAACAAACTCCACATCGGTTTCAAGGAGTTCATCCACCACCCTTTCCAAAAGCGCTGAACTAACATCCAGCAACTTTCGATCTACTCCCATATAGGCCTCAAAAGCTTCTCCAGATGGATTCAGTGAAAGTGCCATTAAATGAAGATCGGTAAAAACTGCGAATTTAATCCCATTGATTTTTGAAATATTCTGCGAAAAAATCATGCATACGAAAATCACACTCATAACAATGACCATTATTTGAATTCTTTTCAAAATAACCTCCTAAATAAACGACATTGATAATCAACAAACGATGTTATAAAAATATTGAGTCCATTTGTAGGTACCCAAAACGAGAATATGAAACGATTATAACAGATTTAAATCAAAACAGGTTTATATTTGTTTTTATTTAATAAAACCATATATGATAAAATCTCATAAGAGACATCATAACGGAGGGATCAATATCAACGGAATCATCACAAAGCTACCGGACTTCTTCCAAGAGCAGGTTACAAAAGTATGGAACGATTTCCACCAATTATTCGGAATCTCAAGAATAAAAACAACCTCATTCCCCCATTTAACCTGGGTCATCGCAAAAGAATCCAATGAGGACCTTGTGGATGAAAAACTCAATCTTATTCGAAAGAAAACCTTTCCATTTGTCCTCAGCACAAACGGCATTGGTATCTTCACCGGAAAAAGACCGGCGGTGTATATCCAAATCAAACCCTCTATCCAAATCTTGGAATTTCAAAAGGAATTGTACGAAACGTTTTCCGACCATTCGGACGGCTTGAAAAAATTCTACGCACCCGAACGATGGATCCCGCATATCAGTCTTGCCATCGAGGATATTGATTTGTCCAACATCGGAAAAGTCATGGAATATCTACTGCCAACCACTTTCAAACACGATCTGAGAATCGAAAATATTTCCTTAGTCAGAAAAGAAAAGGGACAAAACATGGAACTGGTTCGCGATTACTGGTTCGCCCAAGAAAACGATCCCGCATCCATGAAAAATTAAATAGAGATTAAGTTCCCGGTCATTATCATCCTTTATTACCCAAATGTAGCCCCTATGTGGGGTCAAAAAAAACATTGACCTTGGAGTATTTTGCCTTTGGCAAAAACTCCGGGGTTTTATTTTTTTCTATCTATTAAAATCTTCGTAAAATTGACTTCCACACGAAAAACGTCTATAATAATATCAAATATTAAATTAGTCGGTGAAGACATGAAATACATCAAAAGAAACGTTGAATCAACAATCAAAAAGATGGAAAAAATGTTCACTTCAGTTTTAATAACAGGTGCCAGACAAGTGGGAAAAACAACAACTCTCAGAAAAATGAAAAAAGATATCCAATACATTACGCTGGATGATCCGTTGATGCTTCAAACAGCGATAGATGATCCGGGTGCCTTCTTTAAAACCACACCCCCCCCGGTTATTGTTGATGAAATCCAATATGCCCCTCAATTGCTGACCTACATTAAAATGATTGGGGATGAAACCGGTAAAAAAGGACAATTTTATCTCACAGGATCACAGAAATTTCATATGATGAAAAATGTCAGCGAATCCCTTGCAGGAAGAATTGGCATTATCAATCTACTTGGGTTATCACTCCGGGAAATCCAAGAAATAGATTTCAAACAGCCGTTTCTGACTGATGAAACGTACATAATAGAGAGAAACAAAAAGACAAAACAAATTGACTATTCACAAGTTTGGAAAATTATCCATCAAGGAAGCATGCCCGCCCTGTATTCACAAGAATTGGATTGGAAAATCTATTATGGATCATACACGAGAACCTATATCGAACGGGATGTAAGAGATCTGACTAAAATCGGAGATGAGCAAAAATTCATTAAGTTCATGATAGCCCTTGCAGCAAGAACGTCGCAAATGCTAAACATGACAACAATCGCCAATGAAGTAGGTGTCACCGTTCCCACTGCTGAAAGATGGTTGTCTATACTCATTTCATCCAACATCATCTATCTCCTTCAGCCCTATTACAACAATATCACCAAGCGAACAGTCAAAACTCCCAAAATCTATTTTTTGGATACGGGACTGGCAGCATATCTCACAAGATGGAGCAACAGTGCAGTCCTTGAAAGCGGAGCCATGGCAGGCGCCTTCTTCGAAACGTTTGTTTTCTCTGAAATCCTAAAAAGTCATTACAACACGGGAACGCTTAACCCACCCCTTTACTATTACAGAGACAAAGACGGCAGGGAAATCGACCTGTTAATTGAACAAAACGGTATCCTCCATCCCATAGAAATCAAAAAAAGCGCCTCACCCAGAAAGGAATTCTTAAAACACTTCAAAGTCCTGGATAACATCAAAGGAATCAAAAAAGGAACCGGAGGAATTGTTTGCCTGTATGATGATCTGGTAAAAATTGACCAAAACAATTGGGTGATCCCCGTGAATGTTCTTTGACCATCTTATGATTTTCCGCATCATTCTCAGAAATTACACAGTATTCACTAAGGTCACAGCTGAAAATAATGGAAAATAATGATATAATAGACAAGGGTGATTACATGAACGATACGTTGTTAAAAGAATTGATCAATCAATTGTACGATAAACCTTTGGGATATGAACAACGTCAGTTTTTCATTGATCGGGACAACGAGTTGAAAAAATTACAGAAAATCATTGACTTTCAACCCCAAGGAGTTTATGGGGTATGCGGAGAAACCGGTGTTGGAAAAACATCCTTTCTTAAACAATTCATGAGCGAAAAGATAAAGTCCTATTTTATCCCCATTTCTGAGAAAGTTAACAAAGAAATGATTATTTCTGATCTTATTTTTAAATTAGCGACACTTGCATCTACAGAAAAGGACAAAAAACTCAACCCTTTTCCATCTATCGAGAATACTCAAAAGACATCATGCGATTGAATGAATGGGGAAATTTGGAAAACATCTTCAGAAACATGTTTTTTCTGAACCCCTTAACTGAACAAAATGTAAGAGAAATGATATTAAAAAGAATGGCACAATCTCCCACCGCACTTCCAAATGAAGCTTATTATGAAATATTCAGATATTCAAATGGAAATCCCCGTGATACTCTTTCCATAACTCAAGAGATCCTCTTGGACAACAGAGGAAAAGAAATAACAAAAGACGCCGTAACAAAAACCATCAAAAAAGCCGAAGATAATCATATCAAAAAAACCACCGCTTACACCTTTATCAAACGCTTTTTGGATAATGGCTTTGTCAAAGAAGAAAACGGGAAAATAGTCCTATCCGGCAGGCTTTATTATTATTTTTTGTAAAAAAACATAAATCAATTCTTTTCAAAAGCGAATTGTATCTCATCAGTCAGAGAACCCTCAAACTGTGTGACAGGTTTGAAAGTGTTCCCTATTTGTATTATCGAAAAGGGATAGAAGTGATTGTTAACGAAAAGCTTTATCAGGCGGAAATGTATTTTTACAATGAACAGTATCAGCTTTAATTTCATTTGACGAAAATAAAAATGCAGCCAAAATAAAGTTGAAACTAACGGAATATATGTTAAAATATTATGATACCATTAAAATAAGCAGACATCATATTATTAGGCACTAATCAATTTTTTAAAAAGAAAAAAAGGAGTTGTTTTTATGATCACAAAAAGAGAATTTTTAAATACCCTCATATGCCCAACCCTTGGCTGGGTGTCCCATCATCAAAAAGGAACGTCTACACCCCTTACCTTTTCCCAGGAGAACCGATTTTACATCGGGAACCTCATCGGACAAAAGGCGCGAGATCAGTTTCCGAATGGAAAACTGATTTCAGGGACCAACAATCGTTCGGCAATTGACACAACAAAGATAGAAATACAACAGGCACAAAACGGAGACTTCTTTGAAGCGGCATTTGAAACCGATGATTTTATTGCAAAAGCGGATATTTTAAGAAAAACCGGTGATAGTTACCATCTCATAGAAGTGAAATCCTCAACAGAAAAAGACCTGTCAAAAGCAGAGGGAAGAGAGTATGTTGAAGACCTGGCTTATACCGTATGGGTGGCAAGAAAAGCGGGATTCAATGTAGAAAAGGCCTCGTTGTGGTTTCTCTCAAAAGACTATCAATTTGGGGATCATGACAGCAAACTCTTTTCAAAAATCGAATGCACGCAAGCCGTGGATATGTTAGTACCAGTTTACGATTCAAAAGCCAACTATATTCAAACTACTCTTCAAAACACAAACCAGCCTACTCCTGTACCCATCAAAGACTGTAAAAATTGCGATTTTAATCACCAGTGCTATCCGGAATTCGACACCATGACCATCTACCAGATTCCAGGCCTGCAAACGGCAAAACACCTGGAAGCCGGAAGACGCACCGCCCAAGATATGGTGGACGAGAAACTCAATGACACCCAAAAAAGAGTCGTTGAATGCATCATTGATCAATCGATTTACAGCGATCGGGAAGCTATCGTTAAAGAATTCCAAGAATGGCAATATCCCATCGCTTACTTCGACTTTGAAACCGTTTCTCCGCCACTACCCATTATCCAAGATACAAAACCATATGAAAGACTCCCCTTTCAATATTCACTCCATATTGCACAAAACAAGAATCAACCCATAGACGACTACGAACACAGAGAATATTTGGCAGATCCAAAAGACATGGAAAAAAGTATCAATGAACTGGCCAATAGAATGGCAGATGATCTTGACAATTGCAAAACCATCGTAGCCTATCACGACTCCTTTGAAAAAGGCGTCACAAAATGGCTGGCAGAGTGGGCGGAAAATCATGAGAATTTTGATCTTTCAAAAAGACTTAAAGCAATCAACCATAAATTTGTTGACTTGGAAAAAATCATAAAAGAATACTACTATGACCCACAATTCCAAGGCAGCTTCTCTATCAAAAA
>JASUTC010000015.1 GCA_030445775.1 Thermotogaceae bacterium | reverse complement strand
CGATAGCCGGGGCTGATGGCAGATTTCCCGCTATTGAGGCGAAGTTGAACGGCGTAACGGCGAAGACGAACCCTTCAAGTGGTCTGTATTCGCTTCTGTTCCAGATGGCGTTTGAGGATTCGGGCTGTTCCTGATACAGTTGCGTCAGGAAATAGGCGTTGAAGTTGAAAAAGTCAATGAGTTCACAGGCGGCATCAATTTCAGCCTGAAAGACCGTTTTACTCTGACCCAGCATTGCTGCTGCATTCAACGTGCTTCTCCATGAACCTGAAAGGAGCTTTGCCGCCTTTTTGAATACGGAAACCCTGTCCACCCAGGAAAAGTTTGACCAGGTCTCTTTGGCTTTTAATGCTGCATCAATGGCCATTTTTATTTCCTTTTCTCCTGCCTTGTGATATTCAGCCAACACATGGCCATGATCATGAGGCATCACACATTTACCTAAATTACCCGTTCGAATTTCCTTACCACCGATAATCAGGGGAATGTCTATTTTCTTTGCCTTGAGTTCATCGATTTTTGCCTTGAGTTCCTTCTTTTCAGGACTGCCAGGCCTGTATTCCAATACAGGTTCATTTTTGGGCCTTTCCAGAAAGAAAAATCCATTCATTTTAAAACCTCCTTAAAAAATTATATGATTCGGCTGCAAAAAACTTGTGTCCTCCCGCAATTGGGATTGTGATTTTTTCCAAACTCTAAACCCCAGCCCCCAGCCCCGTTCTCTTAAACCACCGAAGGTTCTGCAATAATCTCGTTGCGGGCAAAACGCCCCAGATCAAGTGTCACATCGTATGAAGGGGTCTCTCCCGTAATCAGTTCGGACAGATACACGCCGATGGAAGGCCCCAGCATGAAGCCGTGTCCGGAAAAGCCTACAGCCATGTAGTAACCGGGCAGTTGTTCGGATTCGCAAATAATGGGTTGTCTGTCCGGTGATATGTTGTACGAGCCAGCCCATTGGCGAACCACTCGGACTTTTTTGATGGCCGGGAGTAAATAGGTGACCTTTTGTGCCATCGCCTCCAGAAACTGCCAGGTGCTGTTCACATTATGTCCGGGTTTTTCGTTTTTCGGACCGTGTCCCATGACAAAACTGCCGTTTGGGGTTTGCTGGCAGTAGATGTTAAACGAGAATGACATAACCATGGGATCCAGCATGGGGGGCACCTTTTCAGTGACCAGGATTTCATGTCTTTCGGAGAAAACCGGTAGTTTCAAGCCGGCCATCTCTCCTATTTCGTATGCCCATCCCCCCGCTGCGTTGAGAACTCGTTCCGTTTCAATAAAGCCTTTATCCGTTTGCACGCCTTTGATCTTTCCGTTTTCTATTTTGATGGCTGTCGCCTGCGTGAAGGTACAGATTTCCACCCCTCTTTTTTTCGCTGCCTTGGCATAGGCCTCAGTGGTTAAAAAGGGGTTGGCATGTCCGTCGGTGGGGCAAAAGGCAGCGCTGTGTATTTTTTCAGTGTTCAAAATGGGAACGATTTCTTGGGCCTGGTGTGGGGTTAATGCCATTGAGGGAATGTTCAGCGAGTGCTGTACTTCCAAGTTTTTGGCAAACTGCTTCGTCTCTTTTTCGGAGAAGGACAGCAACAAATAGCCCTTTTGTTTCAACTCAATGTCCACTTTTTCTTCCAGATAATCCGAGATGTTCTCCAGAATGGTCATGCTTTCCTTTGCCAGCAGACAGTTTTGCCTGGTTCCCCACTGCTGACGGACCCCGGCACCACATCTTCCGGTGGCACCGGAAGCGAGAAATTCCTTTTCCAATACAACGATGTCTTTCATGCCCTTTTTGGCCAGGTTGAAGGCGACCGCACAACCGATGATGCCTCCCCCGATGATGACGATGTCCGCTTTATTCTTCATCTCTACCACTCACAATCTCTTCAAAGGTTATCCCGCCGAATGGGGGTCGGTGATTCTGTTTCATGATTTCATGTATGTCTTTCCCGGTGATGGCCGCAATTTCTCTGGCGATTAAGGGTGTGCAGGTCTTTCCCTGACAGGGTCCCATTCCGCAGCGGGCAATCCGCTTGATTTCTTCCAGGGTGGTGTATCCCTGGCGGATCAATTCTCTGATGGTTCCCAGCGTGACATCTTCACAGCGGCAGATGATGATATCGTCTTCTCTCATCTACATCACCCCCTTTTTGTCAGTTCCTTGTAGCTGTATATTTCGTACCTTGTTCACCAACTCTATGTCTGTTTCAACGGTGATCACTGCTGTTTTATCCTGCTTTTGTCCGTAAAGGATTCTTGTGACAATACCGGTTCCTAATTTATGCCCATCTCTGGCCAAAAGGTCAACCACATCGCCTTTTTGGGGTCTGTTCAACATCTCGAAGGGAATGGAAACGGTTCCCTTTCCTTGTTCCGGATTACGCTGTTCAACGAAGATGGCCAATCCGGGACATCCGGATATGCACGACAAACATCCTGTACATTTGTCAAAATTAACGACCGGTGAAAGGTTAATGTCTTCCTTGGGAATATAAATCGCGTCAAATGGGCAACTGAAGACACAGGGATTACAGGGTATCTCCTGAAAACACTCAATCACAGCGTAAGGTTTGATCATTCTTTGTTCATCCGGCATCTTCTCGTCGATGTTTTCCCAAGCCGGAATACCGGTATGGGCTAACTGTGTGATATCGTGTTCATGGCTGTCGATCTTCTCCGAAGTGATGACCGAGTCTTCAAACAGTTGTGCCAGGCCGTATCGAATCTTTTCACCCACCGGACCGGCACGGAGTCCGTGCAGTTCTCCTTTCAGGTGGTGAATTCTCTCGTTGACCCGTTCATCACCGGTCACAAATTTAACGGCGTTCAATCCGGCCAGTTCTCCTTCCAGCATGGCGGCACTGGCTTCTTCGATTCCCGCCAAATCTCCGGCAACAAACACCCCCGGTTTGGTCGTTTCCAAATCGGCCGTTCTTTTGGGGACGATTCCGCCCAACTCTCCGATAAATGTGGTTTCACAACCCATCTGGGACAGGATGTCCGCCAAAGGGGTCAGCCCAACTGCCAGACAAATGGCATCGCAAGCCACCTGTTTTTGAGAGCCTTCAATCTCCTGCCAGTTTTCGTCTAATTGGCATAAAAGGGCTCCTTGGACTTTATCCGTACCGATGGCCTTTTTAATGGTGTGTCGGGTCATAATGGGCACACCCAGTCTTCTCAGTTTGGAGGCGTGCACCAGATATCCGCCGATTTTGGAGGCGGCTTCCACCACCCCAATGACCTGGACACCCGCCTGGATCAGCTGATAGGAAACGATGAGGCCGATGTTTCCCGAACCGATCATCAAGACCTTATCCGCCGGCTTGATACCGTATATGTTCATCAACGTTTGTACAGCCCCCGCCCCGAAGATACCGGGTAAGTCGTTATTCTCAAAAGGCAGGAATCGTTCAAAGGCTCCTGTGGCAAGGACCATGGATTTGGGTTTTATTTTGACCATCTTTTCATCGTGTAATGCTGTAAGGATACCGTCTTCGTAGTAGCCAAGGGCAGTTGTGGAAGTCATCACATCGATATTGGACAAGCCCACCAACTCCGCTTTTAAATCATCGGCGATATGAATTCCCCTGGTTCCCGCGTGCTCTTCTTCAGAACCGAAAAAACGATGGGTTTGCTTAATCAGCTGTCCGCCAAGAAAATCCCTTTCTTCTATGAGCAATGTCTTCAAACCATTTTTACCGGCTGCAATGGCAGCGCATATACCTGCCGGGCCGCCTCCAATGATTGCTGCATCGTATTCAAGGATCATTTGGCATCCCCCCGGTTTTCGGATTTAACGACCATGCCATCTACCGCATCTGTGACGCAAATTCTGGTGTTGGGGACACCATCCACTGTCATCAAACAGGAGGAACAGTGACCGATGGCACAAAAAAGTCCTCTGGGCCTTTTCAAAACATCGCTGTTGTTGTAATGCCAAATGCCCGCAGCGTGAAGGGCCGCTGCTATGGTTTCACCTTCATAGGCTTCAATCACATTTCCATTAAAAGTAAATTGGATCTTTTTACCTCTTTCAAATTCCAAAATAGGATGTTCTTTGATCCGCATTGTTCTACCCCCTGAACTTATGAGAAACGCAATATTAGTGGCTTTCATGATCTTGTCTTCACCTTTTATTAGTATATCACACTACACCTTTCCAGTTGTTTTATGAAGGGAGACAACCATTATTTTTTTATTTAGGAATGACATTTGATTGTTCTTCAAAGAAAGAATAATTTGAACTGTGAAATAAATTGCATCAAAAAATGAAGAAAAAACAAGTGATAAATGAGAGACAGTTAAAGTGAAACTGAGTTAAAATGGTATAATTATGAAGCTAGGGCATTACTATAAAAAAGCTCTAATGAAAATGGTGATTTCATTCATTTATAATAATAAAAGAGATCAAAAATTTATGAGGAGGGTATTTAATGTCAAATTATATGGAGAAATACAAAGAATGGCTTGAAAACGATTTTTTTGATGAATCAACAACGAAAGAGCTTGAGGCAATCAAAGGAAATGAAGAAGAAATTAAAGATCGGTTTTACTCGGAACTGAATTTCGGAACTGCCGGTTTGCGTGGAAAAATAGGTGCGGGAACCAATCGCATGAACAAATACATCATCATGCGTGCAACGCAAGGATTGGCTGAAGTCATTAAAGATCATGGAAAAGAAGAGATGCAACGGGGGGTTGCTATTGCCCATGATAACAGACATTTTTCGGATGTTTTTGCAAAAACTGCAGCTCTCGTACTGGCACAAAATGGCATTAAAGCCTATTTGTTTGATTCTCTCAAGCCTACGCCGGAACTTTCTTTTGCCGTGAGGTACTTGAACTGTATATCCGGAATCATGGTAACGGCCAGTCATAATCCCAAGGATTACAACGGTTACAAGGTGTATTGGGAAGAGGGGTCTCAGATTCTTGATGATATTGCCTTTCCCATACAGGAAAAGATAAAGGATATTAAGAACTTCTCAGACATTACCGTTATGGATGAGCGAAAGGCAATAGACAATGAATTGTTGATTTATATAGGCAAAGGTATAGACAATGAATATATAGGCAGAGTCAAATCCCTTAGCCTGAGGGATGAAGAGGTCAATAAAGATATCGTCATCGTTTACACGCCCCTGAACGGGACAGGAAATATTCCGGTTAGAAGAGTTTTGAGGGAAAGGGGGTTTGAAAATGTTCATGTGGTTCAAGAACAGGAAAATCCCGATCCGAATTTTCCTACCATTGATTACCCAAACCCCGAGGATGTCAGAGCCTTTGAATACTCTATTTTACTTGGTAAAAAAGTAAATGCCGATATTCTCATCGCCACTGATCCCGACTGCGATCGTCTGGCAGTTATGGTTTATAACGGAAGCGAATACGTCTCTCTCAACGGTAACCAAACCGGAGCGATTTTGATAAAATATATCTTGGAGGCTTTGGACGAAAAGGGACAAATCCCCGAGAATGGTGTGATCGTCAAGTCCATCGTGACTGGAGATTTGGGTGAGAAAATCGCCAAGCAATACAACGTTAAAACGGTGGAAGCCTTGACAGGGTTTAAAAATATCTGCGGGAAGGAAAATGAATTTGAAAAGTCCGGAGAATACAGCTTTCTTTTTGGTTATGAAGAGAGCATCGGGTATGTATACGGGACATTTGTCCGAGACAAGGATGCGGTTATTTCTTCTATGTTACTGGCTGAAGCTGCCGGTTATTATCAAACAAAAGGCAAGAGCCTGTTGGATGTCCTTGAAGACATTTACCAGGAAGTGGGTTACACATCCGAGGGACCATTTTCACTTGTATTGGAGGGAATAGAAGGAAAGGAAAGGATCAAACGGATGATGGTCCATGTCAGAGAGAATCCCCCAAAAGAGGTTGCCGGGAAACAGGTTGTGGATGTAATTGACTTTTTAACTCAGGATAAGATTGATGTGGGAAAGACCAACGCCTTGAAATACACATTGGATGACGGCTCCTGGTTTGCTGTGAGACCCTCCGGAACAGAACCCAAGATCAAGGTTTATGTGTATACAAATGGTGCTACTAAAGTTGAATCAGATAAAAAGGCCGAGGCTATACAAGCGGATATCAGAAAGATTTTAGATAAAATTGAATAAAAAAAAGGGCCAATTTGCGGCCCTTTTTTAATGATTATAAGTAAATGGGCTACACGGCAACAATATTCACAATTTTATTTGGAACGACAATAACTTTCTTTATAGTTTTATCTTTCGTTAAATCCGCGATTCTTTCTCTTTCAAAAGCGACCTTTTCCGTTTCTTCTTTTGAAAGACCGGCTGATATCATAAATTTATCACGGATTTTGCCGTTGACTTGCACGACAATTTGAACTTCATCCACTTTTAGCGCTGCTCTGTCAACTTCCGGCCATGTCTGTTCCACGATGAGCGTTTCATTACCCAGTTCATGCCAGAGTTCTTCCGCCATATGCGGGGCGAATGGTGAGATTAATATTAGTAGCTTTTCAAGCACTTCTCTTAAAAGGGGCTTGTTCCATTTTTCCCGTGCAATGTTTGTTGTGTAATCATGAAGCTCGTTGGTCAGCTCCATCATTCCGCTGATGGCGGTGTTGAAATGGAAATCCAGTTCGATGTCTTTGGTGATCTTTTCGATCATCTGATGCAGTTTTCTTCTCAGGTCTTTTTCGGGCTTTGCCAAAATACCGCCTTCTGTTGAATCTTCCAAATGAGGAATAATGGTCATAGCGGAAGACCATACCCTTTTCAGGAACCGATAAACCCCTTCGATTCCCTTATCATTCCACTCGGTATCCTTTTCAGGTGGTCCCATGAACAGGGTGTACATTCTCAGGGTATCCGCTCCGTAATCGGCAATCATCTTTTCAGGCGATACCACGTTGCCTTTAGATTTGGACATCTTATGGCCGTCTTTATAAATCATCCCCTGTGTGAACAGGTTTTTAAAGGGTTCTTCGAATCCAACCATGTCAAGATCGTAAAGGACTTTTGTCACAAATCGGGAATAGAGCAGATGGAGGATGGCGTGTTCCACACCCCCGATATATTGATTAACGGGGAGCCATTTGTTCACATCTTCAGTGGAAAATGGCTTGTCTTCCATTCTCGGATTGATGAATCTCAGATAGTACCAGGAACTGTCCACAAAGGTGTCCATGGTATCCACTTCTCTTCGAGCCGGTCCGGAACATTTGGGACAGGTGGTATTGAGAAAGCGCTCATCCGATGTCAAGGGTGATTTTCCCGAAGGATCAAATTTAACATCCAACGGCAATTTTACCGGAAGGTCTTCTTCATTGACAGGGACCATCCCGCATTTTTCACAGTAGACAATGGGAATCGGTGCGCCCCAATAACGTTGTCTGGAAATGAGCCAATCGCGAAGTTTATATTGTGTGGATCCTTCTCCCATGCCATTGTCTTTTACCCATTCGATAACCTTTGGAAGGGCTTGGGCACTCTTCATGCCGGAAAACGGTCCGGAGTTAACCATCACTCCAGGTTGGATGTAAGGGGCTTTCAGTTCTTGCCCCAACAGGCTTTCGTCTTCGTTATCGATGACCACCCTGATGGGGATGTTGTATTTTTTTGCAAATTCAAAGTCTCTTGTATCATGAGCGGGAACGGCCATGATTGCTCCAGTTCCGTATTCCATAAGGATATAATTTGCCACGTAAATAGGAATCTTTTCCCCATTTACAGGGTTTATAGCATAGGTTCCCAAAAACACGCCTTCTTTTTCATATTCTTCAGAGGTTCTCAGGAATCGGTCTTCTTTGGTAACCTTTTCTTTGAACTGTTTGACTTCATCAACCTTCTCCGGATGTGTTAATTCGTCAAGCAGGGGGGATTCCGGTGCCAGTGCCATAAAGGTGACGCCCCAAAGTGTATCGGGTCGTGTGGTGTAGACATCGATCTTCATGTCTTTGCCCGCTATTTCAAATCCTACCTGAGCCCCTTTACTTTTTCCGATCCAATTTCTTTGCATGGTTTTCACATGTTCAGGCCATTCGTCTAATTTATCCAGATCGGTAAGGAGTCTTTCGGCATAATCCGTGATCTTGAAGAACCATTGTTCCAGCTGTTTGAGTTCAACTTGGGTGCCACATCTTTCGCAATCACCATCCACTACTTGTTCATTGGCGAGAACGGTGTTGCATTTGGGGCACCAGTTGACAGCCGCTTCTTTTTTGTAGGCCAATCCCTTTTCGTAAAATTTTAAAAAGAGATACTGTGTCCATTTATAATAATCAGGAGTACAGGTTTGAATTCTTCTGGACCAATCATAGCTGATTGACAGCATTTTTAATTGTGATACGATGATATCTATATTTTTATGCGTCCATTTTTCAGGAGGTACACTCTTTTCAATGGCAGCGTTTTCAGCAGGCAAACCAAAGGCATCGAACCCCATGGGATGCAAAACATTGAACCCCTTCAAACGCTTATACCTTGCTATAACATCTCCGATAACGTAATTCTTAACATGTCCAACATGCAAGGTACCGGAGGGGTAAGGGAACATCACCAAAGCGTAATAGTTGGGTTTGTCCGATTCGTTGCTGCATTTGTAAATCTCCTTTTTTTCCCAGACCTCTTGCCATTTTTTTTCAAAGTCTGCCGGAATAAATTCTTTCATAATAAAGCACCTCCGACTCTAATCTTATTTGTGTTTCATTCAATAAAACACACGAGGATTATACCACAAGAAAGGTGCTTTTTGTGGTAAAATGGTAACGATAGACACTTTATTATAAAAAGTTTTTGGGGGTGTTTCATTTTGAGAATAGTAAGTGGCAGCAGACCTACGGGTAAACTGCATATTGGTCATTATGTGGGCATATTGGAGAATTGGGTAAGGCTTCAAAACGAAGGATTTGAGACCTTTTACTTTGTTGCCGACTGGCATGCATTAACCACCGGATACGATGAGACTCAGAATCTGGCAGAGTATTCCAAAGAATTGATCAGAATGTTTATGGCTGCAGGATTGGATCCGGAAAAATCTGTGTTATTCGTTCAATCAGCTATTAAAGAACATGCTGAATTACAGTTGTTGTTTTCTATGCTGACATCGGTGTCCAGACTTGAGCGAGTTCCCACTTATAAAGAACAAAAACAACAGATGGAAGGCAATCAATCTTTGGCAAATGCCGGGTTTTTGACTTATCCGGTATTACAGGCTGCTGATATCCTGATATACAAGGGAGAGGCCGTACCTGTGGGAGAAGACCAATTAAGTCATGTGGAATTAACCCGTGAAGTGGCAAGAAAATTTAATTATACATACAATTGTGAAGTCTTTCCTGAACCGGAGTCGAAACTCTCACATACCCCCAAACTACCGGGTACCGATGGCAGAAAAATGTCAAAGAGTTACGGCAATATCATCAACATCGAGTCCACTCCTGAAGAATTGAAAAAGGCCATCATGCCCATGATCACCGATCCGGCCAGAAAGAGAAAATCCGATCCCGGCAATCCTGAGATCTGCCCGGTGTGGTCTTATCACAAGGCATTCAGAATCACAGAAGAAGATAAAAAATGGGTTTTTAATGGTTGTACAAAGGCTGAGATCGGTTGTGTTCAATGTAAAAAGCTGCTGCTGCAGAACATGGAAAAGACATTAACACCCGTTTGGGAAAACTTGGTTGAGATTGATGCCAGGGAAGGTTATGTGGATGATGTGATTTACAGTGGCAATAAACGGGCCCGGGAGATTGCAAAAAGCACCATGCATGAGGTCAGAAATGCCATGAACCTGCTATTTTGATCATTTTCAGTATGTGCAAAATTGTGTTTGAACCATCGTTAAATGAGCATGGGTAAAAATCGTATTGGGAGGTGCAAACCATATCAGAGGAACTGACCTTTACCCTTCCTGAATTTGAAGGTTCGTTAGATCTGCTTTTGTTTTTGGTAAAAAAGGAAGAGAAAGATATACGAGATATTCAAATTTCGAAGATAGCCGATGAGTTCATCGACTATGTAAGGAAGATGCAGCGGCTTGATGTAAGTGTTGCTTCTGAATTCATGGTAATGGCCTCCACATTAATGGTTTTAAAATCCAAAGCGATGTTGACCGATGACGAAAACGCTCAACAGGAAGTCAAAGAAGCTAAAGAAAAGCTGGTACAACAAATTGAAGAATATGAAAGGGTTAAACATGTTGTCTCTCTTTTAGAGGAAAAGCAGAAAAATGCGGGAAAACTTTACAGGGTCAAGGTTAAAAAAGACGGGCACACCAGGAAACGAACCGTGGAAGAACTGCCGGATAAATTGTTTTTGGCATTTAAATCGGCTTATGAGGAATTAAAATTAAGAGAAAAAATATATAGGGTATCTGGGGAACAGTATTCTATTTCAGAAAGGATCAAGTACTTAAAGGAACGTTTAACAAATGATAAGCGTATATACATTGCACAACTGTTTTCTACGGCAAAGGACAAAATTGATTTAATCGTTTCATTCTTGGCTGTTTTAGAACTCGTTAAATTGTCCTTTGCAGAGATTGATTTTACCGGCGATATTTCAGTTGTTCTATTATAGAGATTTTGTGATAATGTTCTTTGATGATACTTAAAAACTGTTAACAAATCGGCATGCTTTTTTGCGGTTTGGTGTTTGTGATATAATCAAATAACACTGGGAGGTGGTACCATGAAATTGTTAAAGTTGTACAAATACAGGCAAGAGGCGAGAACTTTAATGGATCTTCTGAAGGAAAACGATATTTCCTATGAAGAGAGAAAACTCACACCCACAGAAGTGTTTGTGGATCCCGAAGATTTTGACAAGGCCAAAGCCATATTGGAAGAAAACAAGCAGATCATACAGGCCTCATCCGAAAAATGGTTTGCTGTGACAACCGCTCCCGATGAGGTTACCGCAGAGATCATCAAATCATCTCTTGACAGCGAGGATATTCCCTGTGTGTTAAAGGGTTTGGCGGTGCCATATGGAGAACCCATCATTATGGGCCAAGGTGGTGTAGTCCCTATGGAGATTCTCGTTCCTGAATCTTGTTATGACAGGGCACAAGAGATCATAGAAAGTCATCTGGATGAAGATGCTCAATCAGGTTATGAAGAAGACGAAGAGAAAAAAAAGACTGATTAAATAAAGAAACGGGGGAGGAATAACGATTGGCGGACTTAAAGAGAACACCTTTGTACAATGAACATGTGAGATGCGGAGGTAAATTGGTAGAGTTTCACGGTTGGGAATTACCCGTGCAATACGCTAACGGGATTATTAAAGAAGCTAAAGCCGTGAGAGAGGACATGGGGGTTTTCGATGTTTCTCACATGGGAGAAATCTTTTTGCGTGGCAGAGATGCCTTGAAAGCTGCAGAATGTCTTGTGACAAACAACGTTTCAAAACTGAAATACGGAGAGATATGCTATAGCCCCATGTGTTATGAAGATGGCGGTATCGTAGATGATTTGCTGGTGTATAAAAAAACCTCTGAAGAAATATTGATGGTTGTCAATGCTTCCAATGTGGAAAAGGATTTTAACTGGATTAAACAAAATACAGAATCCTTTGATGTGGAAGTGTTAAACAAATCAGACCAGTATGCACAACTGGCCGTTCAAGGCCCCAATGTGGAAGAGAAGCTTCAAGAGTATTCGGGAGTCAGATTGGATCAGATCCCATTTTATTCATTTAAAGAAGGTCCTTTTAATGGTATCGACTGTCTGATTTCGAGAACAGGTTATACCGGTGAAGATGGTTTTGAATTTTACACTTCCACTGAAGCGGTTATTCCGTTGTGGAGGAAATTAATCGAAATAGGTGCTAAACCTGCAGGGTTGGGTGCAAGGGATTTGTTGCGTTTTGAAGCCTGTTATATGCTTTATGGCAATGAGATCACGAATGAAACGACTCCTCTCGAAGCCGGGTTGAAATGGACAGTTGATTTTACAATGGACTTTATTGGCAAAACCGCTCTGGAACAACAAGAAGAAAAGGGATTGGAAAGGCGTTTGAAGGCTTTTGAAGTAACTGAAAAAGGTGGTATCCCAAGAACCGGAAACAAAATCTTTAACGGAGATCAGGAAATTGGTTTTGTTACTACAGGGAATAAATCTACAACTCTCAATAAGATAGTTGCATTGGGGTATGTTCCTTCAAAAGGCTATAAATTGGGGAAAGAAGTTGAAATAGAAATAAGAGAAAACAAGAGATTAAAGGCAAAGGTTGTTAAGAAGCCATTTTACGTTGGGAGCGTCAACCCTGATAAGCATTCAAAAAAAAAATGGAAACAATGATAAATGTAAAACGGAGGGAAGGACATGAAAAAGTATACCAAATCACATGAATGGATTGAAGCAACAGAGGGAATTGCCACAGTTGGAATCAGTGAACACGCTCAAGAGCAACTGGGTGACATTGTTTACGTTGATCTTCCCGGAGAGGGAGATACGCTGAAAAAAGGAGACACACTGTGTTCCATCGAATCGGTTAAAAGTGCCAACGATGTGTATACACCCGTATCAGGAGAAGTAGTGGAAATCAACAATTCCTTAGAAGACAGACCCGAAACCATCAACGAATCCGCTGAAGGTGAAGGCTGGATTTGCAAGATCAAACTCTCAGATGAATCTGAAGTAGATGGTTTAATGAGTTTGGAAGAATACAAAAAAATGGTAGAATCGGAAGGATAATTTAATACCCCCTCCTTAAGGGAGGGGGATAAAAGACAGGAGTAAACAATGATTATTACATTTACATTGAACGGTAAGGATTACAAAATGGATGTGGACCCTGCCATGAGAGCGCTTGATTTTTTAAGGGATGTCATGAAAATGAAAAGTGTGAAAGAGGGTTGTTCTGAAGGCGAGTGTGGTGCTTGTACCATCATACTAAATGGGAATGCTGTTTGTTCGTGTCTTTTATATGCAGGAGAACTGGATAACAAGGATATTGTAACCTCTGAAGGATTGGGAACACCCGAGAAAATGCATCCAATCCAGGAAGCCTTTGTTGAGGCCGGTGGTGTGCAATGTGGTTTTTGTACGCCGGGTTTTGTTTTATCCAGTAAAGCGTTACTGGATAAGATTCCCAATCCGAATGAAGAAGAGATTAAAAAGGCCTTAGAGGGAAACTTATGCAGGTGTACGGGGTATACAAAGATTATTGATTCGGTCGAACTTGCTGTAAAAAAGATTAGCCAATTAAAGGGTTAACGAGGGGGATTTAACAGATGCTGAAAAAGACGCACACATGTGGGGATCTGAATGCCGGTCATTCTGGACAAGAAGTGGTTCTTGCCGGTTGGGTAGACCACAGACGTGATTTGGGCGGGATCATCTTTACAACGTTACGGGACAGATATGGAACGACACAGATCGTTTTTGATCCCGAGAAAGAAAAATTAATCGAACAGGCCAAGAACCTGGGCGGAGAAGATGTCATTACTGTAAAAGGAGTCGTGCGATCCAGACCGGATGATGCGATTAACAAAAATCAAAAAACCGGAGAGATAGAAGTGGATGTTCTGGAATTGGAGATCCTTTCTTCAGCCGATACACCCCCGATTTACACCAATATTGAATCCGATACGTCCGAGGAAATGCGATTAAAATACAGGTATCTTGATCTTCGGACAAAACGAATGCAGAAAAACATCATCATGCGGCATAAAATCGTTCAATCCATTCGCTCTTTTTTCAATGAAGAGGGATTTCTCGATATCGAGACACCGGTGCTTACCAAAAGCACTCCTGAAGGGGCCAGAGACTACCTTGTTCCCGCAAGACTTAAACCGGGCAACTTTTACGCACTTCCTCAATCTCCTCAGTTGTTTAAGCAATTGCTAATGGTATCGGGATACGATAAATATTATCAAATTGTAAAGTGCTTTAGAGATGAGGACTTGAGGGCAGACAGGCAACCGGAATTTACACAAATCGATTATGAGATGTCTTTTGTAGATGAAGAAGATGTCATCGATTGTACAGAAAGAATGCTGGCCAAGGTCTTTAAAGATACGTTGGATGTGGATGTACCTTTACCCCTTCAAAGGATTTCATACGAAGAGGCCATGGACCGTTTTGGAAGCGATAAACCGGATCTCAGGTTCGGACTGGAATTGACGGATATCTCCAAGTGTTTTGAGGGAACCGGTTTTCAGATTATCAGTGATATTTTAGAGAACGGAGGCGTTGTAAAAGGTATCAAGGTTGAGAACGCCGCGGCCAAATACAGTAGAAAAATGCTCAAAGAGCTTGAAGACCACGCCAAACATTACGGAGCAAAAGGGCTCATGAACATCAAACTGATGGACGGGAATCTAAAGGCTTCCTTTGCAAAGGCTGTAGAACCCGGAGTTTTGGATAAGATAACTGAGACACTTGAATTAAAAGATGATGATTTTGTTTTGATCGTTGCAGGGCAAAGGGATACTGTAAATGTTTCTCTCGGTGCTTTGCGGCTGGAAATAGCCAAGCGAGAGAATTTGCGTAACTCTCACGAATACAAACTGCTATGGGTGACGCGTTTCCCCATGTTCGAATACTCAGAAGAAGAGGATAGATATGTTGCACAACATCACCCCTTTACAATGCCGGTGCTTGAAGACCTGGACAAGTTTGGCGATGATGATCCCTCAAAGATTAAAGCCTACGCTTATGATGTGGTTTTAAACGGCTGGGAATTGGGAGGCGGCAGTATGAGAATACACGATCCAAAGATTCAAGAACGTGTATTCGATTTGTTGAAGATTGACAGAGCATCTCAAAAGGAAAAATTTGGCTTTCTACTTGAAGCCTTTAAATATGGAGTGCCTCCACACGGAGGATGCGCTCTTGGACTTGACAGAATGGTGTCATTGATGCTTGGGGAAGACAATATCAGAGATGTGATAGCCTTTCCCAAGACTACCAGTGGGACTTGTTTAATGACATCAGCACCTTCGCCAGTGGATGAAGTTCAACTGCACAAGCTGAATCTTGAATGTAAGAAAAGCGAAAAAGTCGTGAATAAAATTTAAGGAGGATGACTTTATGAACGATTTAAAATTTGAGTCTCAGAAATCCGGAAATGAAAATATCATCGTTAAGATTAGCGGGGACATCGATGCATATCATTCTCCAAAGATGAAAGAGGAGATGGAAGGCTTTATCAAGGGGGATTTTAAGAATCTCATTATGGATTTCCAAGAAGTTCCCTACATAGACAGTGCCGGTTTAGGAACATTGGTTTCGATTTTAAGAGAGGTTAGAAATTATCAGAAAGAGTTAAAAATTGTTGGTTTGAGGAAAAACATCAAGAGGATATTTGAAATGACCCGTTTGGATAATATTTTTAACATATATGATACAATAGAAGAAGCTGAGAAATGAAGAACAGCTTTGCTGTAGCGATAGATGGACCAGCCGGATCAGGTAAAAGTTCTGTAGCACGGGCTTTAAGTGAAAGATTTAATTTTATTCACTTCGACAGCGGAGCCTGCTATCGTGCGGTAGCCTTTTATTTTTTATCAAAAGGAATCAAGGATATCCAGAGGATAGAACAAGCAGATCTATCCTCGCTCATTCAGCTGGAGTATTTAAAAGGTTCCTTGTACCTGAACGGAAAAAAGTTGGGAGAAGAAATCAGGACACCTGATGTGAGTCGTTTTACTTCAGATATTTCAACCAAAAAAACAGTACGGGATTTTGTTACGGCAAGCATCAGAGACATGATTAGAGGACATAATGTTATCATGGAAGGAAGAGATATAGGAAGCGTTGTATTGCCCGATGCCGATTTAAAAGTTTATTTAACGGCAACGCCAAGGGAAAGGGCAAAGAGAAGGTTAAAAGAATGGCAAGAAAATGGCGAACAAATTGAACTAAAAGAGGTTATTAAGGAAATCGAACGTAGAGATCAACAGGATAGCAATAGGAGTCTTGCACCTTTAAAACCTGCAGAAAATGCCATATTATTGGACACAACTTCATTATCTTTCCATGAGGTAGTTGAGGAAATTTCATCGTTGATACTGAAAAAAAAGGGTGATTCAGGTTATTATAAAGAGGGCTGAACATATAGGTTTTTGTTCGGGCGTAGACCGGGCGATTGCATTATCGGAAGATGTTTTGAAAAAAACACAACCGTTGTATGTCACCGGGGATTTGGTTCATAATGCAGTTGTGATGGATGATTTATCCAAAAAGGGTCTAAAAGCCATCGATTTACCGGATTTACCGGAAAACAGTACGGTAATGATCCAGGCTCACGGAGCTTCACCTGAATTGATGCAAGAGTTGCGAATAAGGGGAAACGAGCTCGTTGATGGCACTTGTCCCATTGTCAAGAAGAGCTTTGATATCTGTCAAAAATGTTCACAATCATCCTATCAATTGATCGTATTGGGTCAATCAAAGCATCCCGAAATGATGGCTTTGAAAGGGATCGTTAAAGATGCTTTGATCCTAAATGATTTAGACGATTTAAAAAGAAATATAAATGAAAATCATAGGTTGAATCAAACGAATATAGCGTTGTGTGCCCAAACAACAAAACCTTTGAAAGAATTTAGTGAGTTTTCAGCGTATCTAACGACACAGCTTAAACAGTTTCAGCACCTAATAGTGTATAATACGATTTGTGATGCTACCATACATAGAGAAGTTGAAATTAAAAGTCTTGCTTCTCATAACGATTGTGTTATAGTGGTTGGTGGTGTTAAGAGTTCCAACACGAGGAAATTGTACGATATAGCTAAAGCTCGCAACATCAATTCCCACTTGGTCCATTCTCTAAGTGACCTTGAGGAAATTAAGAGAAACATATTTCAATCCGAGACCTGTGTAATCGCCAGTGGAACTTCCACTCCGATGACGCAAGTTGAAGCGGTTGAAAATTATATAACAAGCGAAATGTAGGAGGTTGACAACAATGGTCGACGGTAAAGACGGTCAGGAAATCACAAACATGGAAGAGGTAATGGAAGAAATCGAAAGGAGTGAGACGTTTCTTGCTGATCCCCAAAAGGGATCAAAGGTAACAGTACAGGTATGGGAAGTTCATGACAATGAACTCCTCGTTAAAAGTGGTGGTAAGAGTGAAGGTATGATTGCAAAGGAGGATCTGGTAAAAGATCTTTCCGAATATCACCCTGGAGATCGATTGGATGGAATAATTACTTACATAAACGAGGAAGACGGGCACATTAAAATTTCCGAGAAGAAAAGAGTCATGAAGGAAATATTGAACAATCTAAAGGATTATCATAAAAACGAAACCCCCGTTAAGGGTACAATTATTGCAAAAAACAAAGGTGGATATGTCGTTAAGTTATTTGGTGTGCTTCAAGCATTCTTACCTGCCAGCCATTCAATGTTGGATAGAAATGCCGACGTTGAAGGAAAAGAAATGGAATTTGAGATCATCGATCTCAGATATAGAAGAAAGGGTAATCCCAATATTGTTCTTTCCAGAAAAAAACTTCAGCAAAAGGTGATTGATGAATTCCTCACCAAGGTTTCTGAAGGAAATGTCATTGAAGGAAAAGTTGAGGGTATAGAAAAATTCGGTGTCTTTGTTGATCTTGGACCTATAACCGGGTTAATCCCCAGATCAGAGTTAACCTATGACAGAGAACTGGAACCCAAAGATGTTGTAGATATAGGAGACCCTGTCAATGTTATGGTACTGAGAATAGACAAAAAATCAAACAAGATAACCTTAAGCAGAAAACGTCTTCAACCGGATCCATGGACCGGTATTGAAACCAAACATCCCGTAGGATCCAGGGTAAAAGGTGAAGTAATCAGAATTCTGCCATTTGGTTTTGTTGTAAAGATAGAACCGGGTCTTGAAGGACTTGTTCACACTTCTGAGATCTTCTGGACGAATAGAAGAATGGACATCAGAGCTGTTGTACAGGAAGGTGAACAGGTTGAGGTTGAAGTCATTGGAATCGATAAGGAAAAGAGAAAGATGTCTCTGAGTTTGAAAAGGGTGAAGGGAAATCCATGGGAAGATGTGGAGAAAAAATTCCCGGTGGGGACAGTACTTGATGCCAAGGTGGTTAAGATACTTCCAAGCGGATTGATTGCAGAACTGGAAGAGGGGATCTCCGGATTTGTGCACGTTACCGAGATGTCCTGGAACTTCCTTGATAACATCGATGATGTCTATTCGGTTGGAGATGAGATCAAGGTTTCCGTAATGGAAGTCCTTCCCGATGAACAAAGGATCAGATTAAGTATTAGAAACATTACAGAAGACCCATGGAAGAGAGCCAACGAAGAACTGGACAAAGGCGATGAGGTAAAAGGAGAGGTTGTTAGATTGACCAACACAGGTGCAACGGTTATGTTGGATGATTACAACATCGAAGCGTTCCTACCTGTCAGTCAGATATCAGTACAAAGGGTTGAAAAACCGGAAGATGTATTGAAGGTTGGAGATAAAGTAGATGCCAAGGTCGTACGAACGGTTTATGAACCTGAAAAGGAAAGAAGAAACATGGTGATCTCCATCAAACAAAAAGAGGTTGATGAGGAAAAGAACGATTATCAACAGTACATGGATAAAGATGAATCTACCGTGACCATGCACGAGTTGATGAAGGAAAAGGGGAAAGAGTGAACGATCAATTACCGGTAGTACATATACTGGGTAAACCTAATGTTGGAAAGTCAACCCTTTTCAACCGCTTAATCAGGAAAAAAAAGGCAATTGTTGATGATACTCCCGGAGTAACCAGGGATGCCGTTAAGGGAGAGGTCCGGTTTGATAATCGGGCCTTTTCTCTTGTGGATACTTGTGGTCTCTTTGGTGATCCCGAGGGAATTATTGAGCAAAAGATGTGGGATATGGCAACAAGAGATGCGCATAAGGCAGATCTGGTGTTATTTGTTGTGGATGGTGTTAATCCACCCACCAATGAGGACTACAAAGTGGTTGATTTTCTCCGTTCAAAAGGGATTACACCCTTACTGGTTGCCAATAAAGCTGAAAGTAATAAAAAATATGAAGCCAATCTTGCAGATTTATATGAATTGGGTATGGGCGATCCATTTCCGGTATCAGCAGAACACGGGTATGGTGTGTTGGATTTGGTGGAAGAAATTTTGGAGAATCTTTCGGATGCCTTTCAGAGACTTGAGAGTGAAGAACAGCAAGAGGCTCAAGCAGATGCAGATATTTTGAAAGTAGCTATCGTTGGAAAACCTAATGTGGGGAAATCTTCCCTCTTTAATCAGATATTGAAAGAAGAAAGAAGTATGGTTACAGAAATAGCGGGGACCACAAGGGATACCATTGATGCGGATATTGAGATCTTTTCCAAAAAATACAGGTTGATTGATACAGCCGGTATTCGAAGGAAGAACCGTGTTAAATATTACACCATTGAAAGTTATAGTATTTTGAGGGCAGAGGATGCCATCGATCGGGCAGATGTTTGTGTTATTATGTTGGATGTAAATGAAGGTATTACCGATCAGGATAAAAAGATTGCAGGATTTGTTGAAAATGCCGGAAAGGCAAGTGTGATTGTATTCAACAAATGTGATACCTTAAGTGAACCGGAAAAGGAAAAACTATATCCTGAGATGAGAGAGAATGCTCAAATGGACTTCTATTTTATACCCTATGCCAAAGTGCTTTTTATGTCAGCCTTAACGGGGATGGGATTTAAAAAATTATTTGAAGCAATTGACGAGGCATACATTTCGTTTTGCAAAGAGTTTAGCACTGGGGCTATTAATTCAGCCATTGAGCGAATTAACATATTGGTACCGGCTCCTTCTCCCAAAGGAAAACGAATCAGGCTGTATTACGCCAATCAGATTTCTGTTAAACCGCCGGTAATTCAAATTTTCTGCAATTATCCTGAACTCGTTCCTGAAAATTATAAAAAAGCGGTTAAGAAAAATTTGAGAAAATTTCTCGGCCCCTTGCCGGGAAGCCCGTTGTTTACAAAATTTATAAGCCGGAGGGGAAAAAGGTGAATATTTTTTATGTGATTTTAATGTACATATGCGGATCCATTCCTTTCAGCTATCTCATCCCCTTTTACACAAAAGGGATTGATATCCGAAAGGTAGGATCCGGAAATATTGGGGCAACAAATGTCATGCGAGGTGCGGGAAAAAGGTTAGGCATTATATGCTTGATCTTGGATTCTCTAAAAGCTTATATCCCCCTAATGTTGTTACGGTATGTTTTCCTTGTTGATGATCCATATATGAGTGTTTGGTTTGCCGTTGGGGCAATGGCTGTAGTCATTGGTCATGATTATTCAATTTTTATGAAATTCGCAGGAGGTAAAGGGGTTTCATCAAGCATGGGGACCTTTTTTGCCGTAAATCCCATTTCGGGCATTGTTTTTTTCACATTGGGGATCACCATTGCCTTTTCAACCAGGATCATGTCTTTGGCATCCATTGTCGCCATGTCTGTTACCACCATTTGTATCTTCTTCCTTGAATCGGATCCCGCCTTTTGGGTTTTGTATATTGTAATGACACTTTTTTCGGTTTACAGGCATAAGGGCAATATCAGACGACTCTTGAAGGGGAACGAAAATAAATTTATGTGAGGTTATAACGCTTGAAAATGGAAAATGATGATTTTGAATCCTTTTACAATAATCCTGATGAGGGTAAGAAAATCAGATCCATACGCGGAAAACCATTGCCTCTTGGTGCAACAGTTGAAGGCAGTGGAACGAATTTTTCGCTGTTTTCCCGTAATGCAGTGGGAGTAACGCTTGAACTGTATCAAAATTACTACGATGAAAAGCCCTCACACACTTTTCAATTGGATTCAAAAAAGAATAAAACCGGGGATGTATGGCACATTTTTTTGGAGGGAATTGACTGCGGCCAGTTCTACGGATACCGTGTTCATGGGCCCTATGATCCCAAAAATGGTATGCGTTTTAATCCAAACAAATTATTAACGGATCCTTATGCACAGGCTATTTCAGGTTCTTATAATTGGGATGAAGAATACGCTTACGGCTATGATAAAAATTCACCTTTAAAAGATTTGTCATTTTCGGAAATTGATTCGGCAAGAAGTCATGCAAAAAGCATTGTTGTTTGCGACAGCATTTTTGAATGGGATGGTGATCAACCGCTGAGGGTTCCCATGAATGACACCATTATCTACGAGATGCATGTACGGTTTTTTACACGGTCGGACACTTCAAACTGTGAACTGCCGGGAACATTTCATGGCATCACGGAAAAGCTTGCCCATTTGAAAGAACTGGGAATCACTACCGTTGAACTCATGCCTATATTTGAGTTTAACGTGAATTCGAATATCAATATCAATCCCAAAACCGGTGAGAAATTGATTAATGCCTGGGGATACGATCCGTTGGCCTTTTTTGCAGTGGAGAGTTCTTACACCCACTGTATTGGTATTGGAGATCAGGTTTTTAGGTTTAAGGAATTTGTTAAGCTGATGCACCAGGAAGGTTTTGAAGTGGTTATCGATGTAGTCTACAATCACACCGGAGAAGGCGGTCAGGAAGGACCTACCCTTTCGTTCAGGGGATTCGACAACGCCGTCTATTATCTTTTGGATTCAGATAACAAACGATTTTATATGAATTATTCAGGATGCGGCAACACACTTAATTGTAATAAAACCGTTGTCAAACAGATGATTATCGATAGTTTACGCTATTGGGTTACCCAAATGCACATTGATGGATTTCGTTTTGATTTGGCGGCTATTTTGGGAAGATCCACAAGCGGGGAATGGATCGGTGATTTTTCTCTGTTAAAAGACATTTCCGATGACCCTATTTTGGCCAAGTCAAAATTGATTGCAGAGGGCTGGGATGCCGCAGGGGGTTATTATGTGGGGGAATTTCCCAAAGGATGGGCGGAATGGAATGGGAAATTCCGGGATGTGGTGAGAAAATTCGTTCGAGGAGATAAGGGGCAAGTGCCCGAGTTGGCAACCCGAATAGCGGGTAGTTCTGACCTTTATAACAAGCCCGGAAGAAAGCCTTTTGACGGTATCAATTTTATTACTGCCCATGATGGTTTTACCCTTTGGGATCTGGTTTCCTACGAAAGAAAACACAACGAGGAAAATGGCGAAAACAATAGAGACGGCGCAAATGATAATTACAGTTCCAACAATGGACATGAAGGACCTACGGATGATCCTGAGATTTTGTCTGTGAGGAAAAGGCAAGTGAAGAATTTTATTACCACCTTGATGGTCTCCCAAGGGATTCCCATGATTTTAATGGGTGATGAGATGTGCCGTACCCAACGGGGAAACAATAACGCCTATTGCCATGATAATGAGATTACCTGGTTGGATTGGACATTGAAAGACAAAAACAACGATATCTTCAGTTTTTTCAAAAACATGATTACATTCAGAAAGGCGCATAATTGCTTACGACGCGAACATTTTTTTACCGGTAAAAAGACCAAGCAGGGTGTTAGAGACATTACCTGGCATGGAACACAACTCCATCGACCGGATTGGTCTTATAATTCACATACATTGGCCTTTGTGATCAGTGGGACTGATCTGGATACCTTTACGGTGAAAGATAATGATGTCTATGTGGCTATGAATTTTTATGTGGAGCCCCTGTCCTTCAAACTGCCCAAACCCCCTAATGGAAGATGGGTTCGGATTGTGGATACTTATGAGGATTATCCGGATGATTTTTGTGAAGATGGAAGAGAATTGACGGATAACGAATATCTGGTGAGAGAAAAAAGCATTGTCGTACTGATCAATCAGTGATTGTTATGAAGAGGTTCTATGTTATATTTATACTTTTTTTTACAGTGTTCTCCCTTTGCTTTTCCATTGAGATAGAGTTTGAACGAACGACTCCATTATATTTACGGAATTTTATACAACCTCAGATTGAAACAATCTCTTCAGAACTTTCCAACCTTTGGAATATTGAACTGGAATATCCTTTATTAGTAACCATTGAGCGTAAAAGACAATTAGGAGCCAGCGGAGAAGCCTCTTTTAACGGAACACAATTTAGCCTGTTCATGACACCGGTAACGGATGCCATTCCTTCTCTTCTACGGCATGAGATGATGCATGTATACACCTTCCAATGGTTTTACAACAACGGCATCTACGATGCCCCGTTGTGGTTTACGGAAGGGCTTGCCGTCTGGTTTGAAAATCACAAAGGCGTCAATATCAGGGATGTCAATCCCGTTTCTTTGATGAAAGAGATCGATGTTTTAAAGGTGGACAATTATCCTTCCGGTGATGCCTTTGCCCGTTATTATTCGTTTCTCGCCGATTTTTTCTTTTTTATTGACAATAAACTGGACATTCAAGATTCTTTCCAAGAAATACTATCAAGATTAAAGGAAACAGGTGATTATAAAGAAGCCTTTACGGATAAAAAGAACTTTAACAACTGGTATTCTCAATGGAAGCGGACGAGGATATTTGCCTCTCTCTTTGGGTTTATCGTGCTGCAATTCAGTTGGTTTGTACCTGCTGTCATTATTGTGATTTTGGGGATTTATACTTATATCAAAAGAAGTGATGTTAAAGATATCGATATACGGAAATTGGAAAGATATTACGGTAAGGATTACTGGAAAAAGGATGAATGATCAGTTCTTAAAAGCGTTTTCTTAGTGAAACATCTGTTCAATATTCATATGTAATTCGTTATTGTGATCATCGTAAAGCTCAACCCTGTTTTTACCCATTTTTTTTGCGATATAAAGGGCGATGTCTCCTCTTCTTTCCAGCTCTTTGTAGTCAACATATTCATCCTTTTCCATGGAATCAATGCCAAAACTCATAGTGGTGTTGAAAGGGAAAATATTCATTTGTTCAATCGTGGTTCTTATCTTTTCAGCTACTTTTTGTGCTCCTTCTACATTGCTGTTAGGTAATATGATGGAAAATTCTTCTCCACCGTATCTGGCAACAATATCAAATTTTCTGGTGATTGCCAAAAAGATCTTGGAAATTTCTTTTAACACTTCATCTCCCGTTTGATGACCATAGTTGTCGTTCACTTCTTTGAAGGAATCAATATCACCGATGATGTAAGAAATGGGCATTTTGTATCGAATGGCCTTTTCGAATTCTTCCTTGAATCGTTCCTCATAATACCATCTGCTGTATAGACCCGTTAGACTGTCATACATGCTGTTTTGTAGATACAGTGTGTTTTTTACAAAGAGTGTGATAATGGGTTCGATTTGATTCAGGAAGATGGTAATAAATTGATTATCTTCTTTGTAATTCACTTCTCCATCACCAAACAGGCAAAGAATGACTCGTTTTGTATCATCAATTATGTAAGAACGTTTGATTTTCAATGGGGACATTTCAATAGTATTAGGTGTTTCCAGTATCGTTTTAAGAGTCTTGTCAGTAATAGCTTCATTATAGTTAATTTCAAAGTGATTCATGATTCTTTCGTTATCGGCCAAGATTATGAAGCTACTTTTTGCTTTGGATAAACTGCTGATCCAGTACAATACCTGCTTTAGAGTTTCTACAGAGTTATCGGTGATATCGATATTTCTTGCAAACTCAAGGATTTCATTCATCACGTTCATGCGAATTAGATGTTCATCGGTAAGTCGCTTGTATCTTTCAAAATCAGAAATTTTCTGTTTATTGCCCGTTTCATAAATAGACTCCCCTAAACGATTTCTGAGTTCTAAAAGGTTTATTTCGTTTGCCGGTATGATATTTGAAATGTCTTTTGCCGCTTTCAGATATCCCGTTTTTTTATAAATCATCTGAGCTTTACTCAGATAAATGCGTGCTTCTTCATAGTTTTCAAGAAACAAATATGACTTTCCCAAAGCTTCATTTAACAATGCCAGAGAGATCTTTAAACCGGATGATTTATAGTCTAAGATGGTTCTTTTGACGGTGTTTTGAAACAACTCAGGAAATAATCGGGTGAATTTTTTATAAAAACTCAAGAGTATTTCTTCTTTCCACACAAGATCCTGTCTGAAGAAATCAATAAAAAGCGTTTCCAATTCCTCTTTATCCGTTATGGTATGAAAGTCTACGAATTTATTAAACCCGTATACACGGTAGTCCCATGACAATTCTTTTAAGCGCCGATCGCCTTCCGCATGCGTTTCAAGCATAAAGGGGGCAACAACATAAAGCCTTTGACATTTTCCCATGATGTTTTCATTGGGATTTAGTTCTATCGCCTTTTTGACATGTAATTCTGTCAAGGGCAAATCTTTGTTGTATAGGTGAAACATCGCTTCCAGGTAATAGGCATTGGCTAACGCGTTGTTGTCATTTGTTAATTTTGCAGTGTTTTTAATCTCTTCAAGCCTATTCCAAAAATCTTCGGTGTTGCCCGCATAAACATAATAAAAAAGCCATTGTGTTTCTATTTTTAACAACATTTTTTTATGAGGAAAGTAATCGCTGATTTGTGACAGGCGTTCTAAGAGGTTCAATCCTTTTGCGTGGGGAAAATTTATAACGTAGAACTCAGCGATTCTAATGTACAGCTCCCCGGTGACGAAAAATAACCTGGAATTTTCTATCATCAAAAATGCCTTTCGCATCATTGCCTCGGCAAGGGTTGTCATCCCCCTTTTTTGATAGTATTCCCCCAATATCACATAGGCTCTGGCGACTATTAATTTTGTCTTCTCACCAAGTGACCCTTCGTTTATCTTTTTTAAACGACTTGATATAATATCAAAGGCCTTGTCCATTTCTTTCATAAAAAATAATATTTCCGCGTGAAAAAACAGGGAAAGTAATTCGTAATACAGCAGTTCCTTTTTGGTTTTAAACAATTCAGAATGATGAGTGAGTGTGTTGAAGAGTTTATGAGCTTCAAAAAATTTCTGGTCTTGGATTAAAAACTGCATTTTTAAATGTAAAAACCGTATATCATTGGGGATCATTTCTCTTAATGATTCGGGTGTTCTTTTTTGATTTGCACCGTAGAGAAAAGCTACCCACTCAACAAAATAGGGTGTAATTTCTTCTTTTTTTAAATTAGCTAACGCAGAATTTGCATATTCCAGTGATTGTTCTATTGATTCGGACTGATAAAAGGACTTTCTTGATTTCATTAAAAGTTCTGCGGCCTTCTTGCGGTTACTCAAAAAAAATCAATCCTTTCTATCAAAAACCTCTGTACAAAACACTTAATTCAATATCTTGAAGCTGGTTTATCCACCCTACTATTTCTTCTTTTGTGTATATTTTCTCGCTTTTTTCCAAAGGTCGGTATTGTTGTAAAGTGATTTTTTTGATACCATTAAATTTTACCATATTCAGCATCTTTTTTAAAGAATCAAAATTGATGTACTCCGGAAAGAGGGTTATACGAATCTCAAAATCAGAAAATCTTTTGATTTTCTGAAAAGCTTGTTGAATAGTGGATAAGTCGATTGTTGAAAAGGTACTGTAATCATAAGATTTAAAATCCATGGCGCAAAAATCCGCAACTTCTGCAAGTTTTTCTGTCATTTCAGGCTTTGATCCGTTTGTATCTATTTTTAAGAGTTTTTGCGGGAACTTTTCTTTAAACAACTGACAGAACGAAATTAATTCCTCACCATATAGAGTTGGTTCGCCCCCGGTAATAACGAGGGCGTCCAACATGATCTTTCTTTTTTGAAAAAACTCAAATACTTCCGATTCATCAATGGTTCCTGCTTGTTTTTTGATGAGTGATTTATTATGGCAGTACTTGCAATTAAAGTTGCACCCGGATGTAAATACCGTTGCCGCTACTTTCTTCGGATAATCTGTTAGGCTCAGTTTCTCGATTCCTGCGAATTTCATCCTTCACACCTTCTTCAAGGGAATAAGTTTTGCGTTGCTTGAACTCTTGTTGTTTACCATTATTCCAATGTTGAACCGGTCTGTAATAACCTGTTATTCTGGAGTAGGTTTCCGTGGATTTGGAACAGATGGGGCATGTATAAACCTCTCCGGAAATATAACCATGGTCAGGACAAATGGAATAAGTGGGTGAAAGGGTGAAATAGGGTATTCTGTAATTTTCGGCTATCTTTTGAACTAAATCTTTTGAAGTTTCCCAATCTTGAACGCGTTCGCCAAGAAAAGCATGAAACACCGTTCCGCCAGTGTATTTGGTTTGAAGTGTTTCTTGAATATCCAATGCTTCAAACATGTCTTCCGTAAAATTCACCGGTAAATGTGAAGAGTTGGTATAATAAGGGGTGTCAACTCCTGCCGTGATGATATCCGGGAATCGTTTTTTATCATGTTTGGCCAATCGATAAGCAGTTGATTCAGCCGGTGTGGCTTCCAGATTGTAAAGGTTCCCCGTCTCTTCTTGGAAATCAGCCAACCTTTCTCGCATGGTATCCAGTACCTTTTTGGAAAAGGCCAGGGCATCTTTGTTATCGATTGTTTTATTCAACCATTTTGCATTCAAACAGGCTTCGTTCATGCCCACCAAACCAATGGTTGAAAAGTGGTTGTTAAAGTCTTTAAGATAATGCTTGGTATATGGGTAAAGCCCAAAATCATTGAGTTTCTCTATGACTCTTCTTTTAATTTCCAAACTTCTTTTGGCTATTTCCATTTGTTTCTCAAGCTTTTGAAAAAAGGCATCTTCATTTTCACTAAGATAGGCCATTCTGGGAAGATTCAGCGTTACCACGCCAATGGATCCGGTGAATTCATCTGAACCGAAGAGGCCACCCCCCCTTCTGCGTAACTCTCTTTTGTCCAGTTGAAGTCGGCAACACATACTTCTAACATCGGATGGGTTCAAGTCTGAATTGATAAAGTTTTGAAAATAGGGGGTTCCGTACTTTGACGTCATTTCAAAAAGAAGTGGGACGTTTTCATTTTCCCAGTCAAAGTCTTTTGTAATATTGTAAGTCGGAATAGGATACTGGAAACCCCTTCCCGCATAGTCTCCCTCAAGCATTACCTCAATAAAGGCTCGGTTAATCATGTTCATCTCTGTCTGACAGTCACCGTATGTAAATTCCTGCGGTTTGCCTCCGACGATTGCGGGTAAATTCTGTAAATCTTCAGGAACCACCCAATCCAAGGTTACGTTTGAAAATGGCGATTGGGTTCCCCATCTACTTGGCGTGTTAACGCCGAATACAAAGGATTGTATAGCCTGTTTTGTTTCTTTGTAAGATAAATTATCCGTTTTTACAAATGGAGCCAAGTAAGTGTCGAAAGAGCTAAAAGCTTGAGCACCGGCCCATTCGTTTTGCAGGACGCCCAAAAAATTAACCATTTGGTTTGAAAGCGTTGACAAATGCTTTGCCGGTGCACTTGTGATTTTTCCGGTTACGCCTCCCAATCCTTTTTCGATCAATTGTCTGAGGCTCCATCCTGCGCAATATCCTGAGAGCATGGATAAATCATGAATATGCATATCTCCGTTTTTGTGTGCCTTTCCGATTTCTTCGTCATACAATTCATTGAGCCAATAATTTGCAATGACTGTTCCACTGTTGTGAAGAATCAGACCACCTATGGAGTAAGAAACGGTACTGTTTTCTTTTACTCTCCAATCAGCTTTCTCTAAATAATCGTTGACCGTTGAAGAAAAATTGAGCATGTCTTTGGATAATTCTCGGAGATTTTGATGCTGCTTTCTGTAAATGATGTAAGCCTTTGCAACTTCTGTAAACCCAGATTCCTCAAGGACTTCTTCCACGTTATCTTGTAGTATTTCAATATCAATGACGTGATCTTTGATTTGTGATTGGGACTTGGAAACGGCTCTCAAAGACAACAATTGTAGGATATCTTGGTTATAAGCCGATTCTGTTGCATCAAAAGCCTTTTGGATGGCTTTTTGGATTTTATCGATTTCGAAATCCACAATCTTTCCATCACGTTTTTTGATCCCCAGTATAGATTGATTCTTCATATAAAAACCCCCTGTTTTATTTTATGTATGTGCACTATTATACAATATGTTGTGTTCTTTGTCAATGATACCACAACAGATTGTTGTTTCAATCCTTTGTCATGTGGTTGGGGAGTGTTTTTTACACCCAGAGAAACAGGAGAAGTTTTTGTTTTATAAAAACTTCAAGGAGTGATTTTTACATCCGGCGAAACAGGGAAACAGGTGAAGTTTTAGTTTTACAAAAACTTCAAGGAGTGATTTTTACATCCGGCGAAACAGGTGAAGTTTTAGTTTTACAAAAACTTCAAGGAGTGTTTTTTACTCCACTCCACTTGCAAAGGTGCCTCTTTTCTGGTAAAATACATCTGTAATTCAAGGGCCAGTGTAGCTCAGCCGGTAGAGCGGCTCATTCGTAATGAGCAGGTCGTGGGTTCAAATCCTATCACTGGCTCCAGTGGAGAATCAGATGGGAAAAAAGAACAATAACACAATCGAAGAAAGGTTCTTGAAGAACCTTTTTTCTTTTATCAAAGAGAATACCAACAAAGAAGATAAATTTGTTTTAGCCATTTCAGGTGGCTCAGACTCTATGGTTTTGCTGGATCTTTTTAAAACGTTTAGCGAAAAATATCCCATTCAATTTTGTGTTGCAAATATCGATCACCGAATCAGAAAAGAATCATCGGAGGAACAACAATGGTTAAAAAAATACTGTGAAGAACGGAAGATACCCTTTTATGCCGAAACAGTTGATATAAAAGAAATGAAACGCAACTTGGGTGCAAAAACCAGTTTAGAGGAATTGGCGAGGGAGGAACGTCAGAAAAAGCTGAAAAAGATTAAGAACGATTACAATGCACAATGGGTCATCACCGCTCATCAGCAAGATGATCTATTGGAAACCTTTTTTTTGAGATTAATCCGTGGAACCGGTTTAAATGGCATCAATACCCTGAACTCGGTAGATGGTTTTTATTTACGACCGCTGCTGGTTTATTCCAAAGAAGAAATCATGGTATACTCCGAAGAGAAAGATTTGTTTTACTTTAAAGATCAAACTAATGATGATACCCGATTCCAGCGAAATAAGATCAGACATCACTTAATCCCTTATTTTACCAAGGAATTTGGCCGAGAAGTGAAGGAAGTTCTCGTAAGAGATCTTGAGAACCTTAAAAATGCGGATAGAGCCCTTAGTGAATTGATAGACCAAGACCTTCAAAAGGCAAAATTTTCACCCAATTCATGTGAAATCAATCAAAAACATCTGCGTCACAAGTCACTTTCTTATCTTCGAGAACTTTTGATCAGGATGTACCAAAAATGGCATAGTTCTCCCAAAGGGTTGACAAAGAAAAAAGTCGATGACATTTGTTTAAAGCTCTTGGAAAAAGGAGATTTTGAAATAACAATTTCACATGCCATAAGATTCTTACGCAGCAACGATATGGTCGGTTTCGACAAAAATAAGGCGTATTTACAAAAATCAAAAAAACAAAAAATTTTATTGGGGGAGGATTTTAAAAAAGAATTAGAGAAAAAAAACGTCATAACCCTTGATATTGATTTTTTCGTTCAAGGTAAAAGTCTTCGTTTTCAACTACTGTCCTTTGAAAATGATGTTGCTTTCAAACAAATTCTTGGCAATAAAGACACTTACTTGGATTATGAAAAAATAGAATTTCCATTAATATTGAGGTTCTGGAATGAAGGAGACCGAATCAAACCCCTTGGAATGAAGAATTTTAAAAGAGTTTCCAGGTTAATGACGGATGCGCGGATAAAAAAATACGCAAAAAGAAAACAGTTGATAATGGAAAATGGAAAACATGATATAATTTGGTGTATGGGGTTAAGAATCTCTGAAGATTATAAAATAACCTCTTCAACCGTGAGGTATTTAAAGGTTGTTTATCTTGATTCCAATAACAATGATTTAGAAGGGAGGGAGCGGTAGTTTCCGCAAAGTATTGATAGAGATGAAGAAAAGTGATTTAATCCAAAAATTCTCCACAAATAACAATAACGACAACAATGATCAGAAGAGGGAACCGAGATTTTCTATGAACAACAAGCCACCAAGAAGACCTAATAATAACTTGTTACTGTTGTTTGGTATGGTGGTTATCATCATATTGATTGCCATGGCATATCAAGGACCCATGACAAATTCAACACAAGTCGTTGACTTTACAACTTTCTACTCCATGGTTAAGGATGGAAAGGTTCAAGAGATAGTGATAGATGATAGTGGCCTCATTACGTTTAAAAGTGGTGGTTCTTTTCAAGACACTGTTTATGAAGTATACGCACCATGGGTATTAAGAGATTCAGCCATTATGGAGGAATTGATTCAAAGTGGAGCGAAGATAAAGGGTAAACAGAATTCCGGTGATATCTGGTGGGCAATTCTCTTGAATATTGTCCCATTGATCCTGTTTGTTTTCATATTCTTTTCCATGATGCGCTCCGTTTCAGGTAGAGGTAATCAGGCTTTTACGTTTACAAAAAGTCCTGCAAAGAAATTGTCACAGGATAAAAAGAAAGTTACCTTTAAGGATGTTGCCGGGGTGGATGAGGCCATAGAGGATCTTGAGGAATTGGTCATGTTCCTAAAAAACCCCTCCAAGTTTAAAAAGGTAAAGGCCAGAATGCCAAAAGGGGTGCTTCTTGTTGGCCCTCCAGGGACTGGTAAAACACTATTATCAAGAGCCGTTGCTGGAGAAGCAGGTGTCCCGTTCTTTCATATGAGCGGTTCTGAGTTTGTTGAGCTCTTTGTTGGAGTGGGTGCTTCCAGGGTTAGAGACCTTTTTACACAAGCAAAAGCTGCAAGCCCTTCGGTAATATTTATAGACGAAATAGATGCGGTTGGAAGGCATAGAGGAGCAGGTCTTGGCGGTGGACATGATGAGAGAGAGCAGACGTTGAACCAAATCCTGGTAGAGATGGACGGATTTGAGGTCAATGAGGGTGTTATTGTTATGGCCGCAACCAATAGACCGGATATTTTGGATAAAGCCTTGTTAAGACCGGGACGTTTTGACAGAAAGGTAATGGTTGATCCACCTGATGTGAAAGGGCGGGAAGAGATATTGGAAATTTACGCAAAAGACAGACCGCTCGCCCCCGACGCGAAGCTGGAAATTATCGCCAAAAGAACGCCTGGATTCGTTGGAGCAGATCTTGAAAATCTGATTAACGAATCATCTCTGCTTGCATTGAGAAACAACAGAGAGCAAATAACCATGGATGACATGGAAGAAGCGATTGACAGGGTCATTGCAGGTCCTGAAAGAAAGAGTAGAGTTCTCTCTCCCGAAGAGAAAAAGATCATCGCTTTTCATGAACTGGGCCATGCCATTATTCCCACGGTTTTAAAAACCAACGAACCGGTACATCGTGTATCGATTATTCCAAGGGGTCATGCGGCGCTTGGTTATACCCTTCAGCTCCCAGAAAAGGACAAATACTTGAACAGCAAAACAGAACTGGCTAATCGAATAACTGGTCTTTTGGGTGGAAGAGCAGCTGAAGAGTTCTTCTTTAACGAAATCACAACTGGTGCGGCAAATGACATTGAAAGAGCCTCAAAATTGGCAAGAACCATGATTTGTAAACTGGGTATGAGTGAGAATATGGGACCTGTCATGTGGGAAAGCGAGGAAGAAGAAGTCTTTTTGGGAAAAGAGATTTCCAAATCAAGAAATA
>JASUTC010000091.1 GCA_030445775.1 Thermotogaceae bacterium | reverse complement strand
TTATCTTTACTATTATTAGCCACCCATATTATTGATTACATTTGCAGACTTAAAATCCAGGGAACTCATTTAAATAAGTATATTTTCAACCAACTCCCAATCCTCCCACCCGAAAAACTCAAACAAACACCCGGCCTCCAGGGAGACGAAACCATCGAACAAACCATCCGACAACTCCTCATCAACCTCACCAACTACGCCTACGACCTGGAACCCTTCGTCAAAGAACTGGGCGGACAAATAACCCCAAGGCCATGGGACGAAAGAGAACGCCTGAGAAACTTCGCCAAACTCGATGCCATCGTCGCCCATCTGTACGGCCTGACCAAAGACGAACTCAAACACATCTTCGCCGACTTCAAAGGCGAAGCCAAAAACCAAAAAGACCGCCACGGCGAATATCTATCACAAAGACTGGCCTTTGAATATTATGAGGAAATAGAATCAGGGGACAGGGTTGAGGAATCAGGGGGACAGGTACCTTGATTACCGTATCAAGGTACCTGTCCCCCTGATTTCGAAAGAACCCTTATTATTCGGAAAACCTGATAATATAAGCTTATTTTAGCGTTTATCTGTTATATAGGCATATTATATCGAATATGTGCTATAATAAGAACAAAGGTGGTGGTTTTATGCTGGTGAGTTTTAAAGTCAAAAATTTTAAATCATTTTATGATGAAGCTCTTTTTGAAATGGAAACAAAAAGCAGGCTCGAAGAAAATTCATTAAATGATTTCGATGTAGCGGATACTTCATTATTGAAGTCCTCCTTTGTGTATGGTAAGAATGCCGGCGGAAAAAGTAATTTATTTAAAGCCGTAAAAAAGATGAAGGAGATTGTGCTTGAATCATTCAAAGATGAAAAAACGCTTGAAGTCACACCTTTTTTGTTCAATGAAGCAGGAAAAACCGAACCCAGTGAATTTGAGATTGAATTTTTTGAGACGTATAACAATCAAATTCAAAAGTTCAGATATGGGTTCATCGTCTTGGATGGGAAGATCCTTTCTGAATGGTTATATCGAAAAATAAAAAGAGAAAGTTATGTTTTTATAAGAAACAAGGCAGAAAAAATCCAGATTAACACCTCTTTCGAAAAGGATTTGGGACGTTTTGTGGACTTCGTAAAAGAAGACAGCCTCCTTTTAAGTGTTGTCAATAAGCTTTCATCAAATAATATCTGCGAAATTGTTAAAAAATTCTTTTTAAAAGTTATAACCATTGATTCAAATTATCCTGATTTACAAACCATCATTACTTTTGAAAAAGACCTCATACTAAAAGACTCGATTATAGATTTTATAAAAGGCTTTGATCAGGACATTGAAAATATTGAGATCAAGAAAACAAAAATACCCGAAGAAATTGATGAGGAAAAAAATAAAATAGCTAAAAATATGTGGATTAAAAACGGAAAGGAGTTAATAACCGTTTTTTCATCTCATAAAAAATTTAAAGCGGATGGAAATATTGAACTTGTAGAAGAAAATTTTAATGTTTTTGAATCCGATGGTACCAAAAAATTATTTGCAATAGCGACGCCTATAGTCTACGCATTGAATGATGGAGGCGTTATCTTTTTTGATGAATTGGATTCCAAACTTCACCCATTAATTGTTAAAAAAATAATTTCAAAATTCAACTCCATTGACAATAATAAAGAAATGGCTCAGTTTATATGTAACACACATAACCCCCTGATACTTGATGATGATTCGCTAATGAATGATCAATTCTGGTTTGTCAATAAAAACAGTAAAGGTGAAAGTGAACTATACCGACTGTCGGATTTTAGAAATGTAAGAAACAAATACCTGTCACGAAAGTATTTATTGGGACAATTTGACGCTATTCCAAAAATTTAGGTGTTTGAAATGAATCTTGTTCCAGCACAAAAATGTTCAAGTTTTTTGAGTATATTGATTTCTTTCTTGAAGACTATTCTGCTTAGGATTAGTTTAGGACTTGCCAAAAACACCGAACATAGGTGTGCATGAGTTCCCTTTACTTTTAATGTTATAATAAAACATGAACAATTTATTTCTTTTTGAAAGGGTTGATGATTACGGCGATTAATCCCATTACGTTTACTCGGGACGTTTTTTCCGGTTATACGGAGTTTTTAACCGATTTTATTTCTTTTAAGGATAAATCTTTGATGGATCAGTTCAAGCGAGAGATCGCCTTTGATCTGGTTTCGGGATCACGAATCATCAAGGGGCCTTACGTCAAGCTCAATCGCCCTTTTCTGACCGGCCATTCGCTGCAGGAATTGGCACCTCAGTATGAACTTCCAAAAATTTTATATGATAAATTCCCATTCCCCCTATACAAACATCAGCAGGATGCCTTTGAGCATCTTTTTGCGGGGCATAATCTGGTGGTTTCCACCGGTACGGGTTCGGGGAAAACGGAGGCCTTTTTGATTCCCATCATAGCAAGGCTTTTAAACCTTCAGCATGAGGGCAAGTTGAAGGGACTGCATGCAATTTTGGTTTATCCCATGAACGCCCTGGCCAACGATCAATTGGCACGGTTGCGCAAGATCCTTGCGGGAACCGGGATCACATTCGGACGCTATACCGGCGAGACCAAGAGAGGAAAAACTCCTGATGATGTGAGAGTTCTTCCACCGGGGACGCAGAAAGTATCAGAAGCGGACCAAACGGCCATGGAATACGGAACGCTTGTTCCCTCCGAGGAGATGTTGACACGGGATCAGATTCAACAAACCCCGCCCAATATCCTGATCACCAATTACATGCAGTTGGAATATCTGCTGTTGAGGGGCAAGGACATTCCCATTTTCGATTCCGCCCCTGTGGAGTTTGTGGTCATGGACGAGATGCATACGTATATTGGTGAACAGGGCAGTGAGGTGGCAGCCCTTTTGAGGCGGTTGAAATGTCTTTGCGCCAATCCGGAACAGATTCGTTTTGTGGGGACTTCCGCCACCGTTGCCTCCGGCTCAGTAGAGGAGATGACCGGTTCTGTCAGCCGGTTTGCCTCCCGGCTATTCGGTGTAAAAGAGTCATCGGTTAAATGTGTGTTTGAACAGTTCAAGGCCTTTGACAAGTTAACGGCAAAAGACATGCCCTTAGTCAAACCGGAACCTAAGGTTCCCGTCGCTGAATTGTTGTCACAATTGGTCACCCATTCTTCGCTGGATCAGGATGACATCGATCCCGGCCAATTGTATCAGTTATACCGGCAGTTATCAGGTTTTAACGGAACAGATGAGGCCTGCCATGACTCGTTCATGAGGAACCCGATTGTCGTTGATTTGATGCTTAAATACACCAGACCCGGCCTTGTTTCCAATGCCATCGCCACGATCCGTTCTTTCAGGCCTGATGTTTCGGATGAAGAAGCCCTGGCGGAGGTCTATTGCTATCTCCTGCTGGGTCTTTTGCTGCATGATGATGAAGGGGAGCCTTTGTTAAGGCCGAACCTTCACTTTTTCTTCAAAGGGGTTCACGATTTAAGGATGTCGTATGAAAACGGCCAGCGTGTTTTGTCGCTGAACGCTTCTACCCGTCGGGTGAGTTTTGACCTTTACAATTGTCGGATTTGCGGAATGCATTATTTGAAGGGCGAATACGAGGCCGGTTTGGATGATGGAGATTGCCCTTATTATGAATTATCCACCAATCCGGAAAGCAGTCGAAGCATCTACTTCACCGATAATTCGGATTTTATCACCGATGATGAAAAACAACCCTACATGCTGTGTGAGGATTGCGGGACACTCCACTTTGGTGAACAAGTTCGTGAATGCAAGGTTTGTCGATCCAGGGGCTTGTTGGAGGTGTATTTGATGGACGTTTCAGACAGGACAATGCGCTGCTGTGCCTGTGGGACAAAGCTTGGGGATGCACAGGATGGGGAAAAAAGCCGGAATTTGATACAGGCTGCGTCCAGGGAACCGGTTGACTTGACCATTGCTCTCGAGAATATGCTTTCCAACGCCAACAATCCAAAGGCGATTGTTTTTGTGGATAACAGACAAGAAGCTGCCTTTCTAAGCGGTTATTTAAAGGTAGCCTCCAGGCGTTTTGTACTTCGTGACCGTTTACACAGCTTTTTTGAGCAGGGTGAAGAATATTACTCCCTTTCAGAGTTACCGGAGCAGTTTTACGATTATCTTTGCAATATCGGGGATTTGGTCCCTCCAAAAGCCAAGGGAAAGAGAAAGGTTTTTAGTTCAGAGGATTACACGCAGATTGAATGGTTTCTTCATGAGGAATTCTGCTCGGATGTGCGTACCATCAAGAGGCGATCGCTTGAAAAATTGGGGTTGCTCAAAGTGGTTTACGACGGGGTGAACCTGGATGATGAGCGTTATGAAGGCTATCAGGTCTTTCTTGAAGACTGGTCCGAGAAATTGAATCGTTCACAAGCTTGGGTTCAGGCGTATTGTGTGTTGCTATTGGATTATTTGAGAAGTCACTCGGTTTTGTCCCAAATAGCGATGAAGCTGTTTTTCAATAAAAACGCACAAAAGGTCAGGAATCAGTTGAATATCCCTCAATTTTTCCGTATTGACCCCATTGCCCTTCAACCCACTCCCGATTCAACAATAAGATCATTCTTAAGCATGAACGGCAGGTCTTACGCTCAGGTATTGGCAAAAAAGATGTTAACCTTGGATATGCCCGGTGACTTCGTTGAAGAGGCATTCTTTTCAGACTTGTTTTCCCTTTTTGTCAAAATGGATTTAATCAAAAGGTTTAAAGACGGTTTTTATCTGAATCCGGAAAAAATCTTTGTGGATGATGTGGAACAGTCATTAAAGATTACAAAGGAATCGCTGGTTTGCTCCAAATGTGCTGAAGTTTACAGTCCGGGTATTTTTGAGGGAATAGATATGAATGAGTTGCCTTGCCCGACTTACAACTGCAAAGGAGAGCTGGTGCTTCAGAGTGAAGCATTGGATAATTACGATAGGCGACGTTATTTGTCTGACAAGGAAAGATTTGAAATGAAACCGGCGGAACACACCGGGCAAATTGAAAGGCATCAGAGAAGCGATATTGAAAAGAAATTCAAGGCAGGGGATTTGAACCTGCTCATCGCCACCTCCACGCTGGAGTTGGGAATAGATATTGGTGATCTGGATCTGGTCATGATGCGCAATGTCCCGCCTTCACCGGCCAATTACGATCAGAGAAGCGGACGTGCGGGCAGGCGGCATCGTATTGCCGTAAATTCAACCTATTGCGGGAGTTCCACCCATGACACCATGTTTTTTGACACGCCTGAGGAAATGATCAACGGGGAGATTAAAACACCCACATTCTCCATGAGAAATTACCCGTTGCTCCAAAAACATGTCCATTCGCTGATTTTCACCACACTCATGCGCCTGAGTACAGACGGCCGTGTGATCAGTGAGGTGGAAAAAGAGCAAATCAACGCCGTTTTCCCCAAACATCTGAACGGCTATTTTCCCGAACTCAGCGAACAGGATCCCATTGGGGCAATGTGGGGCAAAAGAGACTTCTCTGCTGCCCTGAAAAAAGTGATTCATCAATACAAAGAGACCTTAACCGCTGAACTCTTAAACTTCTTCCGCTACTGGGATGGTGAGGATTTGAATATCCTTTGTCACTATCTGAACATCTCCAATTTGAATGAACTGGCGGATCACTTTTTGAAAGAGATATCGACCTCTTTGGATGTGGTTTTAAGGGATGTACGTGACAAGTACCTGTATTGGAACAAGAAGGCGCAGGAATTGAATAAAAAACGAAAACCTTATAATCCCTATAATAAAGTCTTGTCGGCATTTGAAAATCCTTCCGCCACTTCGGATTCTTCCAGGCGATTTCTAACTATTGGTTATCTCAGGGAGAGCGGCTTTTTACCGGGATACAATTTGGTCCAGCCTGGAATTACAGCTTCAAGGATTCCTGAACCGGATATCAGTCGCCCCGTTCAAATCGCTTTAAGGGAATACGCACCTTTTTCTCTTGTTTATGCCGATTCAAGAATTTATACGATTCAACAGTATTATTTGGAATCCACAGAGCTGCCGGACAAGATCAAGGACGTGGTCATTGAGACTGAAGACCGATCCACTCAGTCCCGGGCAATCCGACTGACGGATCTGGAATTGAAGACCGGACGGGATATTACCCGGGATGATATGGGTCGAACGATCCGTTCCTATGAGATTCAGGGAGCCTTTTTTGAAAACGCCACGCATTTGGGGGGCAAAACCTGTCCCAAGGGACGATATACCCTGGATTATTACCGCAGTGGCAGTTTGGAACTCTACAACACCCATATGATGTACAACGGTCAAACCCATCATTTTTACATCTGCCCCAAATGTGGCTGGGTCTATAACTACATGGAAGAAGAAAAGAACAAATCATACCTTGAACACCATATGAAAAAGGCTCACAACGATGAGAGAAAACAGGATTTCAGCATCCTTTACACCCCTTTCACTTCGGATGTGTTGCGTATTAGAAGTTTTTCAGAAAAGGCACAGGCTGTGAACGTGGCCGAAGCCATCAGACGTGGTGCCATGAAGGCCGCGGATATGGAAGAAACGGATATCGATTATTTTGTGGGCTATGACGTCAACGGTTATTACACTCTGATTTACGAAAATGTCCCCGGCGGCAGTGGTTTTGTGGAGCATATCTTCACTCATTTCGACACCATCAAACAAGTCGCGATAGGGCACCTGCTTTCCTGTACATGTGGAACATCCCGTAACAATCCTCAAAAGGCTTGCTATAAATGCTTGTTAAGCTTCTGGAATCAGTACAATCACAAATACATGGACCGGGAATTAGCCGCCCAACTCCTGTCTGAATTCACTGACAATTCCCAAGCGTTGGAAATCCCTCCCAACTCATCCAAAACAGAAGATTCAAGGGATACCGATTCCACTTTTGAAGACGCATTCTACAATCATCTCAAAGGCCTGAACGTGCCCCTTCCCAAAAAGCAATACAATCCCCGTGAATTAAACACCGTCATGGATTTTGCCCTGGGCTGGAAAGTGATTGTCTTCAACGAAGAAAACTGGAATGATGAAAGCCAAAGGGATTTGGAGTTAAAGAGGCTTTTTGAGTTGTTATCTTGAAAGGCTAGTGTATAATAGAAGTAAAGATTTCCTTACTTATAAGGAGGGTTTATATGGAACTTGCCAAGATTACTTCTAAAGGACAGGTTACAATACCTGTAGGTATCCGAAAGGAACTTGGATTAAAAAAAGGTGACAAGATTGTCTTTTTGCATTATAAGGGAAATATTATCATTGCCAATTCAGCCTTAATCGCTTTAAAAAAGGCTCAAAAGGCCTTTTCAACGGAAGCGAAAAAAACAGGCTTGGAGAATGAACAAGATGTTATCGATATGGTCAATGAAGTAAGAGAAGAGCTTGCTAAAAAATACTTGAAAGAAGATTAAAGAGGATGCGAATAACATTAGATACAAATGTCATAATATCTGTTTTGATTTTCAACAGCAAAACGCTTAATACGCTTATGCGTCATATACTTTTTGATCATACCCTAGTCATTTCTACATATATTCTTGAAGAATTGGAAATGGTTGTTCAAAAAAAATTTCCAAAGAAAATGAATGTGATTGAAGAATTTCTGAATGAAATTCCATTTGAATCGAGTTATACACCGAAGGAAATGGACATGAACTTATTTGCGATAAGAGATGTAAAAGATTATCCCGTTCTTTATAGTGCTATCAATGATAATGTGGATATTTTTATTACCGGAGACAAGGATTTTTTTGATTCAATAAATGTTGAAAAACCAGAGATAATAACCCCAAAAGATTTTTTAAAAAAATATTGTAATGACTGAAAAGAGGATGTTTTTACTGACATGCAAAAGATATTTCAATTGTCGATGGACACAATCCAACCCTCACAATTATATATTTCCAAAGAAAAGATGCTGACCATTCAAAAGTGGTTGACTTCCCGTGAAGATGACTACCTGCCTATTCCTGTCAAATGGCTGATTTGTTACACTTATTTGTGTATAATAAAAACATACTTTAATATACACGGGTGATAGTGTTGTATATCAAGCGACATCTTGAAGAAGCCTTGGAAATATCTGCGATGTCAGGAGCCTTTTTTGAAACATTCGTGGTCAGTGAAATTATAAAAAGCTTCTATAACGCCGGAAAACAGCCGCCAATTTATTATTACAGAGACTCAGAGCAAAAGGAAATCGATTTAATCATTGAGCAAAATGAGGTACTTTATCCCATTGAGATAAAAAAAACAGCCAATCCTTCGCAAAAAGCCACAAATAATTTCTCAGTACTGGAAAAAACAGGACTAAAAATTGGAACGGGGAATGTGATCTGCCTGGTCAATGATATTATTCCTGCAGACAGAAAAAACTTTTATGTCCCTGTGAGTTTGATATGACTTTTTTTGTATTCAACAGATGCGGAAAAAGCCTTTTTCTCAATGAATTGAGTATATTCGCCCCGTTTTACTCAACGCATTGAGTAAAAAAGGCCCATTATACTCAACGGATATGTTATAATGCAGTGAGGTGAGGTATGAGACTGGAAGATATCTATTTTCAAAATCCATGGTGGGATTTAAAAGAAAACATTGACAATGATCGACATATCAAAATATTCAATCAATGTCCATACAAATATTATCCGGACTTTTACAAGACGTTA
>JASUTC010000090.1 GCA_030445775.1 Thermotogaceae bacterium | reverse complement strand
ATCATGAGAACAATCATGATGAATACAGAACTCTGTGACCATTTGTCGAAACTAACTGTAGAAAAACCTGTCGTCGATATCGCTGAAATAGTTTGAAATGAACTGATTCTCATTGAATTTCCCATGGTTGAATACACTGGCAACAAAATAGTCATCATCAACAAAGGGAATATTAAGATTAATAAAATCCCAAATCTGATTTCACTGATTTTAAAGAATTCTCGAAATTTCTTTTTAAACAAAAGATATAGAGCAGCAAAATTGGTCGTCCCTATGAGCATCAACAGGATTGTAAACAATTCAATGGAGAAGTTGTTGTATTCTCCTATGCTATTGGTCTGAGTTGAAAATCCTCCGGTGGAAAGGGCTGCAATGGAATGGTTAATGGCATCGAAAAAAGGCATCCCCAAAAGCGTGTAGATGATAACCCCGGAAGTAATGAAAAAAGAATAAATGAACATGATAATTTTGGTCGAGTTGACGATATTTGGCAATATTTGTTCAGACCGACCTTCGGCATAATACAAGCCCAGTCCACCGGGCCCTATAATGGAAGAGAGCATAATTACGGCAAATCCTGCCCCACCTACAAATTGCGTCAGACTTCTCCAAGCCAAAAAGATCTTGGGAGTTTGCGTTACATCCACCATTGATAGACCTGTTGTGGTAAGTCCGCTGACCCCTTCAAAATAACTTTGGGTAAAGTTTAATTTACCCCAGAACAGATACGGTAGAGATACCAGGAGGGTTGAAATAATCCAAACCAATAAAACAATGATACCGCCTTCCTTTTGTGTCAATGGATTCACATGATGATCACCTTTAAGAATCGAACGATCCCCGATGGTCAGCAAAAACAAGGCCACAAGGAATGATATGATTGCTGAGTAAATAAATGAACTGACGTACTGGACATCACTGGTATCAAAAAAGAGGAAAATTAACGGTAATAAATTCAGGATGGCAACACCGAAGATGATGACACTGGTATAAGTCAGGATGATCTTATATCGGGACTTTAAAATCGCTTGATATTTCATAACACTAAACCCTTTTTATGCTTTTCATGACTTCAGACTGCTCGGATGGCAGACAAAGGATCACTAACTTATCATTTTCCCGGATAACAGTATTTCCTTTGGGAATGATTGCCCTATCACCTCTTATCACACATCCAATCAAGGCGTTGTATGGCAGGTTAAAATCCATTAAGGTCTTGTTTGTGATGTTATCCTCCCCATTTACCGCTATTTCCATGATTGAGACTTTCCCTTCTTCAATAGGCGCAAGGCTGATGACATCATCAACCAATGTCTTTTGTTCAATGAGAGAAGAGATGATTTGTGTCACACTTAAAACGGTGCTGATCCCAATCTTTTTAAATATTTGAATGTTTTTTGGGTTTTTCACAATGGCAAGGGTTCTTTCCACATCATAATGTTCTTTACCGATTAAACAAGTGACCAGATTCGTCTTATCCATATCATTCATGGCAATCAGCAAATCACATCTCAGGATTCCCGCATCTTCAAGGACTTCTCTTAAAGTAGAATCACCATAGACAACTGTAATCCCTTCAAACCTGGCCAAGATCTTCCCCTCACTCATGTTGCTTGTGATGATGGTTACTTTATGCCCACTTGACATAAAATTCTTAGATAAAAAGTACACTTCATGACCGTTTCCCGTAATGATTATATTCATAGACTCATTTTCCCCTATACCCGTTTATGATCTGTTTATACTCTTGTACTGAAAGATGTAATGGCGAAATGACCTTTACATCGTGTTTTTCAAGAAATTCTGTCTTTGTCGGTTCGTAAAGTCTGCTGATCACAACCGGCGTTTCATAAATCCTCTTAGCAATCAGCGCTATCATGATATTAGTATCATCGTCATTAGAGGCACAGATAAGCACATCCGCCTGGTCTATCTTTGCCTCAATCAATATATCTTCATCCAAGGCATCTTCCTCAATTCTGAATCCGGAGAAATCAACGGACAGTTTGGAGAATTTTCTTCCGTTTTTGTCGATGACGACGACACTGTCTCCTATCTTCGAAAACTCATTTGCCAAAAACGCTCCCAGTTTCCCACATCCGATGATAATGATGTACAGGTTCTTTTTACCCATTTTCATTCCTTTTCTCTAACAGCTTGCTTAAATTAATCTCTGCCTGAACAAGCTCATTGTTAAAAACCAGTGCAGTTCTATAGTATTTTAAGGCTTTTTCAAAATCTTCCCGGCTTTCACTCAATAACCCCAAATAATAGTAGATGATGCCGCTGTCTTGATACTTTTCAAGGTATTTTTTCAGAATATCCATGGCCTTTTCGTATTTTTCGCTTGAAATGAGTCTTTTTATATACTGTTCCAATTCAGCAAGACTCAATTCCTTTTCAGGCTCTTCCTCTTCTTCTGTAAGTGCCTCTCTTTTCTCAAAGGATTGTAAAAGCTCTCTTATTTCCGTCGGGGTGAAGGGTTTCGTCATAAAGTCAACCACACCCAGCTTCATTGCTTCAACGGCGTTGTCAACGGTTCCATACGCTGAAAGAATGACCACAGGCGTTTTATTCCCCTTCTTTCGGATTTCCCTCAAGACCTCCATACCGTCCATCGTTGGCATTCTTATATCGAGAAAGACAAGATCAAATTCATTGGTTAAAATCTTATCCAGTGCCTCTTCGCCATTCATGGCAATGTCAAATTCATGATTTTCGTTTTCCAGAAGGTGCTGAATGGTTATTCGGATATTCTTTGAATCATCAACAATCAGAATCTTCATTTTTTTACCTCCATTGGTTTTTCATATTTATTAATCATTTCCAAGATTTCCTGGGCGCCAAAAGGTTTTACGATGTATCCGTCTCCACCACTATCCATTGCCCGTTTTATATCTTTTTCACTGCTTTTTGCGCTGATGAAAATCAAAGGGATTTTGGACGTTGAATAATTTCCCTTCACGATTTTGCATAATGTAATGCCGTCGATTTTCGGCAGAAGAATGTCCATGAAAATCAGATCGGGTTGCTCCTCTTCTATATCATTCAAGATATTTGCCCCCGTCTCGTGTTCATAGACTGTGTGTCCTTTTGATGTTAAAAGTATCTTTAAGGTTCTTTTGATATTTTCGTTGTCTTCCACGATCATGATCGTCATAACCATCACCTTTAATGTTTGTCTTTGTTCAAATTAAATTGAAATTTGGTTCCCTTCCCGGGCGTGCTGATCACCCAAATATTGTTGCCGTGTGCCTTCAGTATCTCTTTACTGATTGCCAATCCCAAACCTGAACTTCCCTTCTCTTCGCTGCTTTGTTCGGGTAACTGGGTGAACTTCTCAAAGATCTTATCCTGAAGTTCAAAGGGAATCCCTCTGCCGTTGTCGCTGATACTGATGACAACACTACTGTTGACCTCTTTGACATAGAGTGAAACAACACCTTCTCCATCTTTTGGTGCGTATCGCAGGGCATTTCCAAGTATATTGGTAATAACAAGGCCAATCTTGCTAAAATCAGCCTTAACCTTAATGTCTTTTTTTGGCTTGTTGAAATCGAATCGAATGTGATTTTCTTTAAATTGAAAGATAAACGGTTTGGTGGAAAATTCCAAGAGATCATTTAAAGAGCAACTCCTGATATCCATGATAATCTTTCCGGATTCCACTCTGGAAAGTTCCAGGAGATCATTGACCAAGGTATTGAGTTTTGATTCCTCTTCTTTGATAATCGTCAACAATTCCCTTTGTTTTTCGTTTATCTTTCCGGCAGTCTCATCCAAAATCAACTCGGCACTCATCCTCATGGAGGTGAGAGGGGTTCTGAACTCATGAGAAACTGTCGAGATAAATTCTGTTTTCATTTTCTCGATTTCCTTCATTTTGGTGATGTCGTTGATAAGCGTTACAACACCAAATATGTCACTCTCATAATCCTTCATCACCTTTGAATAAACCCTGTAATAACTTTTTTCCTCTTCTTTGGATATGGAGATGTTCTTCTGAACCTTATCCCGAAAATCCTGAAATTTTATCGCCTCTTGTACACATTGGAATATCTCTTCGTTCTTGATCACTTCTAAAAAATGTCTGTTCATGACCTCGGAGAGTCTAACATCGAAAAATTTCTCAGCGGTGTTATTCAAAACAATGATTCTGTTATCCTTATCTGTCACAATAATCGCTTCGTTGATCGTGTCAACAATTTTTTCCGCCTTTTTCTTTTCCAACATGATCTTTTTGATATTACTTTCCTCATAACCACTGAGCTTTTTCGCCATGGTGTTGAATTCAGTGGATAATTCCGCTATTTCATCGCTTCCCTTTTCGGAAAGCTCCTGTTTGTAATCGCCTTCGGCTATCTTCTTGATTTTTGCGATCAACAGTCTTAGCGGGGAAATGATGCGTTTGATTAAAAAGAAAGAAGAAAAGACACCAACCGCACAGGCTATCACTGTAATAATGATCATGAAGATCCCTGAATTTCTGGAATAATCCGATGCGTGATTTTTTAACGTCACCATAGCATTTTGATTCAATGCAAGCAGATCGCGACAACTTGCCTTTACCTTTTCAAAGGTGGGAAAGGCTTGCTGAAAATAGAATTCCTTTGCCTTTGAAGCCCCTTCTTTAGCAAAGGTGTTTCTGAGTTCGTCAAATGCCACCGTATAGGCATTATAACTGGTATAGATGGCATTGATGATCTCTTCTTCACCCGTTTCCGTTATGTTGCTTTCCGCTTTACCCAATTCTTTAATAAACACCGTTTGGTATTTATAATAATTTTCAATCACCGCATCATTTTCAGTAAAAAGGAATTCCAGCTCGGCACTATCCTGCCTTTCTATGGCTATTAACATGTTCTGTGCATTTTCTACACTTCTGTAATTGGCCTTCATGATGTTTTCAATGGCAAGGCTGAGATAATTCAGATTATAGATAGATAGAAAGCTAATAAACAAAACTGTACCAAACAGGACTGAAAAGATTAAAACCAATTTTTTTTGTATTGTTCTTCGCATTCTTCACCTTCTTCAAAAAAACTCAGTGGTATTATACAACAAAAACCAGGTTTGAGTTGAAAAGCTTATTCAAACCGGGTTATTGCAGAGGGGTCGCGGGGGTGATAAAATAATGTTGACAATGTACACCATCTATGGTATCATGCAATATGAAGATATATAGTTGGAGTATTCATAAAAACGAAATACTGAAGAAAAAACGGAAGATTTCATTCGAACAGGCCATGGATGCCATGATGAACGAAAAAATACTTGATATCATCAAACATCCCAATTCAAAAAAATATCCCGATCAAAAAATCTTTATTATTGACATTGATGATTATTGTTATTTGATTCCATTTGTGGAAAACAATGATGAAATCTTCCTGAAAACTATATTTCCAAGCAGAAAATACACCAAAAAATATAAGGGTGGGAAAAACCATGAACGATAAAAAAATCGAATTCCTGGATGAAGAAGAAAAAGACCTGTATGAAGCGGTAGAAAAACAGGAAACAGAATCCTTGAAAGAAGATTTGCAACAATATATTCAGATTGCAAAAAACACCGTTGAGAAGAATCACAGGATAAATCTTCGAATGAACGAAAAGGACTTAAGAAAAATAAGAGAAAAGTCCATTGAACTGGGGGTTCCTTATCAAACGCTCATTAACATGATCTTGCACCAGTTCGCTGAGGGCAAATGCTCCTTTACAAACCGTGATTTTGATAGAATTCAAAATTAGAATGATTTTCCAAGCAAACTCTAAGATCATTCTAACCTCCCTCTAAGGTTTGAGGTTTAAAATCAGGATGTCAAACAAATTTAGGAGGGAAAAACTATGAAACGAAATTTTGTATTAATCACAATAATCATGATGGTCAGCTTAAGTGCCCTTTTTGCAGGAGCCTTAACCGCTGAAGACGCGGAAGAAGTCCTTTGGGTAAGAGAAGAAGAAAAACTGGCAAGAGATGTTTATCTAACCCTTTATGAGCAATGGGGGCTCACCACTTTCAAAAACATCGCAGAAAGTGAACAAACACACATGGACGCAGTAAAAGAACAACTCATTATTCCTTATGGCCTTGAAGATCCTGTAAAAACAGATAACGTCGGTGTTTTTACCAATCCGGAATTACAGGCCATTTATGATCAGCTTATCGAAAAAGGGTCCGCTTCTATAGAGGATGCCATTGAAATCGGTATGATGATTGAAGATATGGATATCTTTGACTTGCAGGAAGCCTTGGGAAAAACGGACAACGCAGACATCACAAGGGTCTTTTCAAGCCTTGAAAACGGTTCAGAAAACCACATGCGCGCTTTTTACAGACAAGTGGAAAAATACGGCATCGACTATTCGTCCCAATACATTTCCGAGGAAGAAATGAACACGATTCTTTCCGGAAGCAATGGAAATAACGGAAATGGCGAAAACCAAAACGGAAATCAGTACAATGGCAATCAAGGATCAAACAGACAATCTAATGGCTCACAGGGATCAGGCAACGGGAATCAGAACAATCATGGTTCAAAAGGTGGAAAAGGGAAAAAATAAATCGTTAGAACCGTCTCCGCATTTAGTGGTCATACTATAACCTCTCCACTTTTGATAATGTTTATACAAAATGATGTTGGATCATTTTCAGATAACTTTTTATCTGAAAGGAGAAAAAAAGCCAAATCAATTGTCTTTGAGTCTGAATAGTGTGGAATAGGCGTGTTTATTTCTCATAAAAAACCTTTCCAACTCTTCTTATATGGTCAATCAGATCCTCATTATCAATACGGTCAAATATGGAAATGTCAAAAGAATAGGGGAGGTAGAGCTCCTCAATCTCATCCTGGATACCAAAAATAGTTTGGTTGGACAAATTTTCCCCCAATAGTGTGATATCTATATCCGAACCATTCCTGTAAGTGCCCATTGCCCGGGATCCGTAAAGAATCACCTTTTCAACAGCCGGAAATTTAGAAAAAATCTGTCTTAAATCTTTAATGACCTTTTCATCCAGACCGTACATTTATCGATATTCGGGAAGAAGACACCCACTTCTATAAGTGGGAGATGAATACCCGTGTAAATATGGTATAATACATCCTACATTCCCGCCAAAACCTAACGATGAAAGGGAATAGAATGGCTTAAAGAAGCACGAAGAGAGAAACGCCACAGAAAAAGATAACAAAACCACTCGT
>JASUTC010000089.1 GCA_030445775.1 Thermotogaceae bacterium | reverse complement strand
CCATCAGGGCTTTGGAGGTTTACGAACTAAGCGGTAAGACTTTCAGCGAACTTGGAAAACAGCGAATACCTGATGAACGTTTTCGATTGATCTTTTTATTCCTTGACCGGGAAGAACTTTATCAAAATATCAATCTCAGAGTGGATGAAATGATAAAAAAAGGGTTGATTGAGGAAACACAACAGCTTCTTAAAAAATACCCGGTTAATTCACAATCCATGAAAGCCATCGGGTACCGGGAAACCATTGACTTTTTAAACAATCAATATGAATCAAAAGATGACTATATCGATACATTGAAAAAGAACACCCGACATTTCGCAAAGCGCCAAATTATCTGGTCCAGAAGATATAAAGAAGCCATGCGAATCGATATGGCTGAAAAGGGCGAATCCGATATCCTCCTTACCCTTGAAAAATTGTTTGCAAGTTGCATTTCTTCTTGAATTTCTCAATCAGGTGTGGTATACTACCGTTGCTTGAATCGGAGAGGTGGCCGAGCGGCCGAAGGCGCTTGCCTGCTAAGCAAGTGAGGACTTATGTTCTCCGAGGGTTCGAATCCCTCCCTCTCCGCCATTGGCTGAGTGCTCGTAGCTCAATTGGATAGAGCGTTACACTGCGGATGTGAAGGTTGGGCGTTCAAATCGCCCCGAGCACACCAGGGCAAAAAAATATCTAAAAAAGAGAGGGCGATGGATGCGTCCTTTTTTTCTTATCCTTTTAACTTGCTTTTCTATTTTAATATTATGTTCTTGCGATGATGCCAACACCAGCGTCTTTTTTCGTGGGGATTTCATTAAAGAACAAACCCTTTCATTGATCTATAATTCCCAATATACGCTTGACATCTGTGTTTATTCCATCTCAGACGAGGAAATTATCAACGCGATAGAAAAGAAAGTCCAAGAAGGGATTTGCGTTCGGATTTGCACGGATAACGCTTATCCTTTGAATATGGAAAATGTAAACATCGTTTACGATTCCGGGGGACTCATGCACAACAAATACATGATATCAGATGAACGCCTTGTGTGGTTTGGTTCCACAAACCTTACCCCCACCAGTCTTGAAGACCATGAGAACAATATCATTATCAGTGATGATATCAAACTCATTCAAACCTTTCAAAATCACTTTGATCAATGCCTTTCCGGTTTGTTTAAAACGGAAAGAGCGGAAATGGGATCACCCGTTTTGAAATTTTCTCCTGAAGAGGATTGTTTTGACTTTTTGTTAAGCGAACTTTCTAAAGCACAAAAAACGGTTTATATTGCCATGTTTGCCTTTAGCGATAATCGTATCGCCCATTATCTGAAAGTCCTTTCTTCAAAAGGTGTGAAAATCCATATTTTGGTGGATAAAGATTGGAATCTTTCCAGTATTTACAGTGATATTGACGACATGGCAAGATATGCGTCTGTTCGAATGGATGTGTCAGAGGCCTTGTTGCATGAAAAATTTATTATCATCGATGAAAGAGTTCTTCTTACAGGTTCTTACAATTACACCGCTTCAGCGCAAACGAGAAACGATGAATTTCTATATAAAAGTAAGGACAGAACACTCGTCAAAAGATTTACCCAACATTTTCTCAATCTTTGGGAAGCATCAGATCCAGAATGACCAACTCCGGCGGGCAGTTAAAACGCCCCGGAAACCATTGTCCAACTCCCCTTGTTACATAAATCATTGTTTCCTTCTCTTTGTATTCACCTGCATAGAATTCAATGTCTTGTCCGTTTCGCCAATCCAGGATTTTTTTGGTTAAAAACGGGATTACATATTGTCCCCCATGAATATGCCCGGATAGAACCAAATCATAACTTTCTAACACATCTTTTTTGTCATCTAAACCTATTGGTGAATGAATTAACAAGATGGACAAATCATGTTGTTGTGTCTTATCTATAAGGGTTGTTTGTGAGAGAAAATAATGTGATTCCAGACCGGTTATACCGATCTTAAAATCTTTTATGGTTTCGTAAATGGTTTCTTTATCGATGAATGTTATCCCCAGATTTTTAAAACGCTGCTTCATATGGACTGGTGCGTATTCTTCCCAATTCCCGAAGTTGGTATAACAGGGAGCAATTTTTTCCAAGTTGTGAAAGAACAATTCCAGATCATGAACATCCGTCATTTTCCCCAAGGCATCTCCTCCAAAGAGGATGATATCCGGGTGATAACCTTCAATTTCATCCAGCAACCGCTGGTGAAACTCACGATATTTATACATATGAAGATCTGCAAAAAAGGCAATTCGCAATTCACTTTCCAGGGGATAAGCGGTGGGGTTCTCTGAAGTTCCGATATAGGTGACAGTCAAGCGGTTGGGCTCTATCAGGAATACATAGATCCCAAATAAAAGAAGACCTATCACAATAAGCAGCAAAAGTCTTCTTTTATTTTTGCTCTTCACTTTCCATTTTCTCCGGTTAGTTCACGATTTTGCATGGTTTTAACCCTTATCAAAGATTGCTCCAAGTCCGTTTCAACGATTCTTAATTTATTCAAATTGATCTTGTAATTGTTATCTGTAGCAATACATTCCCTCAAATCCAAACTCCTTCGAAGGCAATTGTATGCGGCTTCACGAACCACAAAATCAATCTCAGCACCGGTTAATCCATGGAGTTTTTCTGCAAATTGTTCATCGTCAATCTTAGATGATAAAGGCATGTCCCTTGTTTTGATTCTAAAAATATCGCGACACCCTTTTTTTGTGGGTTTATTGATAAATATCGTGTAGTCAAATCTTCCGGGACGTAAAAGGGCTATATCCAAGGACTCATGGCGGTTGGTTGATGCAATGACACAAACTTTCCCATAATCTTCTATACCGTCCATTAATGAAAGTAACTGAGTGACAAATCTGGATTCGCTTCTGAGTGTTTCATTGGAAGATCTTTTTTGGGCAATTGCATCAATTTCATCAAAAAAGATGATGGAAGGTTGTTTTTCCCGGGCGTCAGAAAAAATGCTTCTTAAATTGGCTTCAGATTCTCCCAGGTATTTGTTCAGCAATTCAGGTCCTTTGATGGCGATAAAATGAGCGTTGATCTCATTGGCTATGGCCTTGGCAATCATCGTCTTGCCGCAACCCGGGGGACCGTATAACAGAATTCCCTTATGGGGCTTGATGCCCATATATCGAAACAATTCAGGGCGTTTTAAAGGCAATTCAATCACTTCACGGATACTTTGAATGACATCATCAATACCTCCAATATCCGAAAAGCTAACCGGCGGAATGTTTCTGTTTTCCTCTTGGTCCTTTATTAGTTCTCCCTTTAGATTCGGTTTAATCCCTACCGCTTCCAGCATATCACTGCCTGAAACCGTTTTTTTGTACCTGATTTGCCATCTTTTATCTGAATTCAAATTTACTTGATCCGGTAATGCATGCAGTAGCTTTTCAACTGTTTCCATGCTGAAAAAGGGGCAGTGATGGATATACTTCTTCTCAATTTCAAGTTGTAAACCTTCTCGTATATCATCTTTGGAAATGACCCATAAATTCTCTTCCTCAAAGTACCCAAAGTCAAACCAATAGACTCTTTCCTCTGAATAATCCTTTATCTCCTCAATTGAAGAAGTATCAATGACATCTAACAACCGGCATCCCCAAAGTGAATCAGCACAGTAACCTTCCTCTTCACCGGAATCGTTTCGATAAAAACCGCATCTAAAGACCCTCAGGACCTTTATCATTTCCTGATAATCCATCTGTTTACCTTCAAAAAGCATCTTTGTTGATTCCCAATCCTTGATGAGCGCTACCAACCTTCCAATCTCGGAAGTCTTGAAGGTAAACTCCTCTTTATCAATTCCTGCAGTGTTTTTACCATTTAAAGGAGAAGCAACTGTATGATGTTCAAATCCAAGGATTATATTTACGGCTTCTTTGTAATACCAGGAATCTTCTTCGTCAAACTCCACATAAAAGTAATGCTGATTTGTGATTTTTGCCTCACCCCTCAGTGTTTCTTGCTATTGAATTATAGCATTAAGTGTTCCGTTATTTGAAACGGTTGTTTTTGCATTCAACGAGGTGTTTTTCGATGAAATATGTTATAATAATATTATAACAACAAACCAATAACAGGGGGTAAAGGACATGGAAAAATTAGACAGAAGTCTGCCTGTCCCGTTGTATTACCAATTGTATAAAGAGCTTAAAAAGAAGATTCTAAATTCTGAGTTGAAACCGGGAGACGCACTCAGCAGCGAATTCGAATTTTGCAAAGAATACAAAATCAGCAGACTGACCGTAAGAAAAGCACTTGAAGAACTAAGTAGAGAGGGACTGATCACAAGGTCTCGTGGTAGAGGGACTTTTGTGTCTCAAAGTAAACAAGAAGAAAATCTTACTGAATTAAAGGGATTCACCGATGAAGTGGAAAAACAGGGACAGCATACCAGTTCAATAGTCCTTGAAAACCGTCTTGTGGAACCACCTCCGGAGGTAGTTCAATGCTTCTCTATTTCTGATGACACACCTGTCATATTCCTAAAAAGACTCAGGTTCGTTGATAACTCTCCGATGGCTATAGAATCTGCCTATTTTAACACAACTCTCAATCCAAGACTTTTAAAATTAGTTCAAATGGATATGGAACATCATTCAGTCTATAATTTCTTTAAAAAAGACTTGGGAATCGTCCTTGAATACGCGGATGAAATCATAGAAATTCACAAACCGGTTGAAGGTGACCGGGAAATGTTAAAGATCAAAAGTGATGATTGCGCGGTTTTAAGAAGGCGATATACCTACATAGCGGAGGACAAATGTATTGAATACGTTATTTCTCTTTACCGTGGAGACAAATACAAGTTTAAAGTTCGTCTTGGAGCGGGAGGTGCCACTCAATGAGCATCAACAAAATTGCAGAAAATGCCATTCAAGATAAACTGTTCCCAGGTGTTGTAATCGGAGCGACCGATTCTTCGAAAACACTTTTTTCAGAAGCCTACGGTACTTTGGATGAAAAAACAACAAACAACTTGGATACCCTCTACGACATTGCCAGTCTGACAAAAGTTACTTCCACTCTCCCGGCAGTTCTAAGATTGGTTCAAACAGGAGAAATAGACTTGTTTGACAAAGTCTCCGATTACATTGAATTCACGGATAACGAAACGCTGATTTGGCATCTCCTTTCCCATACTTCGGGAATGCCGCCTTATTCTTCGGCATACCAATATAAAACCTCTCGTGAAGAAATCCTTTATGAAATAAAGACCGAACTATTTAAAAACCCACCGGGAAAACAGGTAGTCTATTCCTGTCTTAATTACATTTTATTGATGACTATCGTTGAAAAAGTAACCGGTAATTTCCAGAAATATGTCAATGATGAAATATTCAGGTCTCTTGGTATGGATAACACAGGGTATAGTCCTAGTGACAAACCCAACATAGCACCTACATCCATAAGAAATGGCACACTTTTAAAAGGCGAACCTGATGATGAGTTAGCCTATTCTCTGGGTGGAGTCAGCGGAAATGCGGGAATTTTTTCCAACCTCCCTGATTTACTTAAATACGCCAGGGAAATACTCAAACCGGAAAAGGTTTTTTCCAAACAAACGATTCAAACATCCAGAAGAAGATGGACAGAGGGCATAACAGGAGATCTGAGGGGTTTGGGTTGGATACATTACACTTTCGCCTCCTCCGGAGGAAGTTTCTTATCCGAAAATGCATTTGGGCATACCGGGTTCACCGGTACTTCCTTGTGGATTGATCCTGAAAACGACTTGGCAATCATCATCCTGGCAAACAGATGCTTTTATTCACGCCACGAACGAACCGCAGAAATGTTGAAATTCAGAAGAAGAATCTCCAATCGCCTGGTTTCTGCCCTTTCAATGGGGGAAACACCATGAAACAGATTATCGCAACCATGTCTGGAACTTCATGTGATGGACTGGATATCTTGTACTGTGAGATCGAAGGGAATTACACCAACACAAAATTAAACCGTCATCTTTTTGAGTCATTACCATATGAAGGCGAACTTCCTGAAAAATTGAAACTGCTGACGTCGGGCGAAGCAAAAGTTGGTGATATAGCCAGGGCAAACGTCTATTTAGCACAAATTCAAGCCGAAATGATCAATCGCTTTATTGAAAGAAACAACTTAACAAATTTGGATTTAATCGTCAGCCATGGACAAACCGTTTTTCACGATACATCTGAAAAAGAAGGAAAATTTTTCCCAAAATGCACATTACAGATTGGCGATGGGGATTATATCGCTTGCATAACCGGAATTCCGGTGCTCTCTGACCTTCGAATGAAAGATATGGCGGTGGGTGGCCAAGGGGCACCTGTTGTTGTCTATACGGATTACATTCTTTTTTCTTCCCAGGAAGAAAGTGTGGGTCTTCAAAATATTGGTGGTATTGGAAATATTTCAATTATAGGCAAAAACTCCGACCCCGATGAAATAATGGCCTTTGATACCGGACCTGGAAACATCTTGATTAATAAAGCATGTGAGCATTATCTGGGCTTAGCATACGATAAAAACGGTGAATATTCACGAAAAGGAACGGTCATCCCGAAATTGTTGGAGTATTTATGGCAGATTGAAGAGGATTATTTTAAAACCCCCCCTCCAAAATCTACAGGAAGAGAGATCAGGTATAACGACGGGTATTTTCAAAATATTGTTAATTTTGCAAAAGACTTCGACTATAAAATCGAAGACATCCTGAAAACCGTGGTAGAATTCACCGCACAAACCATGGTTCGCTCTTATCGTGAATATGCGTATGAGCCTGACACATTAATCATATCCGGAGGCGGTTCCAAAAACACCACGTTAATCGAATCCCTTGAACATAACCTCATCCATTCCCAATTAAAAATCATGGACGAATCCATCAACGACGCCAAAGAAGCCATCGCATTTGCAATCATGGGAAATGAATACCTGAACGACCACTTTGCCAACATCAAAAGCGCAACCGGAGCTGTTCGAAGCGTACAAATGGGGAAATTGTCCATACCGGATTGATCTTACCCAACAAAAAACACACTCTTTCGAGTGTGTTTTTTGGTAGCCCCACGGGGAATCGAACCCCGACTTTCGGACTGAGAATCCGATGGACTGGCCGTTATCCTATAGGGCCGGAAAAAAAAAGAAATGCCAGGCGATACCTACTCTCACATGGCGTGATGACCATACTACCATCGGCTGCGGGAAGCTTAACTGCCGGGTTCGGGATGGAGCCGGGTGTTTCCT
>JASUTC010000088.1 GCA_030445775.1 Thermotogaceae bacterium | reverse complement strand
CTTTATCAAGGTTTTTATTACCCTTTCTAATGATACCGGGGAAATTGAACATTCATCCCATTACCCCATTCTAAAGACAATAACGGGTGAATCTTATTCGCTGGTCCATTTTATATGGTTGGCAGAACCTAAATTACAGGAAATGCAAAGTGATGACTTTTTCCAAAAACCTGTAAAGATCACCTGTTCGTGACAATACGGGCCAGCCTTTGAACCTGATTTTTCTTTTCAGAGATCATCCCCAGGTTTTGGAAATTTTGAAAGATATCATTTAAAAATCACTACAAAAGAAATAGGTGTTCATTGTCAAAGGAGATGAGTGAAATGAGAAAAAAAGGATTAGTGGCAGTATGTATTCTGATAATGCTTATAGCAGCTTCTGCATGGGCTTCCCCGGAAATGGTACTTGTGAAGGCGGGAAGCTTTCAAATGGGAAACCCCGGAGAAGACGGTGTATACCTTTATGCCAAACCGGTTCACTTGGTCAAGTTGACCTATGACTTTGAAATCGGGAAATACGAGATCACAAATGAACAATTTCTGGAATTCCTGAACGATGCAGACGTCACATCAAACGGATATCTCAATGAACACCCATTGCTCAATACCGATAGTGAATATTTTGAATTCCAATACAAAAGGGGTAAATTTATACTCATACGCAATGAAAATACAAACTATCCGTTGATAGAAGTCACTTGGTGGGGAGCAATTGAATTCTGCAACTGGTTAAGTGAGAAAAAAGAAATGGCCAAGGCCTATGACAGTGAAGGAAATTTATTAGATAAACATGGTAATAAGACCACAGATATTACACAAGTGGAAGGGTACCGTCTGCCAACGGAAGCGGAATGGGAATACGCTGCCAGAGGCGGTCATAAAAGCATAGAAGACTACAAATATGCCGGAAGCAACGACTTTGAAGATGTCGCTTGGGTCAGAAGCAACTCAGTAAACAAAAACAACCCAATCTATAATGGACAGGGAACCCACGAAATTGGCCAAAAGGCTCCTAACGAGCTGGGGCTGTATGACATGAGTGGAAATGTTGGGGAATGGTGTCATGACTATTTCATCAAATACACCAGTGAGACACAGATCAACCCCACAGGTCCTGACCGCTCTCATTTCCGTATGATACGGGGTGGCGGCTGGTACTCTCCTGGCGAGTGGAGTGCCGTTTTTATGCGCTTTTCTACCGAGCCGGAAAGTACTCATTATAACCACGGCTTCCGAATTGCCAGGACCCGACAATGAAAACCTGAGGGTTATTTAAAAAAGCCGGGACAGTTTTTTTACAAATCATTGAGAATCTTTTTTTGTGAGTGCTCTGAGTTTTTCAGCAGGCCCTACTTTCCATTGATAAAATCCCTTTTCAAACTTTCAGTATAACTTATTTCTTCCGGTTTTTGTGTCCGAATTTATGGGTTCATTATATTTTATTTATCCTGAGTTTTCTCACGAGATTAGATAACTGTTATTACTTCTCCAATCTACGGATTCTGTTTCTCAACAGACGTATACATACGACTGAAAAATGAATTCTTTTAAGTTTTACCAGAACAAATAGGCTGATCAGCTGGAATTTGTTATAATCAATAGAAAAGACATGGATTCTATTCAGAATATAAGGGGGTATCGGTATGTATAGTTATACGGGAACCTTTAAACAACAGAATGATGGAACGAGACTGCTTGAAGTCAATGAATTCTCATATGCAGGAAAACTATATAAAATGAGTGATCCCATCAAATTTGCCATAACAGATCGTCCTGAAGAAGGCGGTTGGATTTATGTACAGGATGATTCGGTCGGTGTTCGGATTGGTGGAAATGATATTGAAAAAGCTTTGGAAAGAGCTTTTATGATGGTTGTTGACCAGTTTGAAGACTTCGCCTACACAACAAACCCCGTGGCAAAGGGTGCAAAGCAACTCCGGGAAAGATTTAAAAACTGGGAGGTATGGAGAGTTGACCAGCAGGCCCAGTAAAAAGATTAAAAGGTCTTTGCTTTCTATGGGTTTTATCGAAAACCATACTCATCATATCAAATTGCAGTATATTTCATTATCCGGTGAACCTACACAGGCAAAAACGTTTTTAAGTCACGGGTCAAAAGATTATGGGGATAAGCTCTTATATGAGATATCAAAACAGCTATATCTAAATAAACAGGAACTCTTAAGATTAATAGATGGTAATATGTCCCGAGAGGAATATGAACACATTTTGAGAATCAAGGGTATTATTGAATAAGTCAACAGGTGTGAATTCATTGTTGAGACAGGCGAAATTTAAAGTGCCCCCCAAACACAAAAACAACCAGAATAAAAAATGATTTAATGGGATAAATTCATAAAACCACGGGGAGCCCCCGTGGATATTGTTCATTAAGCAAATCCGAAATCTTTTCCCACATGGCTTTTGGCCTTTGCACCTTGATCCGGACAATGGCTATTCCCATTTTATAATTCTCCAATGCCCCGTTTTATTCGGTCCAAAATGCTTGATGATCCCCTTCTTTTGTAAATCCTTAAAGATTCTCTTAACTGAAGATTCTGACAGTTCAATCATTTTCGATATTTTTGGCTTTGATAATTCAGGATCCTTTTCCAATAAAAGCAAGATCGTTTTTTCTGCTTTTGTCAATTTTATCGGTTCATTTATCGGTTCATCTTCCCCGTTCAGAATACGAAAAAAGTGTTTTGAATGCTTCATTCTCGTGCAACTCCTGAACCGACATCCCATCCGAAAATCGTTTATCATGCAACACAAACACCCGGTCCATGGCTTCCAGAATGGTGTCCCTGTGGGTGATAATCATAACAGTTGCTTTGGGAAATGTTTCCTTGAGGTTCTTTAAAATCTTCTTTTCCGTTGATGGATCAAGAGCCGTTAGGGCTTCGTCGATCAGAAAGATGTCAGGTTGTTTGATCACCGCTCTGGCGATGGCCAATCTGACCCGTTGTCCATCTGAAATGGCCTTGCCTTCACTGCCAACAACAGAGCGGGGTGTGAATTCATCGTTGAGGCAGGCGATGGCCAATGCTTTCTCTATCATCTCACTTGGACAGGTTCCATTCAGTGCGATATTATCTTGAACCGTTCCATTGAAAATATAAGTGTTTCTGTTGATATACGCCATCCGCTTTCTCAAGCTGCCGGTTGAAAGTTCAGCGGCATTCGTATCTCCTATGGTAAATTGTCCTTTTTCCGTTGGATAGAATTTTGCCAGCAGTTTATACAGCGTGCTTTTTCCACTGCCGGTTTTTCCAACGATGGCAATGGATTCGCCTGACTTCACATGGATGTTCATGTTTTCAAATATGTGATTCTGACTATCATAAGCGAATTGAATGTCTTCCATGTTCACCGTCAGTTCATTTGTCATTTGTCCGGAAAGATCTTCTTCTTGTTCATTAAGCAAGTCCGAGATCTTTTCCCACATGGCTTTTGGTTTTTGCATCTTGATCCGGGCAAGGGCGATTTCCTGAAGGGGCAAAAACAGATAAATCATCAGAGAACTAATGGCAACGACCGTTCCAATACTCGTGTGGCCATCGATGACTCGAAGGGTTCCAATGATAAAGACAAGGATGGGGGCGCGGATAAACTTTGATTCAACTCTTTGGAACAGTCCGCATAAACACCGGATAGTTTCTGGCTTTCGATGGCCATTTTTGAATTCATGATCACCGTTACAACAAACAACACCGGCAGGACCAGGAAACACATCAGGGTCAAAAACCAGTCTAACCAGAACATGGCTGCCAGTGAAGCAGCAATACTCAAGATGGAACTGTAGAGTACTATATAATAGTCTCTGAACAATCCGGTACTGTTGGCAGAGTCTGTTAATACTCTTGACATCAGCGAGCCGGTATCGTTTTTCACAAAGAATGCCATGGGTAATTTCAGGATTTTCTCGAAAATCGTGATCTTCAAATCTCTTTCAAAATTCCCCTCGACAATTGACAAGGTATAATTTTGAAAAAAGTTTGCCAGGATTCGAATCAATACGATCACCAACAACACACCAGACCACATCACAATCTCATTCATGTTCTTGTTGGGAATAACGGTATCGATAAACAAGCGCATGACCACTTTTACACCTCGTTTGATTTTCATATTTTGCAAGATAAACCACTCTTTGTTTGAAAACACAAAAACAACAGGATCCACCCTTTTTAATACTATTCTCCCTTTTCAATACGCTTCCAAGGAATAAAATAAAGAAAAACCAAGCCAATGATCATTGTTGCTACACTGACAGTGAGTAATATAATATGTGTGGACACTTTATCCAATAAAAACCCATAAATCATGCCCCCAAAAGGAACAAACAGTGATGCCATGATACCAAAAATCGTCATGACTCTTGCTCTTGCATTGGGCGGAATCAGTATCTGCAGACTCGTCAAAAGCGGGACATTCACCATTGAATCTGTGGTTCCCATCATAAAGAAGATGATCAGAACCAGAACATATAACGCCATTAAACTTGTAAAAAAGGCAATCACTTGCGGGAAAATCATAAAAGCCAAGATGATCTGGAATCCCGGAGCCAAAATTACACCGGTTGCCACTAATGTTTTCGATTTGACCTTTTTTAACAAAGTGGCGATGAGTATACCCGAAAGCATTGTTCCAACAGTATAAACCGTTGTTAACAATCCAATCTGGGTAGGATTGATACCCAAGACTTCCCGACCCAAATAGGGGACCAAAATGGGGATAATCGGTGTGTCAATCATATTCAAAATGGCCACGAAAACAAACATTGGCAGTAGACCTTTTATGTTTTTGACAATACTAAATCCTTCACCAAATTCGACAAAAAATTTCTTCAAATTTAAACGATCCGTTCTTTTTTCATAATGATAGTCAATAAAAAACTCACTGATTCCTGATATGATAAATGAAAAAGCATTAATAAAAAAAATGACAGTGATTCCCACTGTTCCGAATAATATTCCCCCCAACGCCGGTCCGGCAATTCTCGCTATGGCACTGAAGGTTTGCGAAAGGGAATTAGCACTTCGAAGCGCTTCTTTGTCAACAATATCCATTAAAAAGGCATTTGCAGAGGACTGAAAAAAGCCCGACAGTACACCTCGTAATATGGTTATCAGCAATAAATACCCCATATTTAACTGGTTAAAAAGAGACAAAAAAGCCCATATCAATATCAAACCACCATGAACGATATCCAATATCGCCATGGCTTTTTTTCTATTCCATCTATCGCTAATAACGGAGGCAAAAGGCAATGTGCCTAAACCTGCTATCATCCCCCAAAAAAAGATTAGTCCCATTGCCATTCCTGATCCCGTTAACTGAAGCACGAATAACGGAATTGCGATTGTTTGAATCTGGGAACCTAATTCAGATGTTGTCTTTCCTATAAAATAAATGCTCAAGTTCTTTTTTAGTGTCATTTTTTACCTCGTTTTTTTTAAAGATTTAGATTTTCGTTTTTTTCTGGATTAACTCAATTCAAAAGATTCAATTCTTTTATGAATACCCTTAATCTACAATCACATTTGACTTTCCTTACTTAATTTCTCAATTCTTATACACATTGCTTTTTTTGACTATTGTAATTATAAACAACCAGAAAAATACTACAATCCACGGGGACAGCCCCCTTGGTTAAAATTGTCCTTTTTCCGTTGGATAGAATTTTGCCAGCAGTTTATATAACGTGCTTTTTCCACTGCCGGTTTTTCCATTAACCTTGGCACACTTCATAGGTTCGTAGTTAAAAATGATAAATCACAATTCCAAATTTCTCCAGCAACAGGAAAACTATTGCAAGTAAAATTATTAAAAAAACATAAGACCCAAAACTGATTATTACTGAAACAAATTTGTATCCTTTCAAATATTCTTTTTTCTCATTCTTGCTTAAAAATTTGATTTTCTCTTTTTCAGCTTTGAAAATTACCGGATTAATCCAAGTAAAACAGGAAAAGATACTACCCATTAAAAGCATGTCTTTTAATGTTTCAATATAATTTAAAAAGAATATCCCTAAAGAAAAAAAAGCAAATGGAATAACACCAACCATTACAAATCCCATTCTTCTTGACAACCCATCTCTTATTCCAGAAAGAATAAGATTTCCGTTATTTTCCATAAATACAAATCACCCTCTTTTTCTAAAAAAACTGTTAATGTCCACATGGATAAATAATGATTAATTCATATTTTTTACATATTTTTGGAGGTCTCACAAGACATGAACCATGGCATAACGCTATACACGCTGCTTTAGCCGCAAGACTTGGTAGAAATCCACAGCCACCTGTACAAATAGCCATGCACTTGCTATCTAAATATGGTTCAGGATATTCATAACCACCCGTGCAAACCAACCTTTTTACTGGAACATCAATTGATTCATCACATTCTCTATCTATTGAATATTTTACACCTATGATCCCATTAAAAAGAATTACTTATAGCAAAAGTTAGTCCCGAAGCAAGTATAAACAAAAAACTCAACATAATTAATAGTCTCATTTCCTTTTTCATAAAATCCCCTCCATTAAAATTTACTCCATATGGTCTTCGGAAACACCGAAAACCTGGTTATAAAGCTAAATATTTACATTTCGTTTCTTTTAAAAACCTCCAATGTATGTTATAACTGAGTTGTATTAAGAACAATAATAATACACATCGGAGGTGGTGGATGGATGAGTCTTCTCCTCAGTTTAAAAGGGTTTACAAAAACAGACTGAATGTGGAGAATTTGTTTTCCATTGGAGTGGATGGCCGTCTTGGACGTATCAACGGTTATTCCATCCGTTATCTGGAGACGAAGGCGGCCCTGTTTTGTTTGTTTATCGTTGCCAGTGCTTCCTTGGCTTTGGCAAAGGGAAAACCTGACCTGTTGATGGCGACGGTTCAACTGAAGGATTCTATCGCTGCTTGAGACTTGTCTTTTTGAACAATTGAATCGTTCTTTTTTTTTCGGCGTTCTTGACGCCATGTTTGTCATGCCGTTTTTTCCGGCTTTTTCTCTTTCTTTCCCGCTTCCCATAACGTTTTTGGTTGTCAATGGCCTGTTGGTTCCGCTTTTACTTGTTTTTCCTTTTTTCGTTCCTTTTTCGTTACCTTTTTCCCGGTTTTTTTCGCTGTTTTCGAAGACCCTATTATATATCAATCGTTGAACAAGTTTCAACTATTATCTCGCCAAAAACTGGCGGTAAAGTTGAATCCGTTCGGTTATTTGCATCGTCATCATCCCCGGC
>JASUTC010000014.1 GCA_030445775.1 Thermotogaceae bacterium | reverse complement strand
TCGGAAGAGAGCATCATCGGTAAGAAAATTACACAGATTTGTTATTATGAACATCGCTTCCATTTCGTCGAATTGTTAAGAAACGCCAAAGCAAATGGCTTCTGTGCAGACGAATTCGATTTTAGTTTTGAAAATACATTGTTGTTATATGAAATGCACGCCAAATACATTGAAAACGAAGGCAAATTTCTGGTAGTCTTGCACGATATCACTGATCGTGAGATGGCCAACAAAAACGAAAAAAATTTGGTGAAACTACAGAATACCTTTATTAAACTGGTGTCTGAGATCGTTAAAACGGGTATGGACGAGGAAACATACTTCAGGGTCTTAAAGATGGCCATAGATATCGTTCCGGGGGTTCAAGCCGGTAGTGTGTTGCTAAGGGTTGGGAAGGAATTCAGGTTTGCAGCCGCCATTGGTTATGATTATTCCTTATTAAAGAAAATCACCTTAAAAGAAGAGGAATTGCTTCAAACACATGATAGCAATATCGGCGTGGTCAAAAACCTAAATCAAAAAAACAAACAAAACATCAACGATGATAAAGGATTCATCTTAAACACAGCCGGAAGGACTGACGAAATAAACGAAATGCTCTCAATCCCCATTAAAATAGATTCGAAAGTGGTAGCCTTTTTTAACTTGGACAATCTGGAAGAAAAAGCTGCCATCACGAATGAGTCTATCAAAATCGCCAAGCTTTTCTCTGATGTGATGACCGCCATCATGCAAAAAAATGAATACGAAAAGGCCCTTTCAAAAAAGAACGCTGAATTGAAAAAAATGTCTAATTTTGATCCCTTGACAAATTTATCTAACCGGCGCTTTCTATCTGAGAATATTTCAAGGCTTTTCCAAGAAGTTAAAGAGGCGGGTACAATACTTTATATGCTATATATAGACTTAAACAATTTTAAAAGCATCAACGACAATTACGGGCATGAAATGGGAGATCTCCTATTAGCTGAATTTGGTAAACGGATTAAAGAAAGGGTAAGAACAGTTGATATGGTATCCAGGATTGGTGGAGATGAATTCTTATTGATCATGACTTCCCTGAATAAATGCGATTTGGAACAATTCCTCAACCGATTTATCAAGGAACTCAAAGAACCCTATTTTATCGACTCAAAAAAGTTCTATATCTCTTCAAGTATAGGCATTTCACGTTTTCCTACAGATGGCAGCACTTTTCAAGAGTTGCTTAAAAAGTCTGATATGGCTATGTACAAGGCAAAAAAAGAAAAATTATCCTATGCGTTTTATGAAAACCAGTAAGAATTTTCGATATCATCCATTTTTTTATGATATTTTAACTTTACGAAACTTGATAGCTTGTGTTATAATGAAACAATAGCTTTTCGGTTATTTTCTTTAAAGAGATGATTCAAAATGATTCGCAAAGAGTATTTGGATTCATTTAAACATCATTATCAAAATATACAAAGCAGTTCTTTGCTGGTTTACTTGAAAGACTTAACGGGCAAGATTGTTTATTGCTCAGATTCTTTTGCAGATTTTTTTCTGGATAAGACCCCCATAGAGGGGAAAGAAACAAGCGAATTATTTGAAAAAGACGCTGACCGGATCAACGAAACAGACCGTCAAATTATTGAGACCAAAAAAAGTTGTACCCTTGAAGTCCTGTTTGAGGGGAAAGCGTCCCAAAAGCGTATCAAACTGGAGAAAATGCCTTATTTTGACGCTCAAAAAGAACTCACGGGGATTTTAGTCTTCGCTTCCGATATCACCCAACAATCTTTCATAAAACTTCAGGCCAAACAACTGTACATCATACTGAATGCCCATCTGAAGACTGAAGAAACGTTAAAAAACACCTCAGAAGTATCCGAATTTCCCCGGCTACTGGCTGAAGCCCTTTCAAGCGATGAGCTTTTTAAAGCCGTAATGATAGAGCGTGTTTTAAATTCAGCTGAAAATCAAACGGTGGGATTTGCCTCATGGCATTTATCAGATGGCACACATGAAACCAAAAAAACGAAAAACAGTCGGTGCCACCGCTGCTGTGATTTGGTTGAAAAGCGAAGAGAAACCAATTTTTTTATTAAGGCAAATGATTCGCAATGCCCTTGGTCCAGTCACTTTGGGGAATCCAGACTATTCGTTTCAAAAATTCAATACGGTTCAAAACTATACGGAACTCTTTGTATCAGGCTTGACGAATCTTGGCAGGTTGAAGAACGCACCAATGATTTGTTGAACCAGTTAGCCGGTAAGATTGCCTTTGGCTTTTATTCTTTGGAAACACAAGCCCAGATCACAAAAATTCAAAATGAAATGGAACGCAGCCTGAAAACCTATAAAATCGCCCTTGATTCAATCAACGACGGTGTATGGGAATGGGATCTTGAAACCAACAATGCATTTTTCAGTGATAAATACTACACCATGTTGGGGTACACACCCGGAGAGTTTGAGCTCTCTTTTAAATCCTGGGAAAAATTAGTACATCCCGATGATGTTGAAGAAGCCAAACGAATCATTCAACTGCATTTTGAGAATAAACAGGAAGCCTATGAAATTGAGTTCAGAATGAAGACTAAATCCGGTGATTATAAATGGATTCTGGGCAGGGGAAAGGTTTACGAGCGAGATGATGAAGACAAACCATTGAAAGTCGTTGGAACGCATGTGGACATATCCGAGATCAAACAAAAAGAAGAGGAACTGGCAGAAAAAAACGAAGAACTTGAAAATGTCAACGAAGAATTAAAAGCGAACAACGAAGAAATTCTACAGATGAACGAAGAATTGGAGAAATTATACAGCGAGCAGGAAGCCCTTACAGAACAACTCAACAGAATATTAAAACTCATGGGTCAAATCGCCCTGTTTGAAACAAGTGAAGAAGATTTTTTGGAAGAGGCCCTTGACTTGGCCTTAAACCTTGTCCCCAAATCCCATCGAGGAAGAATCCGGATGATCAAGGATAAAACCTTCAAATTGTTGGCTTCATTGGGAACGGATGATGTGGCCATTAAAAACATTGCATTAAACGGGGAGACCATCTCAAAACTGGAGAATTCTAAGATTCTAACCAAAGACAATATCGGCAAATTCTATCTGTGTCCGGATGAAAGCACCATAAACCATTTAGCACAGGTCGAAGAGAGCATTATTACACCCATCAAGTGGAACGACAAGGTCATCGGAAGCATTGAAATAGACAATATGAATCATACGGATGAATTTAAAATCGCGGATATCAAAAAAATGGACAGCTTCGCCAATCTGTTATCAGTTTTCTACCGCTTAAGAAAATACATCAACGAAGAAGGAAAATTCCAAACCGACCTGATCTTAACCCTGGTGAAAGCCCTTGAATACTATGATGAATACACCAGAGGCCACTCGGAGAGAGTCGCCAGATGGTCCGTAGAATTGGCAAAAGCCATGGGAATTTCCTCTGAGGGACAAAAAAAGATCTACTACGCCTCGTTAGTGCACGATATCGGAAAGATATTTGTCCAACAGTCCGTTTTAAACAAAGTGAGTCCACTAACTGAAGAAGAGTTCAACTTGATACAGATCCATCCCGTTAAAAGTGCGGAGCTGATTAACAAAGTTGAAGGAATGGAAAGTTTTTCTAGAATTGTGAAACATCATCATGAAAAATACAACGGAAAAGGTTATCCCGATGGATTAGTTGGAAAGGCTATCCCCTATTTCTCAAGGATCATCACATTGGCCGATGCCTACGATGCCATGACCAGTAAAAGACCTTACCGTCGTCCATTAACGGTTGAAGAAGCCATCAATGAACTGAGAAGATGTAAAGGCTCTCAATTCGATCCTGGGCTTGTGGATCCTTTCATAGAAGAAGTTATCATGAAAAATAAATGATTTTTTTTACCTGCTTACTGACATATATTCCTCAAAACAGATATAAAACTTATTTTTGTATCTTTAAAAAGTTTCAGCATGCAAAAGAAAATTACAGCTATTTTTTCCGTCATATTCTTCGGAGGGCGATGTCATGTATAAAAACATATTACATACTATCGGGGGAACACCCCTAGTCAAGATAAACAAATTAAACACAAATCCAAATGTGGAATTGTTGGCTAAAATAGAAGGCTCAAATCCCACGGGAAGCATCAAAGATCGTATTGCTTTAAAAATGATTGAACAAGCGGAAGCATTGGGGGAACTGGAGAAGGGTAAAACGATTATAGAACCCACATCAGGCAATACCGGTATCGGCTTAGCAATGATCGGTGCCGTTAAAGGATATAAAGTGGAGATCGTCATGAGTGAAAAGGTCTCCATCGAAAGGCGAAAGATGATTGAAGCCTTCGGGGCAAAAGTCACTCTAACCAGTGCCGATGGTGGAACAGATGGAGCGATAAAAAAAGCCAAACAACTGGTTGAACAATTTCCGGACAAATATTTTATGCCCTATCAGTTTTCTAACGAATACAATAAACTGGCACATTACAAAACCACCGCCGAAGAAATCTGGAAGGATACGAATGGTACTGTCACTCATTTCGTATCAGGTGTTGGTACTTCGGGAACACTTATGGGCGTAGCCAAGGGATTAAAGGAAAACAACCCCAACATCAAAGTGGTGGAAGCCCATCCGGTTAAGAACCATTACATTCAGGGCTTAAAAAATATGGAAGAGGCGATTATTCCGGAACTATACGATCCTGCCATCATAGACGAATCCATCATGGTGGAGAGTTGCGATGCCATTAAAATGTCCAGGAGAATCATACTGGAGGAAGGCATTTTCGTTGGCATGAGCAGTGGTGCTGCCATGATTGCAGCTTTGGAAGTCATTAAAAAACTTGATTCAGGTACGGTAGTCTGCATTTTTCCCGATCGGGGTGAGAAATACCTGAGTACGAGAATGTTTTCAGATTGTGAATAGTGCTCATTCCCGTTGGGAATGAGCTTAGAAGTTTTGCCAAGGGCAAAACTTCATGGTTTTTATGGGGGAATGGCCTTTAAGTTTTGCCGTTGGCAAAACTCCACGCTTTTTTTATGGGGGAATGGCCTTTACGTTTTGCCGTTGGCAAAACTTCACGCTTTTTTTAAAAGGACCTTGGAGTTTTTACCGAGGGTAAAAACTCCACGCTTTTTTATGGGGAATGGCCTTTACGTTCTGTCTTCTCTTGAATACGGAACCCCCAGGGTAGCAGGGGCACCAACTTTTCTTTTCAAGGTGTCGGTTGAGGTAAAGAAAAGGACAACAATTGTCAGCAGATAGGGCAGCATCTTCAAAAAATCCGGGGGAATATGGGTGCCAACTGCTTGCATCCTTAAGCCCAATGCCGTGATTCCACCGAAAAGGTACGCTCCCAAAAGGGCTTTATAGGGGTCCCATGTGGCAAACAGCACCAGGGCAATGGCAATCCATCCTCTACCTGCTGTCATATTTTCGATCCACATGGAATTGTAAGCCAGTGAAAGGTAAGCGCCTCCAATAGCGGTAATGGACCCACCGATGATGGTATAGAGATATCTGATAAAAAATACGTTTATTCCTCTCGCATCGGCAGCTTCGGGTGCTTCTCCGACAGCTCTCAAGGTCATGCCTCCACGGGTTTTGTAAATGAAAAACCACATGAGCGGCACAGCCAACAGACTGATATAAACCAATAAATCATGCTGAAATAGGATCCGGCCAATCACAGGGATATCGGATAAAAGAGGAATGGAAATTGTTTCAAATCTCTCTGCGACTACACCAATGTAGTCTTTTCCCCATAAGCCGCTGATTCCACTTCCTAGCATGGTGATAGCCAAACCGCTAACGATTTGATTAATTTTTAAGGTTACTGTGAAAAAGGCGTGAACCAAACCAAGAATTGCGCCGGCAATCATCGCAACCAGGATAGCCAAAAGCAGATTGGAGGTATTATACGAGACCACAAATCCTCCTATCGCTCCGATAAGCATAATTCCCTCAAGACCCAGATTCATGATTCCGGAACGTTCGGTGAATATGGTACCCAATACGGCAAAGAGTAAAGGTGTTCCGGCTCTTACCGTTGCATGAAGTGTGGCTACGATAAAGGAAAGAGCATCATTCATTTGCGGGCACCTCCTCTGCTTTCTCAATCTTCAATCGGTAAGCAGCGATGGCCTCTCCACCAAGCAGGCAAAACAACACCAATCCCTGAAATATGGAAATTAAAGATATGGGTAATTTGTAGAACATCTGTAGCTGATCGTTTCCCACCAGTAAACCCCCAAAAAGAAAAGAAACAAAAATAACAGCAATGGGATTTAGCTTAGCCAGCCAAGCAATAATAATGGCGGTGTAGCCGTAACCTGGAGAAAATCCATGCATCAACCTGTGTTGCATCCCCATCATCTGAACACCCCCGCCCAAGCCTGCTATGGCACCACTTACAACGAGGGAAATGATGGTATATTTTTTGACTTTTATGCCAGAATAAGTGGCTGCTTTTTTATTATCGCCAACAATCCTGGAATTAAATCCCCATTGTGTCTTCACGTCAATATATTGAAGTAAAATGGCAAAGGCAATGGCGATAAAAATACCGATGTGAACGTTACCGTCAAAAAAAGTGGGTAACATTGCCGGCTCGGGAAAAGCTGCAGTTCCCGGGAATCCGAATCCTTTAGGATCTCTCCAGGGACCGTAAACCAGATAATCTACCCAAAAAATGGCTACATAATTGAGCATCAGCGTAACAACGATTTCATCTGTTTTCGCATAGGCTTTCATAAGTGCCGGAATAAGTGCCCAAAGAGCACCGGCAATTGCACTGAAAATTGCTACAAGGGTAATAAGAAGGATCGGAGATGTAATTCCCCTGAACACAAAAAGAGCAGCCCATGTTGCGGCCAGCGCTCCCATATACAGTTGGCCTTCTCCACCGATATTCCAAATTTTCATCTTGTAGGCAAATGAAAGCCCCAATGCCACAAATGCCAGGGGAACCATCTTGGAGATCGTACTGTATAAACCGTATTGATTGAAAAACGGCCATGTGATTAACTCTTTATAGGCCGAAACAGTTTCACTGAAGGCTCCCTGAAAACTTCCAATCCGTCCCATAAAGAAGATTGTCAGGATGACAAACATGATCAATAAAGCTGCAAATATTGAAACAACGGGGACGACTAAGCTTAAATACCTGGGAGTATTCAGCCTTTTTTCGATTTTAATTTTCATGTATGGAATCCTCCCTCGTTCCGGCCATCATAAAGCCGATTTTTTCTGTATAGGATGGATCAGGTGGTGTATAACCCATTACTTCACCTTCGTAAATCACAGCAACTCGATCGGACAGTCTGAAGATTTCGTAGAGCTCTCCGGCTAGGAGTAAGATGGCCGATCCCTTTTTCTTTTCTTCCAAAAGGGCTTGGTACACAAATTCCATGGCACCTATATCCAGTCCTCTGGTTGGATGTTCTGCAATAATAACTGAAGGATTGCTGGATAACTCTCTTGCCAAAACCACTTTTTGAAGGTTACCTCCGGATAAATACCGTACTCGCGTTTTGGAAGAAGGAGTGGAGATGGAAAAATTCCGAATAAGTTCTCTTGTTTTTTCATGCATCTGTTTAATTTGAATATTCCAAGCTGAAGATTTTTTCAAACCCGGAATGGTATTTTTCATAAAGATATTGAACATGACTGAAAGGTTAGGGCAAGTGGCAATGGATTTTCTATCTTGAGGAATAAAAGAAAGTCCTGATTGTATTCTCTTTTTAATGGAACGATGGTGAAGGTCTTCACCGGCCATTTGAATCTTCCCGGTTTCAATGGGTCTTAATCCATATATGGCTTCAGCCAATTCCTTTTGACCATTTCCGGCAACTCCGGCTATACCTAATATTTCCCCTCCGTGAATTTCAAGGGAAAGGTTATTGACAGCCGTTAATCCTTTATCATTTTTAACGGTTAAATCCTTTACCTCAATCTTTACAGGACCTGGTTCTACCTTAGGTTTTTCCTGGTCCATTAACACATCACGACCCACCATTCTTTGGACCAGTGTCCTTCTGTCCACTTCTTCACGATTTAATGTTCCCGTATTTTTGCCATTACGTAAAACACTGATTCGGTCACTGATTTCAAGAACTTCATCCAATTTGTGACTGATAAAGATGACTGAAGAGCCTTCTTTAACAAGTTTTCTAATCGCACTAAAAAGTTGTCGTGTTTCCTGAGGTGTTAAAACAGCAGTGGGTTCATCTAATATCAGGATGTTTGCACCGGTATAAAGCAGTTTTAATATTTCTATCCTTTGTCTTTCGCCAACGGAAAGCGTCCATACCCTTGCTTTAGGACGTACAGGAAGCGAATAACGTTCACCCAGTTCCTTGATCTGTTGTTCCACTTGTTTAGTCTTGATAATGAATCCAAAATTTTTTAACCCGAGGATGACGTTTTCAGCCACTGTAAAGGATGGCACAAGGGCAAAATGCTGCTGTACCATACCGATCTTCTCATTGATGGCATCTTGAGGGGAATGGATGAAAGTCTTTTTACCATTAATTAAAATCTCCCCATGATCAGGATGATAGATTCCAAAGAGGATATTCATCAACGTCGTTTTACCCGCTCCGTTCTCTCCCAAGAGAGCATGAACTTCACCTCTTCTAATTTCCAGAGAAATATTGTCATTGGCAAGTACACCGGGAAAGGCTTTCTGGATGTTTTTCATTTCAAGAATGGGATAATCGTCCAAAAATATCACTCCAAATATTAATTGAGGGGCAGTTAATGCCCCCCCAATCGTTAACTTAATCTATTGTAATCTACCAACTACGTTACTCACAAACCAGTCCATGCTGAGAAGTTCTTCATCTGAAGCCATTTCTCCTTCAGCATATCTAAGGTTTCCATCCTGATCGTATATCGGTCCCTGGAAAGGATGGAATTGATTTTTAATAATGCTTTCTCTCATGGCATATACCAGATTGGCAACACCAGCGGGAACTAGATCACTCATGACAATATCCACCAGTTCATCCTCGATACCACCCCAATAAGGTTCATTTGTCCACGTGCCATTTTGAACATCCTGAACTGCTTTAACATAATATGGCCCCCAGGCCCAAATAGGTGCAGCCAGGAATGCATTTGGGGCGAAGGCGCTCATGTCACTGTTGTATCCGATGGACATCACACCACGTTCTTCCGCAGCCTGTTGTGGTGCGGCAGAATCTTGATGCTGTGCGATGACATCTGCTCCAATGTCGAGAAGGGATATGGCAGCATCTTTTTCCAATGTGGGATCAAACCATGTGTTGGACCAAACCACATGAATTTTCGCCTCGGGGTTAACATAACTGACGCCTAATGCAAAGGCGTTTATTCCTCGAATAACTTCCGGAATAGGGTACGCGGCAACATATCCGATGATGTTGCTTTTGGTCATGGCACCTGCAACGAGTCCACTCAAGAAACGGGGTTGATACATCCTTCCAAAATATACACCCATGTTGTCCGTTGTCTTATAACCCGAACAATGCATAAAGATGGTTTTGGGGAATTGCTTCGAAACCTTTACCATGGAATCCATGTAACCAAAGCTTGTTCCGAAAATAATGTCATATCCTCTTTGAGCATACCCTCTAAAGACACTTTCAGCTTCAGCACCTTCAGGAACACTTTCAATAATGTCAACAACAACATCTTCTCCAAGGGCTTCTTCAAGATACAAACGCCCCTGATCATGCATAAACGTATAGCCACCGTCTCCAACCGGTGAAACGTAAACAAATGCAACACGGGTTGCGGCTACACTTAGAGAAGCGACAAACAGCAAAATCGCCAAAACAAACAACAGTTTTTTCATATTACTACCTCCTTTTGGGTTAATACAATCTTTTTACTTTTAATTGACACAGCATATCGAAAATACATTTATAAGTTGCATGAAAAGATTCATTCAACATATAGCATTATATCCTGTCCATTAAGTTCCCAGTGAACTACTCCCACTTAAAACCTATTATAGAAGTGGGAGTATTCTTCCTAAATAATGATAAAGTAGATTATGGCAATCCCTGTTGCTTAAACGCGTCATTTTTTAAAGTCTTAGGGAAGATCCTACAATATTAATTCTAACATATTTTAACCTTAAAAAAAATTCTGACTTTCAAAAATCCCGTAAAAATAAAGAAGATATTCAAAATAAAACAAGGCAACCACAAAGGGTGCCCATTATGATTAAAGTAATTTTTCGATCAGCGTATCATCCGCCACATACGGCAATGTAATATGATCTTGGCCCTTGTTGGCCATGTTGTATTCAGCAGCTGTCTCAATGGAATTTTCATTTCTGGCCCAGGCACGTCTGGCAACACCCCCCATTACATCCCACGGAATGGCCTTCATGATGATGTTGTCCACTCGTTCACTGCCGTCCAGGACCAAACCGAAACCACCGTTGATGGCTTTGCCAATACCCACACCCCCACCGTTGTGCAGGGCGATTAAGCTCATTCCCCTTGCAGCGTTTCCGGCAAAACAATGGGTAGCCATATCGGCCATAATCATGCTTCCATCTTTGATATTGGAGGTCTCCCGATAAGGAGAATCTGTCCCCCCTGTGTCGTGATGATCTCTACCCAGCATGATGGGGCCTATCTCACCTTCTCGTACCATTTGATTGAATTTTAACGCGATGTCCCTTCGTCCCAAGGCATCCTGATAGAGGATCCTGGCCTGTGTTCCCACTACCAGCCTGTTTTTTTGGGCATCCCGGATCCAGATATAATTGTCCCTGTCCTGTCCACGTCTATCGGGATCGATACAGGACATGGCTGCCTGGTCGGTTTTGATCAGATCTTCTTTCTTCCCGCTTAAACAAACCCATCGGAAAGGGCCGTACCCGTAATCAAAGAGCATGGGTCCCATGATGTCTTCCACATATGAAGGAAAGACAAAGCCTTCAGAGGTATCCCTTCCGTTGGCTGCAATGGACTTTTCTCCGGCGTCAAAGACCGCTTTCATAAAGCTGTTCCCGTAATCGAAGAAATAGGTTCCTTTATCCACCAACTGTTTGATCAACCGAAAATGCTTCATCAGACTCTCATCCACCCTGTTGATGAATTCTTCCTTGTTTTCCGCCAGCATCTGCGTTCTTTGTTCATAAGTCAACCCTTGGGGGCAATATCCTCCATCATAAGGCACATGACAGGACGTCTGATCGGAAAGCAACTCGATGTGAAGGTCATGATTGACGGCGTATTCAAGTAAATCGATGATGTTCCCGTGAAAGGCCAACGAAGCTGCTTTTGATTGATCGGCATACTTATTCGCCCTGTCAAACACTTCACCGGCATCATCATAAACCTCATCAATCCAGCCCTGTTCTTTTCGGGTTTCAATTCTTGAGATATCCACTTCAGCGATAATTCCCACACCGTTGGCGATTTTTACGGCCTTTCCCTGTGCACCGCTCATGCCTCCCAATCCGGAAGAAACAAATATATGTCCTTTCAAATCCTGATCCTCAGGAATACCCAGTTGTTTTCTGCCTGCATTGATAATCGTATTAAACGTCCCGTGAACAATCCCCTGAGGTCCAATGTACATCCAACCACCGGCGGTCATCTGTCCGTAATTGGCAACTCCCATGGCTGCCGCTTTATGCCAGTTCTCCTGGTCGTCAAACAAACCAACCATCATGGAATTGGTAATGATTACCCTGGGACTGGACAAATGGGATTTGAACAAACCCAATGGATGCCCTGAAGCCACCACCAGTGTTTGTTCGTCGTTTAATTCTTCCAGGTATTTCATGATGAGTCGGTATTGCATCCAGTTTTGACATACCTGTCCTGTTTCACCATAAGTTACCAGCTCATAGGGATAAAGGGCGATATCAAAATCCAGGTTGTTATCGATCATCACTTGACAGGCCTTTCCCTCGATGCAATTTCCCTTGTACTCCTCAATGGGTTTACCGTAAAGCCTTCCCTTGGGTCTGTAGCGATAACCGTAGATTCTGCCTCTTGTTTTTAGCTCTTCCAAAAATTCCGGCGCCATTTCCTCATGGAGATGTTTCGGGATATATCGGAGGGCATTCTTTAACGCCAGTTTCATCTCCCTTTTGTTCAGAGTTAACTCACGCCTGGGAGCCCTTCGTATTCCTTCTTCAAATTGAATCGGTTCCGGCAATTCATCGGGTAATCTGATGGTCATCGCTTCTGAAATGTTTTCATTGTTCATTTTCAACCTCCCCTTGTATGCTATTTATTCAATTTTAACATATGTTTTCCCTCAACTTGTTTTATCATCCATTTCAATTACAATAATTGCTATTTTTACCGGGTATTTGGTATACTTAGGACTACAAAGCTATGTTGAAAGAACTCTTATTCTATCGAGTGACAATCGACATTTAAGGGAGACGACGTTGAGAAAAAGGACAAAAATCTTATGGAAGATAGGCTTGCCAGGAATACGGTTTTGGATAAACACACGTTATGATCTTCGAGTGAACGGCTCCTTTCCTGAACCGCCCTTTCTTTTACTGGCCAATCATACACAAAATATCGATCCCTTTTTCCTGCTGTCAAAAATTAGAAATCCGGTTTCATTTGTAATCAATAATGCAGTTTTTCAGAATCCCATTGTGGGTCTTTTCCTTCGTTGGATAGACAGCATTCCAAAACAAAAATCAACCAGTGACATGAAAACAGTCATAGACATTTTCAGATTGCTGAAAGAAGGAAGAATTGTAGGTATTTTTCCGGAAGGTCATGCCACATGGACGGGAGAAAGTATGGAAGCCTTTGGGGGAACGGCGAAACTTCTGGACAAGGTCAACATTCCCATTGTTACATGTTCCATTAACGGGGGCTATTTGGTTAACCCCAGATGGGCACGAAAACGAAGAAAAGGCCCTGTTGAATTGATCATCAAGACACATACCGACTCAAAAGCACTGGATGACCTCGTGGTTTCCGACTGGAAATGGCAGGCTGAGAGAGGCTATCTGTACAAAGGTTCCAATAAGGCTTTGGGAATCGAGAGAGTCATGTGGTTTTGCCCTGTCTGCGAGAGCTATCGAACCGTTAAAGGAAAAGACAACGATGTGTTTTGCACTGCCTGCAATTACACAACCAAAGTAAACGAAAATGGACGCATCGGGGAGTTAACCGTCAGTAGAGTATTAAAAGATCAAAAAGAAAAACTCAATACCTGGCTTGAAGGGCATTATGAACAGCTGGTTTTCAAGAAAGCTTCCATAAAGATTTGGGACAGGGAAAGAAAAATCAGACAAAAAAAGGAACGGGGAACGGTCGTAATTGACAATGATCGTTTGGTTTTTAATGAAGATGAATTCCAGTTCAACAAAATGAAGGGACTGAACACTTTTGTTTCCACCATACTGGAATTTTTATACGAAGAAAAGCTAATACGCATAAGGACAGCGGATGATTCGCTTCTACTCTTCAACGTTCTTAAAGCTATGGAGGTGAATTAATGTATTGGCAAGAGATTGATGACGTGATCTACGTATTGATTCTATTCGGATTGGCAGTTTTGATCAAACGGCTGATACCGGTATTCAGGAGATATTTGATCCCAAATTCCATTATTGCAGGATTTTTCGGTTTAATACTGGGACCAAATCTTTTAAACATATTACCGCTTGACCCGGATACCTTGGGGGGGATTATTTATCATCTAATGGCCATCGGCTTCATCAGTCTCAGTCTGAAAGACCCGCAGAAAAAGAAAAAAGACTGGAATTCCATGAATGCCGGGTTGATCATCGTTACAACTTATCTGATTCAGGGAATTTTCGGTTTTGCCATGTCCTTCCTTTGGAGTTTGGCTGACAAAAATGTGTTTCCCGTTATGGGACTGATACTTCCCTTGGGATTCGGTCAAGGACCCGGTCAGGCCTTTTCCATCGGAAATCAATGGGAACAACTTGGAATGGCAAATGGCGGCGCTATTGGACTTGCCATAGCCGCTGCAGGATTTGGATGGGCAACCATCGGGGGTATCATTATTCTGAATATCTTGTTGAAAAACAAACGAAAGAATTACGAACACATTGATATAGAAGAAAAGAAATCCATTGTAGTCAAAGACTATGAATTCTCAGATATGGACGGATTAACCATCCAATTTGTCTTCGTGGGGATCGTGTACGCCTCCGTGTACCTGTTACTGGGGGGAATGAATCTGCTCCTGGCAAAACTGGGTACGTTCGGAGAAAGCCTTGGCACAGTACTATGGGGATTCCATTTTGTTTTCGGTGCCATTCTGGCTATCGTATTTAGAAGAATCTATAACAAAGCTCATGAAAAGGGAATTGCAAAAGAAAAGTATTTGAACAATTTTCTGCTTCAACGGATTGCAGGATTCGTCTTTGACTTTATGGTGGCAGCTTCCATCAGTGCCGTTACTTTTGAAAGAATCGCGGAATCCTTCTGGTCCATCTTTTTCATCACGTTTGCGGGAGGAATTCTGACTTTCATCTATGTGTCCTTTATTGTAAGAAAGACCATGAAAGAACATCGTCTTGCCAATACCATTGCCTTTTTCGGACATCTCACCGGTACAATTTCAACCGGGATGGCATTACTGAGGGAAGTCGATCCATTAATGAAAAGCGGAGCTCCCGAAAACATGATCTTTGGAAGTGGTGTGGCCATATTCTTTGGATTCCCCCTTATGGCCCTTTTAAGCCTTCCACCCATCGGTTTGAAAGAAGGCAACCCCATGATGTATTTGTACACATTCCTGGGATTACTTGTTTACGCATTTTTCTTGTTTGGTTACTGGTATTTGCTTTCCAGGAGGCGGAGGAAGAAGGCTTCTTAACAGACTTTGATCATTTGCCTTTTCTAAAAAAAACATGTTATAATCGAGTATTAATGAAAAGGCGGATCAATCATGAGAATAGACGCATCTCAGACAGTGAATGGAACACTTTATCAAAACAATCGAATACCCGACTCTCAATCATCGGTTCATCGCTCCGGGCAAGCCGGGCAAGGACCGAAGTCTTTGCAACCGATAGAGTCTGTAGGAGCTGAAAAACCCAGGACCATTGATGAACTGATTGAATACGCCAAATCTCATGATTTAAAAGGGGCCAACGCCACCGATCCGTTGGTGAAATATGCGAAAAAGATAGGCGTCATCGAATGCTCCACTTGTGCAAATCGGAAATATCAGGACCAATCCCCAGATGCCGGTGTTTCCCTTAAAAATGCCGCTCACATCTCTCCGGATAACGCCTTCTCAGTCGTATCCGCCCACGAACAGGAACATGTTCAGGAGGCAAAAAGCAGAACCTTTCAAGAAGGCCGTGAGTTAATCAGCGCTTCGGTGAGAATCTTTGTTTCCACCTGCCCAGAATGCGGCAGAACATACGTTTCCGGGGGCGAAACACGAACGGTGGAGTCTCATTCCAATTCTCAACACAATCATAACAATCAAGCAACTGCCATTTATAACACCGAAAATTCCTTCAATTCCAGTGAAGGCAATATGTTTGATTCAATGATATAATATATAAAAGACGGGCTAAACTAAAAAACCCGTCTTTTATTGATAAACGCATTTTATTTTTTTTAATATTCCACTATTCCCATGTACTTTCTGGTAGATAACGGATGGTTCCTCACATCCGCAATATTCTTTGAATATCTGTCAAGAACGGCAGAACAAATCAGTGGTGAAAAATAACCTCTGAACTTCTCGTCAACTCCAGGCATGTCGTATTCTTTGGTATCGAGAACGGTGACTTTATTCGAATATTTTTTAGAGAATGTTTCCGCTCTTTCAGCCAACGGCCTGGAAAGGTCTTGCCCCTTAAGAATAATGATATTAGTGTCTTCCCTAACAATTTCAAAAGACCCGTGGAAATATTCACCGGCATTGATAGGCTGCGCATGGATCCATTGCATCTCTTCAAAAATACAGATAGCCTGTGCATATGCCTCTCCATAGCAAATTCCGGAACCTAATACCATGAAGTATTCTTCATCTTTGTTTTTCTGTGCCCAGTCAGCAGCTCTTTCTTCAACAGTTTCTTTAACCTTGACCAGATTTTCCGGAAGACTTTCCAAAGCCTTCATGAATCCATCATAATCATCGAATTCTCCCCTGAGTTTTAAGATGTTAAAGATAATCTGATAAAGCATAATAATTTTAGAATCGGTTACACCTGTTTCAGCCTGATTTGCAAATACAAAATCCACAGCCTCACCAAGTGGAGAATCCACTTTCCCCATAAATCCAATGGTCGGCGCACCTTTTTCTTTCGCCAATTTTGCTACTTCCACTGTTTCTGGGGTTTTTCCTGAATAAGATGATACGATAACCAATGAATTTTTGGTAAATGTTCTCGGCTTCAAGTTGACAAATTCAGATGCGTTGTATACGTTGGTAGTTATCGCCGACAATTCGTCAAATATGTACTTACAGGGTAACATAACTGCCAATGATCCCCCGCATCCCACAAAGAAGATGTTATCGATCTTGTTCTCGTCATAAATCTTCTTAACTGTTTTTTCAATGACTTCTCTCTGTTCCAATCCCTTTTCCAGGACTTTCTTGTAAACATCGTTGTCGTTTTTTACCATTTTGACCTCCTAATCGATTTATTATCCTTTCACGCTACCAGCAGTCAATCCTCTGATGAACGATTTGGACATGAATAAAAATGCTATTATCATTGGTAAACTCGCTAATACAATACCCGCCATCATCCCAGTCCAATTAGTTTGAAGTGCATCTCTAAATCTCGACAATCCCACAGGAATCGTCACAAGCTCTTCGCTTTCAATAAATACAAGAGCAAATATAAATTCATTCCAAGTAAAGATGGAGGAGACAATTGTTGTTGCCGCAATAATAGGCTTACTAATCGGCATCACGATTCTCATGAATATTTTTAACGTACTGCAACCGTCAATCCTTGCTGCATCCTCCAAATCACCTGGAAAATCTTTAAAATACCCATACATCAGAAAGACTGCAAAGGGTATTCTGAATGCAATATATGGAACAATCATTGCAAAATAGGTGTTGTATATATTCAACGCATCAAAAATCTTATACAGGGATATTAATGCTGAATGAGGTGACAGTAAAAGTCCTCCAATAATCAGATACAAAATCAGATTCTTGAATTTGATATCCAGTCTTGCCAAGGCATAAGCACAAAATGCAGAAAGCAGAACCGTTACTGCCACAGATGAAGCAGTGACTAAAATGCTGTTGAAAAAAAACTTTGAAAATCCCATATTCCAAGCATCAATGTAATTTTGAAAGAGCGGTTTCTCAGGTAATGCGAAAGAATTGATGAAAAGCTCCGTGCTGGTTTTCAAAGAGTTCATGATTATCCAGAATAATGGGTAGAAGATTATCAGCATCAAAATCCAAAATATGGCATTGATCCATGTTTTATTTAGAATGTATAATGGTTTTCTTTTTATCATATTGAATCACCCGGATTCCAGTCTCAAGTCGTTTTAAATGATTTTAATTGAAAGATCGAAATGGCAAATGTAATGGCAAAAATGATAACCGCAACTGCGGATCCAAATCCCATCTCGTCAAACTTAAAGGCAGCTCGGTACATATATGTTCCAAGTACTTGTGTCGTATTATATGGCCCTCCACCCGTCATAATAAAGATTTCAGAGAACAGCTTAAAAGATCCAATAAATGTAATAATCGTGGTTACTGCTAACATACTTTTAATAGAGGGGATGGTAATATAAATCGCTTTTTGAAATTCATTTGCCCCGTCAATGACCGCAGATTCATAAAGTTCTTTTGGAATTTTCTGTATTGATACAATTAGTAAGACCATAATATATCCCGTATATTGCCACTGACTCATCATAATAACCGAATAGATTGCAGTTTTGGGGTTAGCAAGCCATGCTGTTTTCAACTGCTCTAATCCAACAAGATCAAGCATCCCGTTAAGTAGGCCTATTTGCGGATTATAGATGAAATACCACAGCAAGGCAACAGCAGGAATGGATATTATAGATGGAATAAAGAGTGAATTTCTGAAAAACGTACCTATTCTCTTGCCTATAAACCTGCCTTCAAGCAATATAGCCAATATCATTCCAAGCCCTACCTGAAAAAGAATGGAAAAACCGGCATATAGAAAATTGTTTTTAATGGCTGTATAAAATATCGGGTCATTGAACATCTTAATATAATGGGCAAAACCCACAAAAGTCTTTGTGTCACTATAACTTGTCATTCGAAAGAAACTATTGTAAAAATTCATGATGATGGGAAAATAGACAAATATTAAAACAAACAGTATAGCTGGAATAACATAAAAATAATTAAAATACTTTTTTTTATTCATGATTAATCCCCACTTTATAATCCCCCGGAGTGTTTAAAACTCCGGGGTTAAAGGATTTAGTTCATCAAATCAAAATTCTTTTCTTACTTCTGTTGCAATTTTCTTAACGGCTTCCATAACCTTTTCCGGTGTAGTCACCTTGTCCGTCAATTTTTGAAGTTCTACGGAATAAACAGCCCAAATTTTGGCATGCAGTGAGGAGTCAAGCCAATTAACCATCCTGTCGGAATTGAGAATCAACTGGGTGGTTTCATAAATGATTGGTTTCACTTCATCCGGTGTTACCAGGTTTTTGATTCCATTGAACCAACCCAGCCTTTCAAGTTCAAGTCTTCCCATTTGCCTACCGGTTAAGAATTTCAAGAAAGCCACGGCTTCTTCAGGGTGTTTTGTGTTTGAGTTAACAACAAAACCTTCAGGATATCCTACAAGATAGCTCTGATTTCCAGGCCCGTCTGTAGCGGGGAATGGGAAAGCACCGATCTTGTCAATAAAGCCTTCAGGACCGTTTCTTCCAATCTCCGGAATCTCAACAATTTCCAGGTACATCATGGCATGCTGGCCCTGCATGAATGCAACTCTTGCCTGGTCATGTTTGAGGGCATTCGTATAATCGTTGAAATAAGGGACTAAATCTTCATAAATATGAAGGGCCTCAACGTATCCTGGATGTGACCATGTTCCCACTGCCGGATCGATATCCTTTTCCCATACATCTTCAGGAACTGATTTTTGATTGAGAGCAGCGATGTAATGGGATACGGCCCAAGGTCTTTCATTTCCGAATGCAATGGGTTTCATTCCCAGGGCGGCTAATTTTTCAAGGTCTTCCATAAACTCATCCAAAGTCTCAGGAGCTTTGTCTATTCCCGCTTTTGCAAACATCTCCTTGTTATAAACAAAAACTTTTCCGTCAAGTCTGTAAGGAAGACCGTATAATGCTCCTTGATAGACAAATGGAATCAATTGTGATCCAACATACTCAAACATGGACCCATCTTCAAGCATGTAAGAAGTAATGTCCATAACTCTTCCTGCTCGAATGAACCTGTTGGTGAATTCTCCAGGCCATGTGAAGAATATATCCGGTGCATCAGCCGTACCAAGCATTACCGTAATTTTTTCCTTGAACGAATCGTTTGAAACTGTCTGGATATCAACGTTGACATCCGGATGCATCGCTTCAAATTCTTTCACAACTTCTTCAAAGAAGGACTTGTCAGGTTCCTGTGTCCATCGATGTAAAAGTTTCAAGTTTACTGTTTCTGCCAACACGAAACTACTAAAAACAAAAGCAACGACCAACAAAATTGCCAATACTTTCTTACTCATTTGAATTACCTCCTTAAGGAATTCCCCTCTTCAACAAGGGGGATTAATAATCTTTTCCATAGCCAAATGTTCCGTTTACCCTACATGTCTCCGATGCCTTTTTGGCTCCAAACATCAACGATTCCTTAATCGTTTTTTCATCCTTTGTGAATAAGGCATCCTTTTTCAGTAAATCAACCAGAAACCCTGTGATAAGTGAATCTCCGGCCCCCATTGTATCAATGGGTTTAACTAAAAAAGCCTCTTGTTCAATGTAAACTTCACCGTTATAATACAAAGACCCTTTATCTCCTCTACTGGCAACGGCAAAATCACATCCTGCCTGAACCGCTGTCATGAGTTTTTCTTTAACTTGATCTATAGGTATGTCACCACAAGATAGGAATCCAAAATTGATATGTTTTGCTACTTCAGTTAAATATTCATCAGATAATTTGTCAGAAAAATCGAAAGATATGGGAACCCGAGTTTTTGAAAGGGTTTTTAAGTGAGATTCGATATAGCTGTAACAACTGCTGTGAATGATATCGAAATCTTTGATATATGCCAGTTCCTTATCATCAAAACACAAAGAATGATCCTTACTGACTCCGCCACCGTTACCTGGCAAAAAAACTCTTTCTCCGTCTTCAAGACTAACTCTTGCAAATCCATTCTCTCCATGAAAAGAAACACTGTGAGAATAATCTATACCAATTTCATCCAAAACCTTTTTTATATGATCTGCCGCTGCATCATCACCGAATATTCCAATATAGCCTGCATCTACGGACAGTTTTTTTGCAAAAACGGCAAAATTAAGCGCGTTACCTCCCGGGTACATCCTTTTTTGATGAATATACTTGTCAACGACATTGTCCCCTATTCCTATGACTTTCAATACCATCTCTCCTTATATAAAAGAATGAAATCTAAAAAATTTGTATGCAAAACCACACTCTGAATTTTGTTACAGGTCATTTTGGTTTTCTTTGCTTTAAGACTTATTTGATTATCTTCAGATTATTTTACTTTCGTTATCTCATTATAAAAATGACACTTATCTGCACGTACATACCTGACACAAAACTCTATCGGTTTGGCATTGCCATCATCACTAACGTCTTTAAAAAGAAACAAAGCGGTCTTCTTGGGAACTTGTAGAATTCTCGAAACATCCTTATCTGCGTAAACAATCTCTAAAGTTTGCTTTGCATGAACAATATCTACATTATATTTCTTGGTCATTGTCTCAAAAAGAGAGTTTTTACTGAAATCAATATCAACTAAATCAGGAAAATCCTCCAACTTTGTAAAAGAATACTCGAATGCAATGGGGTCCTTGTCCACAATTCTACTTCTGGCGATCATATTGATTGGTGTCCCAATGGGAACCTTCAACTTTTCCGCTAAAATACTGTCAGCTTCAATGACCTTTTTCTCAATTTCCCTGGAAATGGTCTCCATACCGGAACTTCTCTTAACCATATACGAGAACCCTTCCAAACGAGTTAAGTAGTTTTCCACTGTACGTTCTTTCACAAAAGTACCCCTTCCCGGTTCTGAATAAGCATGTCCTTCGTTAATCACTTCTAACAGAGCTTTCCTTGCCGTCATACGACTAACGGAATAGATTTCGCTGATTTCTCTTTCAGATGGTAGTTTATCTCCCACCTTGTATTCCTTCTTTTCGATCTTTTCAATGATCATCTCTTTAATCTGATGATACTTAGGCAACAGATAATAAGAGTTTTGCATAATTCCTCCATTCCGTAGTGGTATATGGTATATACCACTACATACATTCTATTTTATTTTTAATCATTTTTCAAATCCGATTTTCGCCTTTTATACATGATTATCCCCAAATATCTTCATTTAATTATTTATTTTGGCCTTTTTCACAGGTTTCTGGTATATACCACTTTCACTCGCAATTAAATGCCCTCTAAAAAGGCGTCAAATATTATTATAACATTTCTTTACAAAAATAACTTAATCCGCATTGTAAAATCTTCAAATAATTTACAGTCTCCATGCTTAATATTTATATTTATGACGTTTATATAATGTTTTGAAAATTCTATTATTACGTTATAATAAAGAATAAGACAATGTATCTCCAAAAAATTCAAATCGGATATATGATTACAATCTCTATACTGAAGCGTATCAAATGGAAGTGCGTGTAATGTGTTAAAATAACAAGAGGTGATTTATGGCATTTTCACAATCAGAACATGATTTTTTTGAGCTTTTGAAAGGTGACATCAACGGCTGTCCAATATGCAGCCTTGAAGAGGAACGTGTCAAGCGTTCCATGAAGGTCCTGTTATATGAAAGTATTACAAAAAGACAATTCCGAAAGGATATTCGTTTTTCCAGAATTTGTCGAAAACACTATGATATGTTTAATCAATCGGTCAAAGAGGATTTAACGGTAGCTGGTTTGGGACCCGCCATCATATTTTGGGACATGATTAAAAGTCAAAGTGAAGAAATGGACAAAAATCCCCTGTTTAAAAAGCGTCAGAAGAGTCAAGACTGCTATTTTTGCTCTTATCTGGAAACACTTCCCGAAAGAATCACTCAGTCAGCTTACAATGTCTTGAAAGACCCTAAAGGAACCAAGTCTTTCAAAGACACTCAAGCTGTTGTTTGTTTTGATCACTTTGAGCGGTTGTTAAAAGTCGCTGGAAAAAACAAAGACAAGGCTTTCATTCATACCATTCAACCCATCCAAAAGGCAAAACTGGAAAGACTCACAGATCAACTTCGTCAGTTTATTGACAAACACGATTATGCCAATCATGTGAAAATAACTCAAGAAGAAGCCCTCAGCCTAAAAATAGCCTTTCAAACCCTTCTGAAAATTTGACTGACCGTTTCCGGTGATACCAGAACATTTTTTCAGCAAGCCCTATTACAAATCCATGGAACTTGAGTTGTCAGTAATAATCGAGTGGTTTAAACTGTGACCTGCATGATGAGGTGTGATACCGGATTATATGATTGAATATACGATTGAAGATTATTTAAACAATGTAGATAAAGATCTGTTAACCGTATTAGACTTAGTGGGTAAAAAGCGACAATAAATAGGCCTCGTTGAATAAAGGCGGACAGGTGTGTCCGCCTTTACAATTATGACGAGTGGAGTTTTTACCGCAGGTAAAACACTCCTAAGCCCATTCATAGAATGGGCAGTTAGCGTCTTTTCTGACCACTTATATCTCCTTATATCTCCTACAAGCCACAAAATGACCCTTTTCCACTTCTTCCAACACCGGTTCTTCCTTTTCCCAACATTCCTTTATGGCGTAAGGACACCTGGGGTGGAAGCGACAGCCTTGTGGGATGTTTTCCGCTGAGGGAACTTCTCCCTTAATCGGCACTTCCTTGATCCGATTCACTTTGCCGGCGATGGGTTCACATACGGCGGTGATCAATGCCTTGGTGTACGGATGGAAGGAGTTGTCGATGACGTCGTTGGGAACTCCCATTTCCACAATCTTTCCCAAATACATCACGGCGATCTTGTCCGTGAAGTATCTCGCGGTTGACAGGTCATGGGTAATATACAAATACGTCAGGTTCAACTCCCGCTGGACCGTTTTCATCATGTGCAGGATTTCCGCTCGTGTGGACAAGTCGATCATGGAGACCGGTTCGTCGGCCACGATCATCTTGGGGTTCAGGATGAGACTTCTGGCGGTAGCACCTCTTTGACGTTGACCTCCCGAGAGCATGTGGGGAAATCTCACCATGAACTCTTCCGGGGGTTGCAATCGGACTTCGTTTAAGGCCTTTTTTACCATTTCCATGCGTTCGGCTTTAGTTCCGCCTTTTTTGTGGATGATAAGGGGTTCTTCCAAGACGTCTCTTAATCGGAATCGTGGGTTCATGGAGGCGTATGGATCCTGGAAGACCATCTGGACGTTTTGGCGATAGGTGTCCAGTCCCACTTTGTCCAAGTGGGTCACGTCGTCAGCGTCAAAGATGAGTTTTCCCCCGGTGGGGTCCAACAGTTTCATGATGAGTTTTCCCGTGGTGGTCTTGCCACAGCCGGATTCTCCCACCAGTCCGAAGATTTCTCCCCGCTCGATTTTGAAGCTGACCCCATCCACGGCTTTGACGTATCGCTGCTGGCCTTTGAAGACTTCTCCCATGGTTCTTCTGGTGGGGAACCACTTTTGGAGGTTTTCCACTTCGACTAAGTATTTGTTGTTACTCATTTTCTACACCTCCAGCATGCCACGTAATGATCGTCTTCCACTTCGATGAGATCGGGTTCTTCGGTCTTACACTTTTCCATGGTCACATCACATCTGTCGTGGAATTTGCACCCTTCCGGTGGCCTCAACAAGTCCGGGGGTGTTCCCGGGATGAAGGCCAACTCTTCCACTTCTTCGTGGAGTCTCGGGGTGGCTTCCAGGAGTCTTCGTGTGTACGGGTGCATGGGGCCTTGTTCACCGTAGATTTGCTGGTTGGTTCCGATTTCCATGATTCGCCCCGCGTACATGATTTGGACCCGGTCGGAGACTTCCGCTTCTGTGGCCAAATCATGGGTGATGAAGATGAAGGCCAGATCCAGTTTTTCTTTCAGTTCTTTGAGCAGGTTGATGATCTGAGCCTGGACCACTACGTCCAATGCCGTTGTGGGTTCATCACAGACGATGACTTTCGGCTCCAGGAACAATGCCATGGCGATGACCACACGCTGTTTCATTCCCCCGGATAGTTCATGGGGGTAGCGTCTCAATATGTCTTCAGAAAGTCCCACGTAGTTCAGGTATTTGACCATGATTTTTCGGGCTTCTTCTTTGTTCATTTTGCGTGGCGTTTTCCTGCTTTTGGAAAACTCCGAAGCCTTTTCACCTTGCGAAAAGGCACGATGTTCCTGAAGTGTTTCCGTCATGAGTTTTCCGATGGTGTAAACCGGGGTCAAGCAGTTCATGGCTCCCTGGAAGACCATGGAGATCTTTTCCCATCGGATCCGTTTTCGGATTTCGGTTTCTTTCAACGGGACGATGTCTTCACCGTCTAAGATGATTTTGCCTCCTGCGATGTATCCGGGAGGAGAGGGCATGTGCATCAGGGCGGTTCCGGTGGTGGTTTTGCCACAGCCGGATTCTCCCACCAGGCCCAGCGTTTCTCCTTTTCTTAAAAAGAAGGTGACATCATCCACGGCTTTGACCAGTCCGTCGGATACTTTATAATAAAGTTTCAGATTTTCTACTTCCAGTATGTTTCTCTCGTCTGTCATTTTTGTCTTTTCCATATCTTATCTACCTCGTCCTCAGTTTTGGATGCAGTATTTTGTCCATGGAGAAGCCGATGAAGGCAAAGGCCATTCCCATGAACGCGATCGCCAGTCCGGGGGGTACAACCCACCACCACAGTCCATTCAGTACTGCTCCGCTGTTGAGGGCATCACTCAGGATCTGTCCCCAGGTAACAATTTGGGAGTCTCCCAGCCCCAATAGACTGATGGATGCTTCATACACAACGGCTCGGGGTATGAACAACGCCATGGAGGAGAAGGAGTAGGGGATCAGGATGGGGACCATGTGTTTGAAGATGATTCGGAAATTGCTGGCTCCCAATGCCCTGGATGCCTCGATGAAGGTTTCTTCTTTGATTTGCATAGCCATGGAGCGCACGGTTTTCACAGAGCCGGTCCAGAAGAACATGGCCATCAGGACGACCATCATCCAAATGCTGGGCTCAAACACCGCACTTAGTACAATCAACACCGGCAACAGGGGAACGGAGACGAAGACTTCAAAGATTCGCTGCATGAGCGCATCTTTCCATCCGCCCAGATAGGCACTGATAACCCCATAGATAACTCCAATGGAGACGGAGACAATGGCGGTGAGGATTCCGATGAGCAGGGCCCATTTGACACCCGCCAAGACACCCGTCCAGATGTCCCGTTTCTGGGAGTCGGTTCCCAGAACGCCGGAGACTTTTCCCGGTAGGACGATGTAGGGTGATGCCATATTATCAGTTTCATCACGCAATATGGCTGTTACCTTTATTTGATACTCCCCTTTCAACGGCTCAGGATACCTTAGTATTCCTTCTTGCGCTTTAGAAAAGATACCATTTGTTGTTTTTATAAGACCTTGTTTTACATTACTGAGATTTTCGCTGGATTCATATTTTTTCGCAAAATTATATATGGTACTTCTGGAACTGTTATCAATGGATATTCTGATGTCCTTGGTTCTTTCACCCGCATTATAAGCGGACTGAAACACCTCAATCTCTTCACCATCAGGTCTTACAATATTGACAACGACGATGGGTTGCCCGCTGGCATCGCCATGAATAATAATATCATTAGGCGCATCGTCATATTGATAATCGTACTCAAAGACAAACTCCTTCATGACCATGGCTCCCATATCCTGAGAGCTTTCAGAATATTCTGTAAGCGTTCCTGTTACTGACTTTTTTTCGGATGTAAACCAATTTGTCCATGCCGGAGGAGCGGATTTTGGCCAATCTTCCCAATAGGAGATATCTCGCCATCTTGTATTTGCATCCTCAAAGGGTAACAAGAAGGGTTCAAAAATGACGATGAATAAAAATATCGCAAAGAATATGAGCCCAATAACTCCGGTTTTCTCCTTTTTAAATTCACTCCAAAAATCGTTGAAAGATTCTCTCATTTCAGCTAACTTCATTCTTTACCACCTACCTTGATTCTTGGATCCAGAAATCCGTAAATAAGGTCAAGAATCGCCAATCCTGCAATATACAAGCCCGTGGTAAGGGAAAGGTTTCCCATGAGAACGGGGATGTCATTTTGTTGTACAGAGATCCAGTATAAGTTTCCCATACCTGGCCAACTGAATATTCCTTCGAAAATGATATTTCCTCCAAAGGAAACTAAAAGAGCCAATAACCCCATGGTGACTATAGGTGGCGCAGCGCTTCTGAGAGCGTGGCCATAAAGTACCTTTCGTTCAGGAATACCCCTTGCTCTTGCCGACATAATATAGTCTTCCTGAAGGGTACTTAGTACGATGTTTCTTGTAAGAAACGCTCTTCCCCAGAAGCCTATTAAAACAAGTGTAATGACGGGTAAAAGCAAATGATAAATGATGTCCCAAAAACGGGCAAGTGTACCTGCCGGAGGTGGCGGTGTGGAGAGAAATCCACCCGAGGGAAATATTTTAAACATATAGGCAAATGCCATGATCATAAGCATCCCCAGCCACCAGGATGGCATGCCGTAAACAACCATCGTTACAATGGATGTTGATTTATCAAGTCCTTTACCGGGTTTCTGAGCCTTTTTTATCCCCAGCCAGAATCCCAGTAAGATATCTATCACCATGGCGGTCATGAAAAGAAGTAGGGTTCTCGGAATCGTTTCAAGAACTATCGTTCTAACATCCCTGCTCCCGCCCGATGATCTAATGATGGATGAATTGCCGTATTTGAAAGTCAGGGCATCTACCGCTCTTCTCACAACCCTTTCAAATACGGATTTATCCAGATTATACCTTTTGTAATAAAATTCCTTTCTCTGCTCAGCCCACCGTTGCATTTCTTCCGGCTTCATATCCGTGAGCTGCATGCTTTCCATCTTAATTGCCTCGTCTATTTGTGCGTAAACCGTTTGCTCCATCTGGACGTTGAAAAGGGCAGAAAAGATGAAAATTAGGATAATGTATATAATTACCGCGTTTATTACTCTCTTCAATGCGAATTTCCAGTACATGAAGTGCCCCCTAAATAACATCGATAGTGCCTTTCGGCACTATCGATTAAGTTTTGGATAAATATCAAAGCTTTACCAGAAAATTACATTCTTTCTCATCTCGACAGGTACAGCACCTTCGAGTTCAGCCTTAACAACAACTTCAATTGTTCCTGAAAGATCTTTTGTCATGGATCCTGGAACCTTAATCTTAAAGTCACCATCTATGGTTACCTGACCTGTAAGTGGTTCAAGGTCGCCGATGTAAATTTCAACATCTCCTTCATCTGCAGGTTCTTGTGTAACACTTGGATATACCTGTTTGGAAAGGTCTACTTGAATTTCGAAGTCCTTACCGGCTGGTACAAGTGTAGGAAGTTTTACTTCGTTGATGTTGAGTGTTGGTACTGCAAAGATATCCATCCAGTAATCCGCACTCCAAGCCCAGTCTCTGTTAGCAGTGAGTTCCATGAAGTTGGATTCGGGATCGTATTCGGAAAGGATGAAAGCACCGTTTCCAACATAGGCATGCCCCATCTCTTCGATGAATTCGATGGCGTTGTTGTATGCTGCCAATGCTTCTGTCTTGGTCATTGTGTCTTTAACTTGAACAGGAACATGTCCGGCATCTCTGAGTTCTTCGAGTTTTGCTTTGATATCCGCTACATGTGCAGGAACAAGCAGGTCGATTTCGTTATCTGAATTGGAAGAAATCGAATACTGCGTTCCTGATTTGCTACCATCGGTAATAAGTCTGGCAATGGCTTCATAAATGGTCCAGGAAGAACCACATACTGTTCCACCTGCTGCTGAAGCATGAAAAGATGGTACACCAAAACCGGCAACCCTTGCTTCGTCTGCAGGGAAGTTATAGTCGAAGTAAACGGTGATTCTATCGTTCTCAAAGTCTACAACCCAACCCTTTGTGATGTCAAGGCCTTCTGCCATCTTGGAAGCGTATGCTGATTCAAATTCTTTGTCATTGTCATCATTTTGTGTGGCCCATTTTGCAACAAATGCGTCGAAATAAAGAAGGTCATTCATACTCATGGGTGTTCCGTCATGCCACTTTGTGAAGATAAAGTCATAAGTTGCCTTACTCTGTGATGTGACACCTTCGCCTACTTCTTCCCATTTATCTGTTGCAGGATTGTATTTAATAGCATCGGCCGGAACTGCCAATTTCCCAACAAGTTCGTCGCCTTCTCTTACAACATTTGTTTCTACATCAGAGTAAACGGCTCTCTGAGGTATCTGCTGTCCGGACACAGGACTTTCAAACATACTGGCATCGATGAGTGTTCTTGAAACCTTTGTGGAATAAACATCTGAGAATCCATCAGAACCGATTGGATCCCATGCTGACATGAAGAGTCCACCCTGTGCTGAGAACTGCGTAACTCTGAGAACATCATCCACTGTATTTCCGGTTATGAACATCCAGGCGTTCAGTCCATCGCCAAGTCCGTAAGCAAATCTGCTTTCAAATCTTGCCTTGTTTGCCACAAAGAAGTCTTCCTGTGCACAAACGTAAATTCTCAGGGATTCCTGAAGTCCAATTCTGAGTCCTTCAAGAGCCTGTTCCCAATATTCATCAACTGTCAAATATCTGCCGTAATATGCATCTTTTGTGTACTGGTCAAGAAGTGGACTGGAATGATTCCAGTTTTCAGGATCTGCGCCACCTGGCATGTAACCGTACCAAGGTGCGTACATTTGTGCAACAATATGTTCCCAATATCTTCTGGTTGCTCCTGCTCCCCAACCTTCTGTGTACATGTTCCATTCGTAATCGGCAGGATTGGAGTAATAAGCCGTTGTGATTGCCTTAACTCTGTCCCACATGGCCTGTTCAACTTTGATACCTGCTTTTTCAAGCTGGCCGGCAACGTAAGCGCCTTCTCTCATTCTTCCATTAGGGTCGTCAACCCTTACAAGAATTCTGATCTCAACGGGTTTGCCATCAAATTCCCAGAATTTTTCACCTTTGACGAGTCTTCCCTGGTTCTCAGGAAGGGCTGCTGCTTCTTCCATCGCAGCTGTGATCATTTCAATAGCTTTTTCCTCGTCACCTTCTGCAGTGAAACCGAATTCTTCTGCCACTTTAACATATGGCATTGTTCCCGGCTGGCCGGTTGTGGCCATACAATACAGCGGGAACCCTGCACCACCAAGAATTTCATCAACGATGTACTGTCTGTTGATTAAGAAATTCATGGCGAATCTGACTTCCTGAATGGCAAACGGGTTAAACAATACTTCCCCATCTCTTTCTGCTTGATAAGGTGCCTCTCCCGGGTAGTTGTTCATATTCAGTGACCATGTACCTGAAGGTATTGCATAAACTTCAAGCTTTTCAAGATCTGATGAAGGCATCCCATAAAGTGTGGGTCCTGAAACGCCATAAAGGAAAACATCCGTAAGTCCCTCTGCAGCGTCCTTAAGTCCTATTTCCTCTTTCATCCTCGTGTTGATGTAGACTTTGTCCGCGTATGGTCCCATAACTTCCGCGAATGTCATTGCAACAAATAACGCGAGAATGACTACAACAAACAACGAAATTCTCTTTTGCATCCAAATTCCTCCTTTAGATTGTTTTCGGTGCGACGCACCTTTTTTTCTCTCTGAGTTTTGACTCAACTATAAGAATTATATCATAAAATCTCTTCATACCTATTTAATAGTTAGGTTACCGTAACGTATTAGTTTTTTAATCTTTCGCCATAGACTCATGTTTCATCGAAATTAAACGGCTTTATGCAACCTTTTTCATATTTTTGAGTTTTTCTTTTTTCTTTAGTAACTTTTTTAACTTTTGTTTTGAAGCAATCTTTTTTATCTGACGGTTTCCATACCAGGAATTTCCAGTTTCTTTTCCAATTTTTAAAAAGAGGAAATTTCTACTGGCAATAACCTTTGCCTTTTCCATTAATTCTTCTGCACCAACAATATATGCAAGTGATGTGTATTTCAACAAGTAAATAAATTCATTGGTCCATGCCGGTATGGCTCTTTTTATTGTCTGTGGCAAGATGACGCTAAAGATGGACTGATTACGGGTCATCCCCAAAGAACGAGCCGCTGTCATTTGATTTTGTTCGATGGATTGTATCGCTCCTCTGGTGTATTCCGCCTGATAAGCGGAACTGTTGATGATAAACCCCAGGATACACGCTCCAAAGGCCGTCATTCGAATCCCGTAAACGGGCAATCCAAAGTAAAAGATGAATATTTGAACCAGCATGGGTGTCCCTCTGATGATTTCGATAAACCCGGAGACAATCGACACGACAAATTTGTTCGAGTATACCTTTAAAAAGGCCAGTATCGTCCCAAAAAAGGTTCCCAGTGACATGGCGATCATCGCCATGAGCAACGTCATACCGACACCTTCTAAAAAATCAGGCCAGTGATTCACAACGATTTCTACGATATTATTGAACATCACTCGTCACCTTCACCGTATAACTCTGTCAGTTTGAACAGGAATTCGCCGGTTCTTTTGTGTTCCGGATTTTTAAACAACTTTTCAGGGGTTCCCTGTTCGACTATAACGCCATCTTCCATGAAAATGATTTCATCCGAAACGGTCCTTGCAAAGCCCATTTCATGGGTTACGATCAGCATGGTCATCTTATTGTCGGCCAAGTCTTTCATCACAGCCAACACTTCACCGATCAATTCAGGGTCCAAAGCTGAGGTGGGTTCATCAAAGAGAATCAATTCAGGTTGCATAGCCAGTGCCCTGGCTATCCCCACACGTTGTTTTTGTCCACCGGAAAGTTGGGCGGGATATTTATCCGCATGCTCCAACAATCCCACCCGCTTCAATTCTTCATAGGCAAGATTTTTGGCGTCTTCTTTGTTCATTTTCTGAACTTTGACGGGTCCGATCATCACATTTCTCATGGCTGTTAAATGGGAGAACAAACCAAAATCCTGAAAGACAAAACCGATTCGGGCTCTGATTTTATTCATCTCTTCCGCCTTTGTCACGTTTATATCCTTCAGGTAAATCGTTCCGCTGTCAGGTTTCACAAGTTGATTGATACAAGTCAACAAGGTGCTTTTCCCCGTACCGCTGGGTCCGATGATGACTTTTGTTTCGCCCTTATCCATTGTAAAACTGACATCCTTTAAAACAACGTTGTCTCCAAAGCTTTTTCTAAGGTTTTCCACTCTCAGTATGTGTTTATTCTCACTCATTGTATCTTCTCCCTTATGTCAAAACCGGGTATGATAAGTTTTGTCTCAAGTGCCTGTAAGCTTTTGTTAAGGGTAAAAGTTATAACAAAATAAATTGCGGCTATGGTTAAAAAGATCAGCATGGGTTCGTAGGTGGTGGAAATGATATACCTACCCTGTCTCAACAACTCCGTTACACCAAGGGCGTAAGCAAATGAGGAGTCTTTGAGGACAATGGTAAATTCATTGGCCCAGGGTGGAAGAGCAACCCGAAAGGCTTGTGGAAAGATAACATTCCTGAACCCTTGCATCTTGGACATGCCCAAAGACCTGGAAGCCCTCATTTGTGTTGAATCGATGGATTGTATGGCCCCTCTGAATATCTGAGACTGATACGCACCACTTCTTAATCCCAGTCCTATAACACATGCTAAAAATGGTGACATCTGAATCCCTACACGCGGAAGGCCGTAATAAATAAGAAAGAGTATAACGATTCCGGGAATGCTTCGTAAGACCTTCTCGTAAATTCCGATCAAAACTTTCCCCCACTTGGGGCCGTACACTTGTCCGAAAGAAACGGGAACGGCGATTAACATACCGATGGCCAGCGTTAAGAAAGTGATTTCTATGGTCACCAAGGTTCCTTTCAATAATAGGGGCATTGAATCGAGAAATAATTGAAATTTATCTATGATACTCCCCGCCTTTCATTATTGGATTTTATAATCAGAAACTGCGGCTAATTAACAGCCGCAGCCTGTTAGAAGTAATTAAATTAGAAGTATTTTGCAATCAGTTCGTCGATGGTACCGTTTTCTTCAAGCCTTTTCAACCCTTCGTTAATGGTTTCAAGCAACTTGCTGTTACCCTTTCTTACGGCTAATCCATATTTTTCGTCAGATTTGATAACACCGATGGTCTTGACAGGTCTGACTTTTGCAAATCTGTCGGCAACGGGTGAATCAAGAACAACTGCATCCAAATTTCCGTTAACCAGATCCGTCATAGCAAGAACAAAGGTGTCATAGCGTTTGTATCTTCCGGTTAAAATACCTGTTTTTTCCAGGTGTTCCTCTACCCAAAGATCTCCGGTGGTTCCGGTTTGCACACCAATGTTGTGATCTCCAAAAAGAACGGTAATAGTTAAATCAGAATCTTCTTTAACAGAAATACTCTGGTCTGCAGTCCAATAAGGATCCGAAAAGTCTACAACCTTTGCCCTCTGGTCTGTTATGGTCATTCCGGCAGCGATAATATCTAAGTTTCCGGATACAAGACCGGCAATCAGTGAGTCAAAGCTCATATCAATGATTTCAATTTCAAAATCCATTTCCTTTGCCATTTCTCTCATAAGATCCATATCAAAACCCACATACTCACCTTTCTCAACATATTCAAAAGGTGGGAATCCGGCACTTGTTCCAACTCTGTAAACTTTTGCAAATCCGAAAGAAACAACTAACATCACGACGATTAAAAACAACAAACTTTTTTTCATAGAATCTCCTCCATTGTAAGATGATTATCTAAATAAAAGTATAACTATTGCTTTTGCATGTTAAAGATATAAACGAGTCCATTACTCAATTAATTGGCAAGTTTCAAGCATTATTATAGCAGAAAATAGGAGGATTATCAAGTTGAGAACAAACAAAAGTCAGATGTTCAGTTGATTGTTGATGAATGGATATTCCTTTTCAAGGCGAGTACAAGCACTTTTTTCAACCAAAACAATGACATCCGGATGAAGTTGGAGAACAGAAGCTGGAAATTGTTCGTTAACGGATGAAAACACGAGTTGATACAAAGCTTCCCGTTTGGATTCACCTGAAATCAACAACAATATTTTGCGAGCCCTCATTATGGTCTTAATCCCCATGGTTACGGCAGCTTTGGGCACTTCATCTATAGAATTGAAAAATCGGGCGTTAGCCTGCCTAGTATCCTGATGCAGTCGAATCACATGGGTTCGACTGGAAAAGGGGGTCCCCGGCTCGTTAAACCCAATATGCCCATTTCTGCCAATGCCAAGAATCTGTAAATCGATGCCGCCGGCTTGGCGAATCTTCTTTTCATAATCCTCACAACCACTTTCTTGATCACCTTTATCCGGCTTTGGCATATGGATATTTTCGGGTTTTAAGTTCACATGCCGGAAGAAATTCTTATTCATAAATTCATGATAGCTTTGAGGATGGTCAGTGGGTAAGCCGCAGTATTCATCCAAATTAAAAGTCTTGACGGAAGAAAAATCAAGTTCTCCACTTTTATACATGGCAATCAAATGATTGTACATTCCAAGAGGCGATGATCCGGTGGGTAGCCCCAGTACGGAATTTGGTTTTTCAAGGATTTGTTCCTTCACAATTTCAGAAGCTTTTATGCTCATCTGTTCGTTATTCTCATATCGCTTGATAATCAAATCTACCACCTCTTAATTGTTATAAAGTATGGACGTATGACGTGATATTTTATCATTTATATATTAAATTTGAATGACAAAGGAAAAATGGTTCTTTCAATTTTCCCGTCTTTATAAAAGAGATTGTCAACCGTTATCGTTCTTATACGGGTTCATGATATAATACAGATGAACAAATATTTTTAAAGAAAGGTTTGATTGTTACGTTTACCGGACAGATATTGGAAGTCGCCATGGCATTGGTTTTAAAGGCATTAATAGGTGGAATAGAAGATAAAGAAAGTATATATGAAAAGGTTTATGAAGAGCTGGAGCAGCTGGGCTATCAAGCCGCTGAAATCGAAGATACTCTTGAAGAGGTCTTTAGTCTTGAAGAGTTGAGCGAAGGTTTTCTCTTTCCTTTTGAAGGGATGAGTCACGTGGTTTTTGACCTGTATTCGCCGGAAAAGCGTATCCCTGTGGAGTTAATGTACGGAGATAGAGATATTGAAATCATGGATTTGTTCAGTAGACTTTACTCTGGAAAACTCACTTCCGACAAGTTCGAAATAACATTGGAAACAGGGGATGTTATTGACTTACAAGGCGATACACTCAACTAATCATCAACCAACCAATCCACACGTACATATTCGGTATTATCGGGAATCGTAATCTTTTCCCGGACCAAACTAAGGGGGATATTTCTGATTCCCGCTAAAACGCACAACAGCAGTAATCCATGGGTGACCACAACAACGCGTTTGCCGGGATAGCTTTGTGCTATTTTCTTTAGACCTTCCAACCCCCTTTTTTGGATGTCTTCATATCTTTCAACCCCCTCCATTTCAAACAAATGGGGAGTTGTTCGATGACTGTTAAACTCTTCCGGAAAGTCCCGTTTCACATCGTCAATCATCATGCCTTCCCAGGGGCCGAAGGCCGATTCTTTCAGCTCTTCCATCTCAAGAATCTCTCTCTCCTGTCCCCATGCCTCAAGGGCTATCCGAGCGGTTTCCTTTGTTCGATCAAGGGTTGAGGTGACTACGATCTCCGGATTGATAACTTTTAGAATTTCCGACATCTTTTTGGACTGCAATTTCCCCAACTCCGACAAGGGGCTGTCCTGTTGTCCCTGAAATCGCTTTTCCAGATTCCACTGAGTTTGAGCATGTCTGAACAAATACGCTTCACATGGGATCATTTGAGGTATCCTTCTTTCTTTAAGCGTTCTTTTAGCTCTGCAAAGGCCCTGGCACGATGGCTAAAGGTGTTTTTTACCGTTTCGGGAAGTTCTCCGAAAGTCTTTTCAAAACCTTCCGGAATAAAGATGGGATCGTATCCAAACCCGCCTTCCCCTCTTATTTCTTTGGACAATGTTCCTTTCACGATGCCTTCAACCAGGATCCGTTTGTTTTCCAATGGATCGTAAAAACAGACTACCGTTCTGAATTGAGCGTATCTTTCCTCATCCGTCTCATAACCTTTCATCTTCATAAGCAATGCCGTCATCTTATCAACGAAATTGCCTTCAGCCATAAAACGCGATGATCTGACTCCCGGAAACCCGTCCAATGCCTTTATTTCAAGCCCGGAATCATCCGCTACGGTATAAAAACCAAAGTAATTGCCGGAAACAACCGCCTTTTTGGTGGCGTTTTCCTCAAAGGAAACCCCGTCTTCTTCCACATCCCATTCATCGGAAAAATCGCTGATTTTTTTAAAGGGAATTTCAGGCACGATTTTCTTTATCTCATCAACTTTATTTTCATTCATGGTTGCCAGAAGTATCAGCATCAACATCAGCTCCTTTAGGCGGTTTGGGACCCCAGAAAAAATACAGCCAGGTTTTCAACCCACTGTTGGTAATCCACTTCTTTTTTGAAGCTTTCATATCAAAGGCCTTTTCAACACCTTCGTGAGAGGTGAATATGAAATACGACCAATCCGGAAGATCTTTTTTCAAATGCTTCATTTGCTGATAAAGGTTAAAAGCCGCTTCAGAGTCCTTAAGACGCTCCCCGTAAGGTGGATTCGTCAGCACATAACCGTATTTTTCTTCTGCCTTGACCTGTTCCATGGGCATTTTTTCGAAGGTACAATCGTTGAGAACGCCAGCCTTTTTGGCATTTTCCGTTGCGTATTCGATCATCTTCCAATCCGAATCGTAGCCAATGATCTTTGCCTGACTTACTTTTACAGCCTTTCTTGCCTTACGCCTTTCATCTAAAATGGTATCTTTGGAAAGCAAATCCCATTCTTCAAACAGAAAGGATCGATGCATATTGGGTGCCTGATTGCGAGCAATCATAGCCGCTTCGATGGGAATAGTACCTGATCCGCAAAAAGGGTCAATGAGATCAATCTTTTCATTCCAGCGGGCCAGCATGAGTATTCCTGCTGCAATGGTTTCCCTAAGAGGGGCTTTGCCCGAAAGGATTCGGTACCCCCTCTTGTGCAGCCCTTCTCCGGAGGTCTCCAACGCGACTGTTACGTTGTTTTTTCGAATATACAAATGTAAGGGATACAAAGCTCCTGACAGGGGAAGCCGGTTGAGAGAATAGGATTCACACAACTTTTTGAAAACGGCCTTTTGTGCCACCGACTGAGTTACTCTGGGACTTTTCAACATCGATTTTTTTATCTTCACCCTGGCCAATGTCACATTGGCGTTCCTTGGCATGAGCGTTTGCCAATCGTAGGCGTATAGTCTTTCAAACAATTCGTCAGATGTGGTAGCCTGAAATTCATCTAAAATGATAAAAAGGCGTTCAGCCGTCCTCAACCAAAGGCTGGCACGAACCAGCACATCCTCCGATCCTTCAAAGAGAACCTTCCCGTCACTGGCGTCGATGACATCCAATCCCAAATCTTTTATCTCATAGGCCAAGGGGCTTTCCATCCCGGCAGTGCAACTGGCCATAAACTTCATTCGTTCACCTCAAGCAGCCTTTTTAAGACCTTCTTCCCGTAGGGGTCTTTTTCCAACAGTTCATAAAATTCTTTATGAAACCCAAGCAATCGTTTCAATCCGTTTTCAACCATTATTTTTTGATTGACATCCAGCCATTCGAATTTTGTGATTTTCAACAGGTCAAACAAGGCACGGGGTTCGTCAATATACGATAGTGTCATGATGACTTGTTCGATCATTTCTTCCGTGAAATCATCCTCAAAGGCAAGCAGTTCCAGTAAATCCAGATATTTTGAACCACCGCCCAATTTGGCAATGGCCTCGTATATGATCAAATGGGCTTTTTCCTGGTCAAACACCCCCAAGAAAGATTCAATTAAGGGGATATCCTCTTGGTATCCCAACTCACCCACCAAATCAATCACCACTAACAACGTAGTCCGGTAGGCTTCTTCTTTATATTCTCTCGGGTTGGCATTCAAACGCTTTTGTTTGTCTCTAAGATATTCCCGTAAAGAATCGATAATCTTTTCATCCATCCGTCTTAAAACTTCTATTGTCATTTCAATCAGTTCAGGATCATCTTCGTTTTTTTCCATGAGGGACAACAGATCCGGGATTGCCGCTTCTCCCTTTTCTTCAACAACTCGATTGATGACCTCAAGCCTTCTTTCATCCAATTCCAAAGTAAAACTCCCTTTTTTCTTTAATATCTGTTTGTTCACGCGTGATTATAACACAGCGAACTTGAGTTTCTCATTTAACATGTCAAAGTTCTGTTTAAGGCCTGAACAAAAGATGAAAGAATTTATCCGAGCAACAAAAAAGACGGGCTTTTCATCCCGCCTTTTTGCTAAAAAATATATTCTAACTGTCTAAGATTTTATTCTACTACTGAAACCTCTGCAGCCTGAGGACCCTTACTACCTTCCTGAACTTCAAATTCGACTTTCTGTCCTTCCTCGAGGTTCTTAAATCCTTCAGATTTGATTGCTGAGTAATGCACGAATACATCCTCTCCGTCTTCTTTAGTAATAAAACCATAACCTTTTTGGGTGTTAAACCACTTAACTGTACCTTTTACCATTAATCTGTTCCTCCTAAAATCCTTTTACCGTCTGTCTCGATTAAACCAGCGTTACGTTTGAAGCCTGCGGACCCTTGTTGCCATCGGAAATCTCAAATTCAACTGCTTGTCCTTCTTCGAGATTCCTGAATCCGTCTGACTGAATTGCGGAATAATGTACGAATACATCGTCTCCGTCATCCTTTGTGATAAATCCGTAGCCTTTCTGTGTGTTGAACCACTTTACTGTTCCTTTTGCCATTAACTTGTTCCTCCTAAAATTCTGCGCATCAGATGCGCTTGATGGTATAATATACTATAAATAATCGGTTCTGTCAAGTACCTGAAAATATTGTTCTAAGAAAGTTTTAACTGCCTATTGTTTTGATTACCCGTCTTCTTTTCTCAATACTGGCAAACAATATGGCTGCAATCAACATACTTGCACCGATCGTTTGCATCAAAGTCATTTTTTCTCCTATAAATAAGACGGCAAAAAGAGCGGAAAAAATCGGTTCTCCCACAAAAATCAACGCCGTGATGTTGTTTCCCACTTTTCTTTGGTACTTTAATTGGATAATCACAGCAAGCAATGTAGGGAAGAGAGCGAGGTAAATGGCAACTGAGAAAACTGATGGGGGCAGTATCCAGTTGCCGCCAATCCCGGCAATTGTGTTGATCATTGCCGCCGTGGCAAACTGCCAAGTTAGTAAACTCATCTCGTCGATCTTTCTGGATGCCTTTGTAATCATGACCACATGTAAGGCAAAGAAAACGCCACAGGCAATATTTAGCAAGTCACCGGCGTTTAACCCGCTGATGCCACCGGCCATAAGATAAGACCCGATAACGGCAAAGGGAAATCCTATCTTTTGGTACCCGTTCACCTTTTCGCCCTCCATCAAAAAGGCAAAGAGAGGAACAATGACGATGTACAGAGATGTTAAAAAACCGCTCTTGGAAGCAGTGGTCAGCGTGATCCCCCAAGTCTGAGTGAGATAGGCCGCGCCAAACACCAACCCCAGAAGAAATGCTTCTTTAAAGACATGCTTTTTGGTAAAAAACAAAGAAAAAAGGGCCGCCAACCAGAATCTTATCGCATTAAAAACAAAGGGGGAAATATCCACCAAAAAAAACTTTTGCAACGGAAAGGTCGTTCCCCAAATCAAAGTCACCAACAACAAATAAGCGATAGCCTTCATCCAATACCTCCAAGGTCTGTTTTGACTATCTTAGCATAAAACGACTAATAAATCCATTTGGCAACCGAATCCACAAAAGTTAAAACACAAGGACTGATGCATTCTGCGGATCAGAAACGCTCGTGTCATACAGAGTTTTTTTTATTTTATCAATCATTCATTCATTTTCTTCGTTTACCTTCTTTCCACCGGTCTCGTCACAACTACATCAAACCCGCTATCAAAAAGATTTTTATAAACGACTTGGCCAATATTCACAGGGGCTTCCAGTTCCACTTCACGGAGTTTTTCGATGAGTGAGAATATTTTGCCCTTTGGAATGGCACCCGTGGTTTTCACACTGGCCAAAGGGAACTGACCGCCTGTTACTTTCACATTTGATGTCACAACCCGCCTAGGATCTTTGATCTCGTTAAGGGCGTATTCTTTTCCCCTGGAACATCTGTTTCCCTTAATTGTAATATCATCGCCGTTTATTTCGGCTTCTATCTCACAGCCCAACGGACAGGAAATACAGGTTATCTTTCGCTTTTCCATCACTATACCTCCTCAATCTCAACAAGTATCTCTTCAAGTCCCATTGCTTTGATCTTTTCCTTGTGCTCGCTTTTGATCTGAATATCAACCATCTCGCTGGGTTTTAACCCCAATTCGATCTTTTGGATGATATCCGGACCAATTTTCACTCGACCTTTGTCCATATTCTTGGTGGGTCGGATATAAAATTTAAAGGGATTGTCATCCAAACAACAAAACAATGGCGTTAAGGCTCCAACGTTCTTTCCTCTTTTAACCGGTATCTGTTTGCATTCTTTAAACCCTTCTTTTATCATCTGGGCTGCTGCCTTTCCCGCTTCAATGCCTTCCAGTGTTACAAAGTCCACCAAATCGTAAACCGCTACGTTGTTTCCGGCTGCAAATATCCACGGATGTGTGGTCCGTTGATGAGAATCCACCATTACGCCTTTATTCACCGGATCATCTTTCACATAATCTTCAATGAGTTCGTTTTGGGGCAACAATCCGACAGACAATATGAGCGTATCGCATTTGACTTCACGTTCTGTTTCGGCTATAGGCTGCATAGTATCCGGGGTAAAATTCATCAGTGTAATAGACTCAAGCCGTTCTTTACCGTGGACTTCCACCACACTAGTTGAAAGTTCCAGAGGAATATCAAAATCGTCCAGACATTGGGCGATGTTTCTTGCAAGTCCTCCCGAATAAGGCATTAATTCAGCTACACCAATGACATTCATCCCTTCAAGGGTCAGTCGCCTGGCCATGATCAAACCTATGTCGCCTGAACCTAAGACATAGGCATCTTTTCCGGGCAGATAATTTTGAAGATTGACGAATTTCTGAGCCACTCCGGCAGTATAGATGCCGGCCGGTCTGGTTCCCGGTATTCTCAGGTTACTGAAGGGTCTTTCCCTGGCACCGGTTGTCATAACCAATGCTTTTGGCTTATAACAGGTTACTCCCTCAACACCTACGGTAATCACTTCTTTTTTATCCGGGTCAACTTTCAGAACAAATTTATCGGAATGAACGGTGATGTCATTTTGTGAAAGTTGATGCTTATACCGATCGGCGTATTCGGGACCGGTTAATTCCTCTTGAAAAACGTGAAGCCCAAAACCGTTGTGAATACATTGGTTCAAAACACCGCCGGTTCTTTCTTCCCGTTCGATTAAAATGGTTTCGCATCCCTGTCGTGTCAACTCTACAGCTGCAGCCATACCTGCTGCACCACCACCAATAACCAGTGCATCCAGTTTTATCTCTCTCATGTTCTCACCCTCCCGGATAACAACTTCGTGTTGCCGGTCCTGT
>JASUTC010000013.1 GCA_030445775.1 Thermotogaceae bacterium | reverse complement strand
AATATTTCACCATGTCTTTCACTTCAAGAAGAATTTCCTTTTCTGTTTGCTTTGTCACAGGTTTTCACCAGCCTTTGTTCTTGCTTTTTCTTTTTCAACTTTTTCTATGAAGAAACATCTCACAAAATGATTCTCTTCAACTTCTATCAACTCGGGTTCTTTCTGTTTACACTTTTCCTCACAGAATGAACATCTTGTATTGAATTTGCATCCCTTGGGGAAATTCAACGGGTCAGGTACAACACCGGGAATGTTGTAAAGGGTTTCCTGTTCGATATCCAACCTGGGTATGGCGTTCAATAATCCCCACGTATAAGGATGTTTCGGGTTTTTAAAGAGGGGCACTGCATCTGCGTATTCAACTACTTTTCCAGCATACATAACCACAACTCTGTCTGCAACCTCTGCGATAACACCCAAATCATGTGTGATCATAATAATGGACATCCCGTATTCATCCTGAAGACTCTTCATCAATTCAAGTATTTGAGCTTGAATCGTGACATCCAAAGCTGTGGTGGGTTCATCTGCAATCAATACCCTGGGGTTACACGAAAGTGCCATAGCAATCATCGCACGTTGTCTCATCCCCCCCGACAACTCATGAGGATATTCATCCACTCGCTTGGTTGGTTCGGGGATACCCACTTTTCTTAACATATCAATCGCCATTTTATGTGCCTCATCACGATTCTTTTTTTGATGTAGGATAATCGCCTCTTCAATCTGGTCACCAACTGTGAATACGGGGTTCAAAGCGGTCATAGGTTCCTGGAAAATCATGGCAATTTCATTACCCCTGATGGTTCGCATTTTCCGTTCTGAAAGCTCTAATATGGACGTATCTTCAAAGGTAATCTTTCCGTGTACTTCCGCATTGCTTTCAAGAAGTCTCATGATGGACAGGGAATTAACACTTTTTCCACAACCACTTTCTCCAACGATTCCCAAGGTTTCACCTGGAAATACTTCGTAACTGATACCATCTACCGCTTTAACGAGCCCATCTTCGGTGTGAAAATAACTTTTTAAGTCTCTTACTTCCAGAAGCGGCTTTTTGTCTTTATTCATCAAATCACCTCTATCATTTCATCTTCGGATCAAAGGTATCACGTAACCCGTCCCCAACCAGGTTCCAGGCAAGGACAAACAACACCATGGCTGTTCCCGGATACAAGATGGCAAACCAGGACTTGTTCAACTCCGTCATCCAGTTCCTGGAGTAACTGAGTATCGTCCCCCAGTCTGCATAACCCGGTTCTGCTCCTACACCCAGAAAGCTTAATGCGGCAGCGGTAATAACCAGTGAACCAATTCTCATACTCACTTGAACTATAACGGGGAATATGGTATTGGGAAGTATATGTTTGACTATAATTTTCCAGTCTGCAATTCCCAGGGCTTTTGCTGCGAGGACATATTGTTCTGATTTTGCCTGAAGGATGTTCCCTCTAATCAATCTGGCCACGCGCATCCAACCGAATATGATCAGGGCAATCATCACATTCCCAAGTCCCTTTCCGAGTATGGTTGTCATAATCATAGCAGCTACGAGGAAAGGAATCGACATGAAGATGTCGGTAATCCTCATTAAAATCTCATCCACCCATCCACCAAAATAGGAGGAAATTGAACCAACGATAACGCCTATTAAAGCTGAAATCAATGATACAACCAAGCCTATCTTAAAGGCTGAACGAGTGCCCCAAATAACACCGTAAAATATATCTCTTCCGCCTATTATGCCAAAAGGATGATCTGCTGAAGGGGCTACGGGTGCAGCATTCCAAGTCGCCATAGGAATCTGAAAGGGGTCTCTTCCTGGCTGAGGCGGACAAATTACCGGTGCCAAAATAGCAATGATAATAAAGAATATCAACAATACCGTTCCCAACACATTCGTCGGACTCTTAAAATACCTTCTCATCATTCTTTTGAATTCTGTTCTTTGCTCTGACATATCACAACACCCCCGCTAAGATAGCCTTATTCTCGGGTCTATGAAGGCATATGAAATATCGACGATTAAGTTCACAAGTACCAATATGATGGAAAATACCAGTGCCGAGCCAAGTATGGAAAAATAGTCCAACTGCGTTGCAGCTTGTGCTGTAAAACGGCCAAGGCCGGGTCTGTTGAAAACCGATTCGACAATGACAACACCCGCTAACAACGAAACAAGCATTCCACCCGCTACTGTAACAACCGGTATCAAGGCATTCTTTCTGGCGTGCTTGTTGATAACCACATTCTCAGACAAGCCTTTAGCCCTGGCTGTTCTGATATAATCTTTTTTCAACACTTCAAGCATCGATGATCTTGTAATTCTTAACACATAAGCCCACCATAGATAGGAAATCGTTAGAATCGGTCCAATGAGATGCCTGAAAGCATCGATGAAAACACTGAAATTCCAATTTAAAATCGAGTCAATGGTTGCCATATGGGTATATTTAGTCCATTCTGCCGATCTGAGAATGGCTTCAGATTCATAGGAAAGGTATCCCGGTGGGAACCACCCTAATACGGTGTAAAATAAAAGTAGGATCAGTAATCCAAATACGAAGTCAGGCATTGACCATCCAATCAGCGAGACAATTCTTATTCCATGATCCAAAGGCTGATTATGATGGGTGCCTGAAACTATCCCGAGCCATATCCCACCTGCAATTACCGGTATAATCGCCCATAGGGCCAATTCCAAAGTATAAGGAATCCTTTCGGCTATTGCCTCCTGAACGGGCTTTTTCGCAATATTCGAGTAACCGAAATCACCTTGCAGGATATTTCCCAACCACTTAAAATACTGTACAACAGTCGGTTCATCGAGTCCATATTTCGCAATAAGCCTTTCTTTAGCATCTTCTGTTTTTAAAGCTTCAGGACTCTTGATGTAGGAAGCCAGCAATCTGTCGGGTCCTAACATCCAGATCATCGAAAATATAATCAGTGTAATCCCTATTAAGATAATCGGAAGTATTAACAATCTTCTAATAATATAGGCTGTCAAGTAAGCCACCTCTTTTCTTAAAAATAATTCGTAGATTCATTATATTTTACCATCTCTCCGAGCAATTTGATATTGTCATAAGAAAGAATGACATAAAAATGAGCGGGATGGGAAATCCCGCTCATGTTTTTATCTGTTGATCTCTAAGTTATTCTCCTTTTGACAGAACGTAGTACTGAGCTGTAGATCTTGTCAAATGGGGATACCAACCTTTTACCCATTCTCTTTCGACATGAAGTCCAAGTGGCTGATATAAAGGAAGTCCAAGGTAATTGTTGATAGCCTTCATCTGTACTTCCTTGTAAAGTGCTGTTCTTTCTGCAGGATCGGTGCTGGCGATTGCCTTTTCGATCAATGCATCAACATTTTCTCTTGCCCATTCCTGGTAAAGATATCCACCACGTTTTCCATAAACACCGTTTGAATGGTAATAGGTGTAGATGAAATTATGTGGGTCCGGATAGTCAGGAAGCCAACCGATGATGTAGATAGGAACAAGATTTTCGTTGGTTGCCTTCAAATATGATGGCCAGTTAACACCCATAACATCAATCTTGAATTTGGGGTTGAGTGATTCTGTGTAAACTTTAACCATTTCTGCACCGGTTTGTCTTGATTCGTTTCCTGTGTTGTAAAGCAACTGGAAGTAGAATCCTGTTTCCCATGCTTTTCCGCCCCATGCTGCTTTCCAAGCCTGTTCTGCTTTTGCAAGGTCAAAGTTGTGGAGTGGGAGATCAGGATCGAATCCGAGGAATCCGGAAGGCAAGTCAGCTGGGATTCTTTTCCCAAAACCGTTGAGAACCTGGTCGATGAAAGCATCGAAATTGAAGGAGTGGGAAATCGCTTTTCTACAGTTGATATCACTGAAGAAATCGAAAGGAATTCCGTTTCCGTCAAGTTTTCCGCTTCCGATGTGTTCACTGTCTTTGTTGACTGAGAAAGCATAATGCATCGATGTAACGGAAGCATTGTCGTATCCCTCGAGAACTCTAACACCGTCAAGTCCTCTGACCTGGTCAATGTATGCAGGTGGAACGTAAGCGATGTCAGCATCTCCAGCTACCAACATGGATTTTCTTGTGGAGAATTCGTCGACTCCCCATACGATTACTTCTTTGATTGGTGCAGGACCTGCCCAGTAATCTTGATAGGCTTCAAGAACGATCCTCTGCTGTGCACTGTCCCATTCTTCCAGCATGTAAGGACCAGAACCGAGGTCATGGTCATGAATATAGGATTCCTCAGGTTCGAGGTCATGCCAGTTCCACCAAGTGTCCGCATTTCCGTCCCATTCACCATTTTCCATAGCGACTTTACTGTCGAATATTGCTCCCCAGGAACCGAAATGTGCAATGATTTGCATAAATGGCGGGAATGCTTTATGAACGGTCATAACAACGTTATTTCCGTCAACTTCTATGAGAGGATCGATACATTCTTCGTAGAATGCAATGAGTTTTTCTCTTGCTTCTTCTGAAACCGGTTCGCCATCAACAACGGCATCTGAGTAAGCCATGCCTGCAAAGTCTGCAAACCAGCCTTCAAGACTTCCCTGTGAAGCGCCTGTGAAACCCTCGTAAAGCATCCAGACTGGACCACCTGAAGGATCCATCAGAAGATCTCTTTCGAATGAATATTCTACATCTTCAGGAGTAACGGGGTTACCGGTGTGGAATTTCATACCCTGTCTGATGGGGAATGTGTAAACTGTTCCGTCTGCACTCCAAAGACCGTTTTCCTGACTTGGAACTGCTTCTGCGATCATAGGCAGGAAATCGTTAACACTTTCACCGTCGTATTGAATCAAATTGTCGTACATCTGCAGGATGATACCACCACTTGCGGTATCATAACTGTGTGCAGGATCCAGTGTTTCTGGCTGCCCGATGGTTAAATCGATTAACGTATCGGGATTCTTAACAGCACCTACTGCCATTACCGAAAAAACAAAAACAACTAACAAAAAAATACTGAGTTTCTTTGTCATAGAGTTGCCTCCTTTTAAAATTTTAGCCAATTAAGGCTGTTACGATTACACAATAATTATTATATCATAAATTCTCCAACATGCAAGTCTAAAAAATTTTCCATACTGATAAATCCACTCCTTCAAAGAAATACTCACAGAAATAAACGATTGTATTTTCCCTGAAAATGATATAACAAATCTTAAATATTTGGTTTTACTGATAAAATTGAAATTATTTGCAAATTAAAGGTTTCAAAATACTCTTCCGGTGTTATAATATGCAAGATTAAAACGCCAATTTCTAAATAATAAGGAGAATAATTTGAATTATCTGTGGATCTTTTTTAACGGTATACTGATGGGAACTGCAAATGTCATTCCAGGTTTAAGCGGAGGGACTTTGCTTCTTTTGACTGGTATTTATCCCCGATTCATCGATGTTTTTGGATCCATAAACCCAAAATCCCTGAGGGATTACAAATGGAAGGAAAACATTGTATTTATCATGATCATTGCAGTCGGTGCTCTATTGAGTATCTTTGCCATGTCAAGGATCATGTCTTGGCTTTTGGAATCGTATGATGTGCCCGTTTATTTGTTGCTGATTGGGTTGATCATTGGTTCTATCGATGTGATTACAAAAAAGATCGATTTCAAAGTCAATTCAAGCCGTATCACATTTGTCACAGGCATACTGATGATTGTTTTACTTGTCATTGCGACTCGTTTTTTCAGAACTTCAACACCCGCTCAGGGGGATGTAAATTTAATTATACTGCTTACAGCCGGTGCAATTGCAGCTGCCACTATGGTTTTACCGGGAGTAAGTGGATCTATGCTTTTACTCTTGTTGGGATTATACAAACCGGTGGTTGATTCAGTTTCAGCTCTCAACATCATAAATGTTTTCTTTATCGCTATTGGAGCAATTGTGGGTATCCTTTTTGCAAGCCGTCTGATTAAATATCTTTTGGATAAACATTCTTCTTCAACTTATGCGTTTCTTTTGGGATTAATCCTGGCTTCTATCGTTGATCTGTTTCCATTTTCGATATTCCAAACATTTAATGCTTTTGTCATAGGAATTATTGCCCTAATATTTGGTATAATCTTAGGGAAGGGTTTAAAAAGACTCGAAAAGAACTATTCGGAAGAAAAACTATAAATGAGGTGGTAGAATTGCCGTCAAGAAACCCATTCATGAGCAGAGTAAAAAGGCTTATGACAGGCAGAGAAGACGATTTTAACGGTGAATTGGGAAATATTTCAGGTCCGAGAAGAATATTTCAAGCAAGAACTGAAGCGGTTTTAATTAATGAAAGACTCATGGAAAAGCAATTTCAGAATTATTCTCTGAATAATCTTGAACATCAAGACATCACTCTTTACAAATATCAGTCATTTGGGAAAGACGCACATCGATACGGAATCAATTTCTTCCAGGAAGCGATGTTGAAGGAAACAACCGGTTTATTTTACTTAAACAGCAAGCATTTCAAAGATGAAAGACCCAAAAGAGAAATATTTACAGATCTGCTAATGATCGTCTTTTGGACAAACTTGATGATGGGGTATTTTGAACATATGGTTGAGTCCGAAGTGTATAAACTAAAGTCCTTAAATGTTTTGAAAAAGGGATACAAAGAGTATTTGGAAGAAGAGGAGATCAAAGTGTTAATCAAGCATTTATCGTTGGCTTACGCTTTCAGAAATCTCTCAGAAATCGCCTCTAATTCAGGTATACCTACAGGAAATCCCTTTGACTATCAATGGGTTGCTCGATTTTACATCATGAAGAAGATAGAAGATGCGGAAAAAATACCCATGGATTTCATTGGAGATACCAGATGGTACGATGGGATCGAAAAGTTATTTCATAAATTCTTTGCAGATAACGAAAAACGCGAATACTTCTTCTTCTCCGAAAAAGGTATTGACTCCATCTTGAACATTCCGATTTACTTGATTGTGGAAGATGATATGCCGGCCTTTGAAACAACCATTAAGTCATCTCCCAGAACCTTGGAAGATTTCATGAGAGAAGCCAAACCCTCTAACAGAAAATTCTTCCGGGAAATCTTAAGCATGGTGGAATATTCATTTGAATTATCCATCAACTTGAATAACGATGTGGGACTTTCCGTTGAAAAAGGCGCAGGGGAGATCATATTTGAACTCTTTCCACAAACTTATATTCATTCAATGCTGGCTTCCTATTCTGATATTATTTGCATCCCGGCTAAGACCCTGCAAAAGATTAGGGAGTATTCCGAAGATTTGATTTCCCGATTATTAAAAACGGGTTTTGAAGCAGATTCTGAAGATAAATTAACACTTATTCTGGATCATAAAATCAGCAGAGAAAGATGGATTCTGATTCTTGATTTGTTGAGGGAAATTTCCTCAATTAAATAACGGATTCTTTGGTATTTTTTACTGTTCAGTCTGCTTTTCACGTTTAATTCTTTGAGTCAGGATATGCGCCTGGCGAGTAGGTTCAGGAATCTTATAGCCATTCAAGCATGACATAACAAGCCTCATTGTATCCTCCAGGGTGATCAAATGGCCGGGGGAGATATAAAGGGGCTTGGTGTCTTTTTTTGTACAGATGACACTGCCAATGATTTCTTTATCCGGATTTCGAAGGGGGAACCATTCTCCCAGCTTCTTGGGTATATCATCTGGTGTACCGTATAATCTGCTTTTCGCCACGCCAATGGTAGGACGTTCAAGAAACAATCCCATATGAGAGGCTAATCCCAATCCCCTGGGATGGGCTGTCCCCTGACCGTCAAAAAAAACCACTTCGGGTTCACTGTGCAGCCTTTTCCAGGTTTTCACAAACGAGGGCCCTTCTCGAAAGGTTAATAATCCGGGTATATAAGGAAAATTGACGCGATTGGTGAGGTATTTCTTTTCAACATATTCCAAATCCGGAAACGACAACACCACAATAACGGTTAGGATGTATTCATTACCGTCTACGGTAAAAAAAGATGAGTCCACTCCGGCAATCAACCTTGGCATTTGCCCAAGGGGACTGAATCTTAAGTGATTCACCAGCTCTCTTTGTATGTCAAGCGCTTCGTCCGCTTCCACTTTAAAATCGTGAATTTCCTTAATCGCCGCCAGAATCTACCCCTCCCTTTTTGCCTTTTTAACCTCTTCGTCGATATAATCAAAGGCATTGAGTTTTCTCAGTATTTCCCTTGGTATCTTTCCCGAGGCTTCAATATCATTGTAGATGACAAAGGGATTTTTGATATCCTGTTGATAGATGTATTCATAAACCCGATCTTTGAATTCCTGAATTTTTCTCTTTTCAAAATTCTTTTTTTTCAGGGAACTGAAAATCATGTAACCGCCTATGGCTACAAAAATCAAGATCATTATCCAAACGCTTTGAACCATTCTTTTCCCTCCAACAATTCGGTTTCAGACCAGAGAGACGTGTTGATGTAATGCATCTGATCAACCGGTTTAAAATCCACTTGGTACAAATACAGCCCCTCCGGAGGTGCTGTGGCGGAACTGGCCGTTCTTCTTCGTTCTTTGATAACCTCCATGATTTTCTCTGGTTCCCAGTCTCCAATCCCCACTCGAACCAAGGCCCCCACTATGTTTCTCACCATTCTTCTTAAAAAAGATAATCCTTCTACTCTGACCAGAATCAGACGATTTCCCTTAAATCCGTAAACCTTCACCCTGTAAATTAAACGGACCGGGTCCTTTTCCTTACCCTTAGTCCTTTTTTGAAAGGTGGTAAAATCATGAACCCCTTCAAAATACCTGGCTGCTTCTCTCATCCTGTTGATGTTCAAATCGTAGGGAAACCACCAATAATTTGATCGATTGAATATATCCGGTTCCTGTTGATTGAGTATGAAGTAGTGATAAATCCTTCTCGTGGCATCAAACCTTGGGTTGAAACGATCTTCAGTGGTTTTGACAAATCTGACATAGATATCCGGGGGGAGATTGGCATTCAATGCATTTTTCACATCGTGGTCGTACATCGTTTCATATTTTACCATAAAGGTAATGACCTGACCGTAAGCGTGTACTCCCGTATCCGTTCTCCCTGCGCCATAGGATTCAGTCTCTTCCTTGAATATCCTTTTTAAAGCCTTTTCAAATTCCCCCTGTACCGTTCTCTGACCGTCCTGATACTGATAACCTGAAAAGTTTTTGCCATCGTAGGCAAATACTGCCATGACTCGTCTCATTCTTCTTCCCCAACGGAAAGAATCGCCAGAAATGCCTCCTGAGGTACAGTCACTTTTCCAATACTCCTTAACTTTTTCTTCCCTTCTTTTTGTTTTTCAAGTAGCTTCATCTTTCTGGTAACATCTCCGCCATAACATTTGGCAAGAACATCTTTTCTCAGGGCTTTTACCGTTTCTCTGGCGATGATTCTCACACCTGCCTGAATTTGGATTGGAACCTCAAACTGATGCTGCGGGATCAACTCCTTGAGCTTTTTTGCCAATTCTCTGGCAATATAATCCTTTTTGGAAGTATGTACTACCAATGCCAATGCCTCTACCGGTTCTTTATTCAGTAAAATCATCAACTTGACCATATCCGATTCCCGATAATCTTTGAAGTTGTAATCCATAGAACCGTAGCCGTGCGTTTTCGCCTTCAGTTTATCAAAGAAATCGTAAATAATTTCAGACAAGGGAATATCATAATACATGACTAATCGGTCTTTTCCGGCATTTTCCATGTGATTGAATTCTCCACGCTTTTCCTGCTGGATATAACCCATGAGATTACCCATGTACTCGTTTGGGGTAATCACAGTTAATTCCACATACGGTTCATAAGTTTTAACGGGAATATCCGGGTATTTTGCCGGGTCAGTCACTTCAACTATCTCGCCATTTTGCTCAATTTGCAAAACAACGTTGGGGGCAGTGAGAATGACGGTAATCTCAAATTCCCTTTCCAATCGTTCACGAACGATTTCCATATGCAACAAGCCCAAAAAACCGCATCTGAACCCAAATCCCAGTGCCGGTGAGTTATCCGGTTCAAAACTCAAAGCCGCATCGTTTAGCTTTAATTTTTCCAAAGCCTTTCGCAATTCCTCAAAATACTCCGGTGTTCCGGGGTAAATTCCGGCATAAACCATGGCCTTTGCCTCTTGATATCCTGCCAACGGTTTTTGAGTTGGATCGTTGGCCAAAGTAATGGTTTCGCCCACACGGGCTTCGGAAGCCTCTTTGATACCGGCAACGATGTAACCCACATCTCCCGCACTGATTTCATCTTTTGGCGTCATCTGTGGTGAGAATATTCCCACTTCACTAACATCGTAGCGATTTTTGGTATGCATCAGTTCAATCTTGTCGCCAACTTTGATGGAACCGCCAAATAACCTGACGTGAACAATGACTCCCCGATATTTGTCGTAATGGGCATCAAATACTAATGCTCGCAACTTCTCCTCTGTCTTTTTTTCAGGCGATGGAATATCCGTTACGATTTTTTCCAGGAGTTCGATAACCCCTTCTCCTGTTTTGGCACTGGTGGAAACACATTCCTGTGAATCCAATCCGATCAGGTCTTCAATTTCTTTCTTGGTGTTTTCCACATCGGAATTGGGCATGTCAATCTTGTTGGCCACCGGGATGATTTCCAAATCGTTTTCAAGGGCCAAATAGGTGTTGGCTACTGTTTGCGCTTCCACTCCTTGGGTGGAATCCACCAACAACACCGCCCCTTCACAGGCTGCCAAAGAACGTGAGACCTCATAGGTAAAATCAACATGTCCCGGTGTATCGATGATGTTGATTTGGTACTCGTTGCCATCCTTTGCCTTGTACAGAACCGTCACCGGATGGGCTTTGATTGTGATTCCCCGCTCCCTTTCCAAATCCATGCTGTCCAAGTACTGCTCTTTCATATCTCGCGAGTCAATTGATTTTGTATATTCCAGTATCCTGTCCGTCAACGTGGTTTTCCCGTGGTCGATATGGGCAATGATACTGATATTACGAATGAACCGTGTCTTCAATTTTTCTGTCCCCTCTATTCATTAAGCCATGCTTTTAAGACCATGGCAATTTCCTCCGGTTTCGTTTCTGCATTCTGGTAGAGCATTTCCATTAATGAAACCAATTCCTGCTCCTCCGGACTGAGTTCCTCTTGCTCCATTGTTTTCTGAACCTCTTGTTCGAATTCCATCCTCTTTTGAATGATTTCCTGTCGCTTCCTCTTCTTTTTCATCCTGCTGCTTAAGATATAAATCAACAACATGATTGAAACCGCCAATAAAGTCATACCAATGACCAATTGAACAAACTTCCTCTGGTTTTCCAGTTGAGCCAGTTGTTGTCTGATCTCCTGTTCTGCGGAGCGGTCAAAGGCCAAAAACTCTACCGCAACGTTATTGGTAGTTGCATCGATTGAGTTGGCAACAATCCCTTTGATGTTGTCTGTCGTCACACTGGTGGCAACGACCATGGAATCAATCAAAACGGTGATGTTCTTGTTTAGAATTTCACCCTGTTTGTTTTGCAGTATTTTCTCGTAAATCTCATTCACGTTGTAATTAACCGTCTTGCTTTCTCTCTCGTAATCCGTCATATCTCCGGTATCGGTGGCTTCATAAACCGTCGGGATATTGGCGTCGGTTCCCACAACCTGACCGGAGGTTCCAGACAAACTTTTTTCGGATTCAGTCTGCTCACTGACCACGACCCCGGAAGTTCTCAAAGCGGGTGAATATGCGGTGGATTCTCTTTCAATGGTTTCCCAATTCAGTTCTATTTCAGTCATGACAACAACCCGGCCAAGCCCAAAAACCTGTTCTAAGCTTGAGCGCACCTTTCGGGTATAATAGTCTTCCGCCTTTTGTTGCAGTTCCATCTTGGAAGAAGCACCGCCAACCCCCTCTTCAGCAATCACAAGTTCACTGAGAATCTTGGAATTGTTATCGACAACACGAACTTCCTCATAATCAAGGCCCTCAACTGCACCGGACACAAGTTGCATAACCCCTTTGACATTTTCGGGTTTCAATGTTACACCCGGTGCCAAAACCAACAATACCGAGGCCTTTGGCTTGGCTTCCTCACCCCTGGCGTAATAGGTAAACTTGGGAATTGTCAAATTGACCTGGGCATGATTCACCCCATCAAGTGACATAATGGTCCTTTCCAATTCTCCTTTTAAAGCTATCTGATAGCGGACTTGTTTGTCAAAACTGGTGGCACCCAGGGGTTGATCTTCCATAATCTCAAAACCCTTAGATGTGGACCCAATCACCCCAGTGCTCACGTACTTCATTCTCAAAGCTTCCGGATTGTAGGCATTCGGAACGTAGATGGCTCCACCGGGTCCTGTTTGATAAGGAATACCGCTTTCCTCCAACTGTTGAACAACACTACCTGCTTCAGCATCTGTTAACCCTCTGACCAACAGGGTGTAGTTTGGGTTCGCCGCAACTGAAATGGTCAAAATCAGGGCTACGATTATCGTAACAAAAACCCCTATAAAAAGGATTTTTTGTGATTGAGAGAATTTTTTCCAGTACTCTTCAGGAAAGGATTTTACCCAGTCAACTATTTTTTTTAAGAAATCCATCTGAAATGCCTCCTAAGGCGAATCTCTTTACCCCAGATTAATTCTGTCAGATTCGCGCCATAACTCTTCCAAGGCATAAAATTTTCGACCCGCTTTGCTGAAAACATGTACGACAATATCTCCCATGTCAACAAGAACCCAGTCCCCTTTTGCCTCCTTGTCTGCATATATAATCTTTTGCCCGTTTTCATCTGCAAACTCTCTCACCGTATCGATTAACGCCTTCATGTGAACGGTTGAATTGGCAGTGCAAATAACAAAATAGTCCGTCAAAAGGTTTGTTTCGGACATATTGAGTACAATTATTCCCTCAGCTTCTTTGTCATCAAGAAGACTGAAAAGGGTCATTAATTTCTGCTTCTCTTCTGCTGTCAGTTTTACCCCTCCACTGTGTTGTTCATTAGAAATTATATCATAATAACAAGATTCTTTTGTGTCATTTTAATCCGCAGGATAAATCCCTTCAAATTCTTCGTTTTCATTCAAAATTTCTCTGTCCAATTTGATCTCACCAAAATACCTTTCCCTTAAAAATTTAGCGGCTATATCCGGGAAAAGCGCCAAACTCAAAATGTCCTCATCGGATTCAGCGAGATGACCTGCCTCATTCCGTATTCGTTCAAGCATCGGTTCAAGTTGATCGGCAGGGCGTTTGTTTATTATTTCTTTCGGGTCAATGAAACGGTTTAAAAACTCCTGATTAACTTTCGCAGGAGACCGTCCATACAAACCCTTCAGATAGGCTTGAACTTCACGGGTGATCTTCTTGTATCGCCCCATCATCACATTCATCACAGCCTGTACCCCCACAATCTGACTGGTGGGCGTCACAAGTGGTGGATACCCCAAATCTTTTCTGACAACCGGAATCTCATCCAACACTTCTTTTAAACGGTCAATGGCGTTTTGCTCCTTTAACTGATTTATCAAATTGGAAAGCATACCGCCAGGGACCTGGGAAGTGAGGACACGGATATTGATATGCTTGATATTGGCATCCACATCCGCATGATTTTCTCTGACCTTTTCAAAATAATCGGCAATAGGCACAAATAAATCGGGATTCAAGTTCAGCTTCACATCTTCATATTCTTTAAAAGATTCATACATAGCCTCAACGGGAGGTTGGCTCGAGGCGCCGGATAAAGGTGCTGTGGCCGTATCAAAATAATCGGCACCCGCTTCCATGGCTGCCAAATACGCCATTTGTCCGGTTCCAACAGTGCAGTGTGTGTGCATCTCTATCTTGATATCACTATGACTTTTAATGGATTTTACCAAGTCATAAGCGCGTTTTGGAGTCAAAAGACCTGCCATGTCCTTGATACACAATGAATCTATTCCCAGTTTTATCAATTCATCTACAAGTCCGGCATAATATTCAGGTGTATGTACGGGACTGATGGTATAAGCAAGAGCCGCTTGGGCGTGAGCACCGTATTTTTTGGTAAACTGTATGGATTTTTCCATATTGCGGACATCGTTTAGGGCATCGAATATCCTGATGATATCAATCCCGTTTTCCACGGCTTTCTTTACAAACAGTTCTAAAACATCATCCGGATAATGCTTATACCCCAGTATATTTTGCCCGCGAAGGAGCATTTGCAGCTTAGTGTGTTTGATATGTTTTCGGATCGTTCGCAATCTCTGCCAAGGATCCTCGTTTAAATACCTTAAACAGGCGTCAAAAGTTGCGCCTCCCCATACCTCCAAAGCCCTGTATCCTACATTATCTATTTTTTCAAGCATGGGCAACATTTCAGCTATGGTCATTCTTGTGGCTATCGTTGACTGATGAGCATCTCTCAAAGTCGTGTCAACGAATTCCAATGTTCTTTTCATCAAGACAACTCCTTATTATTCTATGATAAAATCGCTGTATTTGCGATTCTCTTCGATTTCAACACCTTCAAAATCCCTTACTCTTGCAAAAGAAGGGCCTTCATTTAAACGTTTCTGAAATTCTCCAAGAGCCTTTTCATTGTCGCTATGCGCCAAAACTTCTACACTACCATCCGACATATTTTTAACGTATCCTGTAATCCCCAATCCCAAGGCCAATCTGTAGGTAAAATGCCTGAAACCCACTCCCTGGACTCGACCGTATATTTTAAACAATTTGGTCAACGTCTTCGCCTCCTGTTAATTTCCTTCATCTCCACTAATCCGCGTTGTACAATTTTAATTTTTTACTTAACGATTTGTACGAGATGCCCAGTAAAGAAGCGGCTTTTTTCCGGTTGTGTTCAGTTATTTCCATGACCTTTTTGACAAAAATTTCTTCCACGGTATTACGTAATTGCTTCTGAAAAGAGTTAAGTTGAGGCAGTTGGTCTTCATTTTGGATCAATTCGATGCCTTTAAAAAAGTCCTGAAGTGTTTTTAAAGCCCCGTTGAGGCAATAATCACGGGTGAACTTCTTCAACTCGGTATAATTACCCGGCCAACTGTACATTCGACAGATGTCCAAAGTGCTTTTGGTAGGATATTTGACTTTCAAATTATGCTCTTGGGCAAACTGAGAAATCAAATCGTTGATAAGGAAGGGAATATCCCCTTTTCGCATTCGAATAGGGGGGATCTTCACGGTTTCATACAGATCAAAAACAATTTTTACCCTGTCAATTTCATCTGTTCTGCAAGAGGTAATCAAAGGAAAACCGTTTGATTGATTGGCCATTGAATAAAGATATAACAAATCATCCGTATCCAACTTGTGAATCCCGTCAAAAAAGACACACTGATGCGGAAGTGAAAGAAAGCCACCCTTGAACCGATCCCCTTCTAAATAAAGTTTCAACGATTCGGCGCTAAGTTGTGAACAATCGACAGTATCGATGATTAATTCCGGATATAAAAAACGGGCAAAATGATAGGATTCAGATCCATTCTCTTCAACAAACAAAAGATTGAGGGGGCCGTTCCTTTTCCCCCTCAAACTCATGAGAAAAGGTTTGATCTCATTCCCTGAAAATATAGGTTCACGGTATATTGAAAACGTAGAAAACCTTCTGTTTTTTTCATCCATTTCTATTTGAATACTTAATACGGTGATCAGATTGTTAATCAGCGTGTTTTTATCTGAAAAGACGATGACATCTTCTCGATGTATCTTTGGCGAATAAACACTGGAGGGTAAAAAGAATAATCGACTAAAGGGAAATTCCTTTTGAAGCATCTCAATAGATGTTGTCTTATCAAAAGAATTTTCTGATAAAACAACAATATCCCACGGTTCGGAAAAATGCGAATCCGCCTCATCGGATGATATAAGGCATTTCTTTTTAAATCTACTTAAATATTGTTCCGTTTCCCCGATTAAATCCTTATCCAAAAAAAGCTTAACCAAATAAATAACCCCTGTCAGTCTTTATAAATTACCGTTCCCGTTTTTCCTTCAAGTGCCTCTGATAGTCTTTCCATGGATGTGATCAGACATTCCTTACCGGATTCCTTTACAAATTTTATGGCAGCTTCTATCTTTGGACCCATACTACCCTTAGGGAATTCTCCGCTTTCAAGGTATTGTTTTGCCTCTGATAGTGATATTTTTTCTAATTTCTTTTCATTTTCTTTGCCAAAATTCAAACAGACCTGATCCACACCGGTAAGAATGATGAGTTCATCCGCGTCAATCTCCAATGCCAATAAAGTGGAAGCACGATCTTTATCAATAACAGCTTCTACTCCGTAAAGCATCTCATTATCACCTTTAGCAACGGGAATACCGCCACCACCGGCTGCTATCACGATTACATCTTTTTCAATTAAATCCTTCAATACTTCTCTTTCAACGATGTCCAAAGGCTGCGGTGAAGGGACTACACGTCTCCAACCCCTTCCGGAATCCTCAACAAAATCCCAACCCTTTTCTTGAGCCAGCTTTTTCCCTTCCTCTTCTGAATAGAAGGGACCAACCGGTTTAGTGGGCTCTTTAAACGCCTTGTCCTGAGGGTCTACAACAATTTGTGTCACCAAAGAACAAATGGTTCTTTGAACCCCTCTTTTTTTTAGACTGTTACCAAGGGCCTGTGCAATAAAATATCCCAGACTTCCCTGTGTTTGAGCATCGTTCACATCTATTGGAAAAGGCGGTATCTTTTCTTTTGCCATATCCTGTTGAAGAAGAAGGTTTCCAACCTGCGGTCCATTGCCATGAGTAATGACCAAGTCATAATCCTTCACAATCATCTCGGTTAAATAATCCGTGGTATGCTCGATATTTTTTCTCATGTTTTCCGCAGTAGGAGACTCTCCCGGTTTATTCACCGCATTTCCGCCAATTGCCAATACCGTTGTCTTTTTTGCCATTTGTATCCTCCCGTAGTAGTTATTTGATATATATCGATAGTAGTGGGATTATACCGTTTTTTATGAAAAAAGCAAAATCTTAAGAGGGAAAAGGACAGGGTTTGGGGTAAACAACAACAAAGGGAGACAAAAGCAAGGGTAAACAAGAACGGGTATATGAATTGTTTTTTTATCTGTTCCGGCTTCTGGTGATATCTCTGTAAAGGCTGTTTGCGAGGGGTTTCAGACTTTGTTTTGAGGCTTCTTTGGCGTATTCATCCAAGACCATTTGTCTGAACCATTTAGTGCCGTAGGCTTCTTCGGTCAATCCGGAGCGGTTGATGGATTCATCCATGTCTTTAAATACTTTTGCCAAAAGAATGGAAACAAAATCATTACAGGCTTCTTTCAGTTCATTATCTGATGTATTGGAATTAAGTGTTTCCGCTTTGTTCTTCACTTTTGTTAAATCTGTATTTGTTTGAATGGTGGTTAAATCGATGGGCTTTAAATCCATGTTTTCAACCCCCTACATTAAAACGAGTTCGGCATGCAAAACCCCGGATTCTTTCAGAGAGGTCAGTATCGCTATGATATCCTGAGGTTTGGCTCCGATGGCCTTCAAACCCGCAACAAGATTTCTGATGGAGCTTTCTCCCGCAGGATTTTCACCTTCTACAAGTCGTCCGTTGTCGATGGTCACCGAAAAGCCGCCATAGGAAACGGTGAAGTCGTCAACTTTCACGTCTCCACCCAAGACTACCGTTCCGGTACGCTCGTTGATAATCACTCTGGCAACTACGTCCGGTACAACTTCCACTTCTTCGATGATGGAAAGAAAGGTGATCAAGTCATCTCTAAATATCTCGGGAATACTGATTTTTACAGATGAGGAATCAACTGCTCTGGCGATGTTTTCATCAAATTTTGTGTTTAAAGCCTGAGCAGTCCTGGCAGATGTTGTAAAATCGGGATTCAATAAAAGGAGGGTAAGCGTATTGGAATCCACAATTTCCGTTGGGATTTCCTTTTCAATGATTGCCCCTCCGGGAACAGTTCCCACAGTTGTAAATCGTTGCTGCAAGTTGATGGAGGCGTTGATGGCCTGTCCCCCCAAACTCACCTGTCCTTGAGCTACTGCATAAACGACACCATCGGCACCGTAAAGCGGTGTCTGAATCAAAACACCATTTTCAAGGGATGATGCATCACCGATTGCCGATACCACCACATCCAATCTCATGCCATTTTTATAAAATGCCGGAATATTGGCCGTTACCATAACCAAGGCGTTGTTATTGGATTGTAATTGTGCCGCTTGAGCAGTAATCCCAAAGTTGTTGAGCATATTGCTGAGCAGGCTGGAGGGAATTGTTCCCGAATCTCCGGTACCGTCCAATCCCACAATTAATCCCACGCCAAACAATTGATTGTCCCGTGCACCACGAAATCTGGCAATGTCCTTTAACCTGACAAGCGCTCCAAATGAACTGACAACCAATAATGCAATTATAATAAAAACAGCGATTCGTTTTTTCATCCAATCACCCTTTAAAAGATTATTCCGGAGATACCGGAAAGAATATACCCCACCCAACTTTGTTCGGAAGGATCCTGTTCAAAGACCACGTTTCCGTTGTACCATATCTTGGCATTGGCTATTTTAAAGGAATCCACTGTATTTTGGGCGGTAATATCAGCAGGTCTGACTTTTCCCTGAACGAGTAATTCTCTTTTGTCCTGCCCTACTTTGGTTTCCTTCCGGCCTTCTATAATCAAATTCCCATTCTGATCCACATCAATGATAGAAGCGGCAATCCTTGTAATCACTTGAGACTGTGCTGTGTTGTCCGTTTCCGTTCGGCCTTCGCTATCTGCATTGATGGGTATGAACTTATCCAGAGCCAAATTCCCCACCGTTCCGACAAAAGATAAGGCACTGCTGACCAATCCCTTTCGTTTATCATCCGCTGAATCGTTTTGTGATAAAGAAACGGTTTCAGAAACCAAAATGGTGACGATATCCCCAATTTTGTACGCTTTATTGTCGCTGTACAAGGATCTGAATTTTTCATCTTTTGAATTGTTCCAAAGGGATGTTGAGAAACCGCTTGTGACCAGTAACCCAATCAATAGACATACAACAATTATCTTCTTCATCCGTTCCCTCCGATTTTTACCCATTTTGTTCAATACGACACTCTTAAAACAGGGCCCTCATCCAAAATACCGGTTATGATGATTCCGGTGTCAACGTTTTTTGCCCTTACCAATTGTCCGATTTCAGCATTCTCAATCATTTCCACTTTCGATGTAACAACCACTCCTGCTAAGTGAACCACTGCATTGATAACTTGTCCCTTTAAAACATAAGCCCTTTTTTTAAGCATTCCCCATTCAAGTACCTGATCTTCACTGATGGTGTAATCTGCCACGTAATCAAAAGTCAGCTGAGAAGATAAAACGGGATCCTTATAATCAAAATAATCAATTTCCTGAAATGTTAGATACTCCTCCGATAACAACACGTCTTTACGAATGAGTTTATTGGTTTTGAACCCTGTTACCGGCCAACTGGCTGTAAACACCGCCGTTTCGTACTTTTTACTGCCTTCCTCCGTTAGATATTCCATTCTGACCATGTATTTTTTTGAACCTCTGGAATAGATGTTAATCGATTCTATCCTTGCTTTGAAAGGGGTTGGAGGAAATTCTTCGTAAACAAGATTAAGCTTATCATCAAATTCAACATTAAGTTTCTGTTCAAAAGTCTTCAAAAACATCTCTTTTAAGGCCTGTTCACTGTATATCCCAAAATCGCCTTTTTCAACATTCGCTTCAAAATCGTTAATCATAACTGTTTCAGTGGTCGATTCACTTAAATTTGTAGAAGCCTTTCTGTAGACAAAAATAATATCCTGCTCAGGGCAAATCAAAGTAACGCCTTCCAGATAGCGATTGAATTTGCTGATCACATAATCCAAACTCACCTTCATGGATCGTCCCGGCATGGGAGAATATCCAAAGATAATCTCATCTTTTCCCAATTCCCTTAAAATCTCAGGATTTTCAGCAAAATCCGAAAGAAAGATTTGATTACTACCCGATTCGATTAAAACTTCCTTTTTCAGAACAATCTCCTGAGAAAAAACAAAAAGGGAAATTAAAAATAACAAAAGGAAAAAGAAAAACCGTTGCATCTTTACAACTGCATTCTCATGATCTCTTTGTAGGCGTCAACGATCTTGTTTCGGACTTCCATAGTCAACGTCAAGGACATAGCCGCCTTTTCGGCACGAATGATGACATCGTGAATATTACTGATCTTACCGGCGGCAAAATCATCTTCAGCTTGTACGGCATCTTTCTGCTGAACATTCACATCTTTGATGGCATCGTTTAAAATCTTTTGGAAATCCGGCTCGGCCTCACCGTTTTTTACCTGGTCAGCCTGGTTGCTTTGTAATCGTTCCAATCGTTTAATGGGATCAAGACTGTTGATATTAGCAATGGGATCAATACCGTTGCTCATTTAAATCACCCTCTTCCGATTCCAAGCGCTGCACTTGCAAACGCTTTTGTAGCATTTATAGATGAAACATTGGCCTCGTAAGACCTTTGTGCGTTGATTAAATCAATCATTTCCCTCAAGACGTTCACATTTGGCATCTGAACATACCCCTCTTCGTTGGCATCCGGGTGAGAAGGGTCATAAACCATTTTGAAGGGACGTTGGTCTTCAACGATGGACTGAACATGAACACCGCCCAACTGATCGGTTGAAAGGGTCTTGTTAACCCCACCCCTTATTCCCATGGCCTTGTCCAACACTTCCTGAAAAACAACATTTTTTCTTCTGTAAGGGCCGCCTTCTTCGGTTCTGGTGGTTTCAGCGTTGGCGATATTGTCTGCGATGACATCCAATCGCATCCTCTGTGCGGTCATTCCCGATGCACTGATGTTCATGGTACTGAAAATATCAAGCATCATCTAACCCCCTTTAAAACCGTATTGTATCTGGCGATGGTCAAACTCATCAGTCGGGATAAGGTTTGATATCTGATGGTATTGGCAGCCATGAGGGCTTCCTGTTGGTCAATATCCACGTTATTACCGTCATTGGTGATACGGGTATCCGAAACCGTCCGAACCCTTGCCTGAACATCTTGAATATTGGAAGAATATTTCTGAAAATGTCTCTCCTCGGTTTTCTTCAACTCCAAGCCATCCCCTTCACCCATGGCTTGTTGCAAGTAGTGTTCAAAATCCACTTCCTTGCGTTTATAACCGGGTGTTTCAGCGTTGGCAATATTCTGTGCAATGATCGTATTCCTGATGTTGGCTGCATCTAATGCTGCCGGTAATGTACTGAAATTACTGTTGAACAAACCACTCATTCCAGATCCCTCCTTACACTAAGATTATTCTATATGAAAAAAGGGTTATCCTAATTAACATATCCTCCCGTCATTCCATTTTCATTTTGAAGACCTCATCAGCCTGATAAGAACTTCTAACCAAAGGGCCGGATACAACATATTTGAACCCCAGGGCATATCCCATTTCCTCGTACTTTTTAAAAGTCTCAGGCTGCACATATTCGATCACGGGATAATGTTGTTTGGAGGGCTGCAAATACTGGCCGATGGTGAGAATTTCACAATCGTGTCTTCTCAGATCCGTCATCAGCTGACCCACTTCATCTTCCGTTTCTCCCAAACCCACCATAAAACCGGATTTTGAGATGATTTCTTTGTCCATTTCCTTTACCCTTTTTAATAACGTCAATGTTCTTTCATAATCCGCCTGGGGTCTCAGATCAGGGTATAAACGCCTCAACGTTTCGATATTGTGATTGATCACCTTGGGTTTGGCCTCAACAACTACTCTGAGCGCTTGTTCATCCCCTTTGAAATCAGGGATCAACACCTCGATACCAATATCCTCCGATTGTTGTCGAACCTCACGAATCACCCGGGCGAAATGTTCCGCCCCACCATCGGGCAAGTCATCCCGTGTCACCGAGGTAACCACCACATACTTTAACCCCATCTCTTTCACCGCTAAAGCCACGTGCTTAGGTTCTTCATGATCCACCGGTTGAGGTTTACCATGGGTGACATCACAAAAGGTACAATTTCTTGAGCAAACACTGCCCAATATCATAAACGTTGCCGTTTTTCTGCTGAAACATTCCATTCTGTTGGGACAATTCGCCTCTTTACACACAGTATTGAGCCCAAATTTACCAATGATGGCATTCACATCCCTTGTCTCCTGAGTCAATCTGATCTTTGTCCTGATCCATTCCGGTTTTCTCTTATACATTCACAATTCCTCCAACTTTTTCAGAAAATTTGCTTTATTTTCAACAGTACAATCCAACTCAAATTGATGGGCAAGATATCGAATGGTTAAATCCACATGGTAATCAAAATCCTGTTTTTTGCCCAATTCCCTTTCCAGGGATGTCACCCCTTTATTCACAAGACCGCATGGGGTGATCAACTTAAAATGGTCCAGATTGGTGTTTACATTATAGGCAAACCCGTGCATGGATACCCATCGGCTGATTCGGCACCCGATAGCCGTTATTTTGTTGTTTCCAATCCAAACACCGGGAAATTTGGGATCACTGACCGCATCAATGCCATGCTCGTCTTTTAACATCCTGATGATGGTCCCTTCCAAATTACTGATATAATGACGCACCTTTCGACCCAGATACCTGAGATTAAAAATGGGATATCCTACAATTTGCCCCGGACCGTGATAAGTGACATCCCCGCCCCGAGTGCTTCTGTACACCTGTATTCCCAGTTTATTTAATTGGACTTCATCTACAAGAATATTGGATTCTTTTCCCGAAATTCCCAATGTAATCACAGGGGAATGTTCAAGAATAAGGAAAGTGTGAGGGAGTTTTTCTTCTGAAACCAGTTGGTGTATTTTTAATTGTAAGTCATAGGCTTTTTGATAATCCACCAACCCCATTTTTATTGCCAACATCTTCTTCTGATCCACAGTAAAATCCCCTTCTAAACCATTTGATGAATTATATCATGATAAATATGACACCCTTTCATCATTTTCAATGTTGATCCAAATTATAGCATAATACCCATTGCATGACTTATTTATGTTCTTCTATGATAGAATGGAAGAAGTTTGATGATGAAAGGAAATCTGACTTTGAAAGAAAAATTAATCGAGCATTATGGCTCATCCCTATTTGAACATTATGATTTACTCCCTCAAAGCTTAGGGATAGTTGATTTAAAGGCGCAAGTTGTTTTTGTTAACAAGGCCTTTGAAAAAGAATTTGGCCTAAAAAGGGAATCTGTTGAAGGACAATCTGTCTTTAATTTTTGTGTGAATGATAAACACAAGCGTGAAGCAGAAGCCTTTTTTGAACAAATGAAATCAGGACGACCTTTACAGGGAACTCTAACTGATATTAAGGTCAATTGGCAGACCCTTAAAAACGGTGAAGAAATTATTGGTTTTCTCTTTATCGTTAATCAGATTAACCAAGGCCAGAAGAATGTCCCGTTAAAACATCATAAAGCTAACAGAAAAAGCACTAAAGAGTCACTTACTCAAGACTTGTTAAAATCAAATTTTGAATTGAAATACACCAAAAAACTTTTGGAATTGGTTTTACAAAACGCAAAAATAGGCATTTGGAAATATAATTTCAAAACGCAAGTCAGTCAATATGATAAAGTGTGTCAGCAAATATTTGGCTTTGACCCTTCTTACCCGGGAGCGAAAATCCGATGGAAGGAACGGGTCGTTGATGAATTTAAAGGATACATTACGAATTCCGTCATGTCCTACACAAAAGGGGAGATTCCCGAATACGATATTCAGTATCAGTTCCGACGTCTGGATGGAAAGATTATTTGGATTAAAGAAAAAGGAGAAATCGTTGAAACGGATGAAAAAGGTTCTCCAAAACTTCTTTTAGGCAGCGTAAGAGATATCACCCCTCAAAAAGACTTTGAGGAACTCCTGATCAAGGCAAAAGAAGATGCAGAAAAAGCCAGCCAATTGAAAAGTGAACTGATATCAAATGTCAACCACGAATTAAGAACGCCCTTAACCATCATATTGGGAATGACTGAAACCATTATAATTTCTGAAGAGGATGAAGATAAGAGGCGTTTTTTAAAACAAATCTACGATTCTGCCAACAGACTGTTAGAAATGATCAACGATATCCTGGATCTTTCAAAACTGGAAAATAAGAGCATCCCGATTCAGAAAAAGAAGATTGATATAAAAAAATTTCTCTACGATTATATAGCAGGTATCAAGATTCAAGCCGATTCGCAAAAACTTAAAACCTTGGCGATCATAGAAAACGATGTTCCAAAGACAATAACCGTAGATAAAACAAAACTTATGCAAATTCTAAACAACCTCTTTGGAAACGCGTTGAAATACACAAAAAAGGGTGAAATAGGACTTCGAGTCAGCCGTAACAAGAATAAAATTGTCTTCTCCATTTTTGATTCCGGTGTCGGTATTCCAAAAAAAGATCTGGAAAAGGTCTTTGAACGATTTTATCAGGTTGATTCATCAAACAGAAAAAAACATAAAGGCACCGGATTAGGCCTTTCCATTGTTAAAAGTTTGGTTGAAATCATGGGTGGAACGATTTCTGTTTACAGCAGCGAGGGCAAAGGGACATGCTTTAAATTTAGTATTCCTATTACGTAGAATTTATTATATGATTCCACTGCAAAAAGGTCATTTTCGAAGACATAATTGAAAAATCAACCCATATTTCATTTTCGGGAGCCCACGCGGGGGCTCCCCTACGTCTTTATTTAAGGGGTTTACAAGCTTTTACAGGAGAATTATTCTGTTTAACATCATCCCAAAATCAGCAGGCTAAATGCCATCACTGCCATGCCACTGATTAAACCCAATATGGAAAAATGATGTTCCCCATATTCCTCAGCAGCCGGCAACAATTCATCAAATGATATGTAGATCATGATTCCGGCCACCAATGCAAAGACAACTCCAAGCACCGTATCATTGAACCCAAAGATGAAATAAATAAACAGGAACCCGATGATGGCCCCAACCGGTTCGGCAAAACCGGATAACAACGAATAAATGAAAGCTTTCTTTTTACTGCCGGTTGCGTAAAATATGGGTACAGAAACGGCGATTCCTTCGGGTATATTGTGTATCGCAATGGCAACCGTGATGGCGATCCCCAGTTGTGGATCCTTCAAAGCGGCTATGAAAGTCGCCAATCCTTCCGGGAGATTATGCAAGGCGATAGCACCGGCGGAAAACAGTCCCATGCGCATCAGTCGTTTGCTTTTTTGTGCCTCTTTGGTTGGCCTGTCTTCTCCCATTTCTTCCACTTTATGCATCTCATGAGGGTTTTCATAATCAGGAACCAGTTTATCGATCAGAGCGATAAATAAAATACCGCCAAAGAAAGACAAAATACCAACCCAATTACCCGTTTTTCCCATTTCCGCTGAGAGGGTTTCCATTGACTTTGCCAGAATTTCCACAAAGGAAATGTACACCATGACACCGGCTGAAAAACCCAGGGCAACGGATAATAATCGAGTATTGGTCTTTTTTGCAAAGAAGGCGATGGCTCCGCCAACTCCTGTGGAAAGACCTGCAAATAATGTCAATATAAGTGCAAAGATTAGGGTTCCTATTGTAAATTCGATCTTGATCACCGCCTTATTGGAAAATCTATCAAATCAACAAAAATTCCCGCTGTCGGTCATCGAAATAGATGACCTTTTCTCCATCAAATCCCACTGTTTGTTCTAAGTAAATGCCTTCTTTAATATTATCATATTCGGGTATCTCTCTTTTAATATTTAACTCCAAAGCATAACAGGTTTTTTTGTGAATGGCAAGGTCCCCGCGCACGGGAATCTCTTCCTGTTTATCATATAACCCGATAACAGGACCGGCCCCGTGGCCATGAATACCAATGGGATGGGTATAGAGCATGGCATCAATGCCTTCAACCTTCGCTTCTTTCATAGCTTCACTAAAGACCTGATTTCCGGTTTTTCCCACTTTGAATTTCGACGCCACGATATCCTGAAAGCGATTTCCGATTTTAAAGGCTTCCTGTAATCCCTTTGGCGGCTTGAACTCACCATCTCTCAGGCAATAGGCCAGTCTCTGGGTATCCGATTGCAGGCCGAAGTATTCCAAACCCATATCACAGTGAAGGATGTCTCCCCTCTGAATCACACCGTTAGTCGTTTCGCCTTTTCTGTGAATGTACACATCCGGCGGGAACCAATAGGGAAGGCCATAGGAGGTAATTTTCTCCAGCATGTACCATTCCAGATCTTGGGAGGTTGTGATCCCGGGATAAACCCGCTCTGGCGAAAAGGTCTCTGCAATAATCTCATGGGCCAGTTTGTTCACACGGTGATAGACTTCCATTTCTTCATCCAGTCGCGTTTCCAACCATCGGATGCAGAGTTTTTCCGCTGAACAGAATTTCTTTTTAACACCCTCCGGAAACAATGTTTGCATTTGCTGATACAACCCATGGGAAAGGCCATCTCCAAAAGCAAAATGGTCTGATATGTTCAGGGCTATTTTTTCGGGATTCTTTTCCTGAATATACCTTAAAGCTGTATCCAAAGGTTCTTCACCATTTTTTGAGATGCCTTTATAAAATCCTTCTATGTCGTATGAAAAGGTGTGAACCCGTTCAACATGAGAACTCTGCAAAGAAAACATGAGTATGGATAACCTTCTGGCACTCACTGCCTTTGGCGGCATCAGCGACTTAAAGACCGGATCTTCGTTGTACTCTCGGCAAGCCACCAGCCAAAAATCGATTCCCTGCTCTTTCATTAATTCGGGTAGTAGCTCATCCAGCCTTTTTTGCCACCATTTCCGCTGTATCTCTAGTTGTTCTTTTTTTGAAAATAACCTCATCTTGTTCAACTCCTTAACTCATTTGAGCCATTTTATCCGCCAAAGCCTCTCTCGAAATGATCAATACCCGTCTGCCGGTGCATTTGATAATCCCTTCTTTATTAATTTTAATGAAAGCCCTTGAAAGGGATGGGCGAGACACCCCAAAGCGTTGGGCCAATTCCTCATGGGTGTATTCCACTTCAAAATCCGATTGATGATGTTCTTTAAAAGCTTTGTAAACCATCTGATAAATCTTTTGCCCAATGGAATAAAACTGATTTTCCCATAATCGATTGGCGAGAAAAAGCACTTTATTGGACAATATCCTGAGAAAATTCTCCTCCATTCTCCTGGAAATCTGGAACATAACCAGTATGGTTGGTTTATCTATTTCCAATAATTTACAATTCGTTTTTGCAATCAGAGTAACAGGGAAATACTCCTGCTCGGAAAAAAGATTGGCAGGGGCCGTCAATTCAGATTCACCGAATTCCTCCACCTGATACACATGTCCTTCGATGTCCTCCATAACACCTTTAATGGCACCTTCAAGGACCAAAAACATGTTGTTCGCCTTTTCATCAGCACTTCGGATGATTTCTTCACTCCGATATTTCGACATGATGATATTTGTTTTTCGACTGATCTGTTCCAGTTCGTTGATGGTAACCCCATCGAACAGTTGGGATTTTGAAAGATTGACGACTAATGGATTCATGATTTCCCCCTGTAACTTTTTCTTTTATTTTCTCAATTTTACCATGAAAATAAAAGAAGAACACACCGGGTTACCAATCTCTGGTGTGTTCTTTTTAGTTGGGTATAACGATTATTTCAAGCTGTTTAACAGTTCTTTTATCTCATCAGTAGCCGCATAAAACTCCGGGGTGTTGCCATCGTTGTCTTTGATGGTTAAATCTGCCCCCTCAGAATGGAGGAATTCAATCATTTCCTCACCATCCCATTTATCCTCAACGACATAATGGGCGACTGTTTTACCGAAGTTATCCTGATGGTTGATATTTGCCCCTTTTTCCAAAAGGAAAAGAATAATCTCCGGTTCACCAAATGACACGATTGCTTCGAACAGCGGAGTATAACCTTCATCGCTGGTAACATCAACGTTTACACCGTTGTTTACCAGATATTCGACAACTTCCACTTTGCCTCGTCTTCCCACCGCTGCGTGCAAAGGAGTATAGCCTCCTTCAGCCTTTATGTTCAAATCCGCCCCTTTTCCGTAAAGGAATTTCACCATATCCAAATCACCGTTAGAGGCAGCTATAATAATAGGTGCCACGTTGTGTTCAATCTGGTTCATGTTCACATCTACACCTTTTGAAAGTATCCATGTCACTTTTTCTTTATCTGATTTAAACACAAACTGGTGAATATGCATGGGCATGAAGTTGTTGTTATCAAGGGCAAAGGGATCTGCACCATTGTTAATCATTTGTTCGATCACAGATGTGTAACCATTTTCGGCAGCGATATGAAGGGGTGTTTCTCCATCGTTGTTTTTCGCGTTGATGTCCAAGCCCTTTGAAAGCAGAAAATCGACATTCTTATTGGAGTTGATGGAAGCGGCGGTATGAAAAAGGGTTGAACCGTATTCATTCACATAGTAAATATCCGCTCCGGCATCGATCAGTAGTTGCGCCAATTCAATATCACGTTTTTTTATAGCCATTTGTAATGGCGTGTAGTAGGGGGAGCCTGTATCAGGATCAGCTCCGGCTTTCAGTAATGCTTTGATGAGTTCATTCCCCATACTTTTATCTATCGCCAAATACAATGGGGTTTGACCGTTGTTGTTTGGAAGGTTGGGATCAGCTCCCTTTTCCAACAAATACTGAGCGGTTTTGGGTGCCTTTGAGTAGATACATTTGGTCAGAAGGCTCTGAAAACTTAAGTCGTTTTTGTCCATACTGGCCCCATTCTCCACCAGGTATTTCACCACTTCAATATTTTTATCATCTGTATTTGAATAAGAACAGGCACTTACGAGAGGAGTCTCTCCCTTGTAAAATTTGGTTTCATCGGGATAAACCTCTAAATCCGCTCCCTTTTCCACCAGTAGGTTCACCACTTCAAGGAGACCTTCCTTTGCGGCATAATGTAGTGCTGTAAACCCGTCACTATCCTGATAGTTGAGCTCAGCCCCCTGTTCAATCAGATATTTGGCAATCTCAACATAAACGGGGTCCCTAGATCCGTATGATATCGCCCGAATCAAAGGAGTTTGCTGTTTTTGATCGAATTCGTTCAGGGCATTTATATCCTCACCATTCTCAACAGCTATTTTGATTCCCTCCAGATCCTTTTCGGTCACCAGCTGAAAAATTGATCCAAATGATAACCCAACGATTAACATGAATATCACCAGAAGCAAGGCATTTCTTTTCATGTGTAACTACCTCCTCTATAAAAATAAAAAAACATAACATTTTGTTTCTGAATACCCTATTATATACCATAAAGGGATTTTTTTTACCTTTCTTCAAATCACAAAAGCTTTAGATGTATTCTGAGGCATGTTTTTGAAGAAACTGAAGTGATTTTATGACTACAAAAGTTCAAAAATGGGGAAATATTAATGTGATAAGAATTCCCAAACCAATTATTAAAGAAGCTCATTTAAGCGAAAATGACCAAGTTGAAGTAAAGAAGGTAAGGAGATTCTGTGAATGATTACATACCAAAACCGGGTGATATTGTTTTTTTGGATTTTGATCCGCAAAAAGGTCATGAGCAAAAAGGGCAAAGACCTGCGTTAATTATCAGTAATGATACTTTTAACCACTTCACAAAACTGTCTTTGGTTTGCCCGATCACAAACACAAACCGAGATTTTCCCCTCCATGTCAATCTAAATTCTCAAACGCACACAACTGCTGTAGTCATGTGTGAACAGGTTAAATCACTTGATATCTATGCGCGAAATGTTTGTTTTGTGGAGAAAATCCCTAAACATATTTTGGCTGAAGTCTTGGATATTGTATTAGGATTTACTGAAATCATTCATTAGAAACCAACCCATTCCTGAACGCAAAAATCAAAATCTGTGCCCCCACGGAAGTTTAATTCTTTAATTCAAATTAAATAGCAGCTTCAGATATCCTTCCGAGCAGTTTTATCGTTATCTCAAAGCCTTCAATGAATCAACTCGCTCTTTGATGCCGGCTCACTTTACCCCTCCCCCCTGTAACATATGTTACTGAAATTCTCCCCAAAAACCTTTATCATAAACATGTAAGAACGAAAGGAGGGAGACAATGAACAATATCAATAAGGAAAAAGAAATATTAAAAGACCTGATAAAAAAGCTGCACGAAGACCCAGACAAGAATCTGGCCCAAGTGAAAGAGCAGTTTGCCAAGATAGTGAAAGAATTGACACCCGTTGATATATCCATGATCGAGCAGGAATTGGTGAATGAGGGCATTTCCCCGGACTCCATTATGCTCATGTGTGATGTACATCTGGATATGTTCAAAAAATCCATCGTGGATGACGAGATAGAGGTAGAACCTTGGCACCCCATTCATATTCTCATGGAAGAACACAAGGATATTTTGAATACACTGGGTAAATTCAGAAAATCTCCTGACCCGGCAAAAGCGGTCAAAGGATTGGGATACT